>NZ_JBHFNU010000090.1:0-66866 GCF_041929145.1 Aerosakkonema sp. BLCC-F183 | reverse complement strand
ATCACGATAGGGATGGGAATGCGACGAAAAATTTGAGGGAAGAGGGGATTAGGATTCTATCAACATATACCGATGGGCAATCGGAATTTCAAGCTTGTGGAGAGCAAGTAAGTCTCGTTAGTAATTCTGCTAAAAAGCGTTGATCTGTGAAACAAGAATCCCCCGTTATAGTGTTAGCGAGAGCGGGGGAGTGTCAATTAGGTTTACCGACTTGGGAACGTCCTCCCAGCCTGGAGTATACTGTGGAGATTTTCCAGGCGGCTGAGCGATTTGGATTTCGACAATTGCTGATAGGAATGGGTTTTGATCACCACATTCTCGAAGCTTGGACTTTAGCTTCAGCTACGTTGGCGCTGACGACTCAGGCGGGGGCAATGGTAGCTGTGCGACCGGGGTTTTACTCGGCTCCCATTTTAGCAAAGATGGCAGCAACTCTCGATCGCATCAGTAACGGTCGTCTCTCCCTCAATATTGTGACGGGTGGACGACCGATCGAACAAGCGATGTACGGCGATTATTTGGATCGGGATGCGCGTTATCGTCGCACTCGCGAATTTATGCAAATTTGCCGTCAGTTGTGGTCGAGTACAAATGCTTTTGATTATGAAGGTGAATTCTACAAACTCAAGCAAACTCGATTAGAAAGTTTGCCCGTGCAACCGGGAGGGCCATTGTTTTATTTTGGCGGTGCGAGCGAGATGGCGCAACAGGTTGGGGCTGAATGGGCGGATGTATATTTGATGTGGGGGGAAACACTGCAACAAATAGGCGATCGCATCAGCAATATGCGACAATTAGTAGCAGCAAATCAGCGGGAAAATGCTGTCAGATATGGGTTGAGAATTAATATAATTGCGAGAGAGACAGAAGCTCAAGCAAAAGAAACTGCCCGCGAAATGCTCAAGTTTGTGCGTCCGGAAGTGTTGGAAAAAGCCCGCCGCCAGGAATTTCCAAATACCAAGCGAGAAAGTGTCGGTCAAAGTCGTCAGTGGGAATTGCGAGGTAGCGCTGATGAAGATTGGTATGTTGAACCTTTGTTGTGGGCTGGTGTTTCGGTGGTGAGAAGCGGTGCGGGAATGGCAATTGTTGGCAGTTACCAGCAAGTAGCAGATCGACTTTTGCAATATATCGAACTGGGAATTACAGTTTTTATTCTATCTGGTTATCCACATTTGGAAGAGTGCGAAAATGTAGGGCGAAATGTGTTGCCTTTGGTGCGGGAAGGTTATTTAAGTAAGAGGTAGAGTTAGCGCAGCGCGTCACAGCAGATTGCAATCGCTTGCGGTACACCCTTAATCTGCGTTAATCTGCGGTAAAAAAATAAATAATATTATTTCTGGTGGCATTGGTAGTATATGAGCGATACGAAAGATTATCTGTGGGTATTAGGGGTTAAATTTCTACCGCAGATGTAAGCAGATAAACGCAGATGAACGCAGATAAGAAAGGGATTTTTTAGGCGACCGATGCTATTGGACACGAGATCGCTGATATGCAATTCGTTATAATTCTGTTGGTATAAATCTAAAGAAAGATGGCTTAATCCATAGGTTTGATTTAAATGTATCTGCAAATACCTTCCCAAGACAGATTGGTTTGACCGAACGGAACGGTTAGTTTAGACCTGATAAGAAAAGATTGTCTCAATTCTAAATGAGGTCTAGCAATACCTATGTCTAATCAAACAAGACGCGATGCCAATAGTTCAGTTAATAGCAGCAACAATATTTCTGATGAAGCTGCTTATCGGGAAGGTTATCGAACTGGTAGAGATTCCGAACGCATCATGGCAGAAGACAGGTATATAGCTCGCGAAAATAATAGTGCAGCTACCGGTTTAACGATGGGTCTGGCTTTGGCTTTACTTGCTGGACTAGCCGGGGGTGCTTTCTACTACCTCAATCAGCGACAAGAGCCAAGCAGACAAACCGCTCCCGCTACGCAAATTGTGCCTGTCCCCGTTCCTAATAACAGTCAACCTCAAACTCCCAGTAGCAAAAAAGAAACTACTATTATTGAAAGAACGATCGATAAAACTAGGGATGTTGTTCCCGTTCCGCAGCAACCTTCAGCCGCTCCGTCTCGTCAAGAATCTTCTCCAGAGTCGTCTAATTCAGCACCGAATATTAATATCACCGTTCCTCCCGCTCAACAGCAACAAACTGAGAGTAAAAGTGCGCCTGCACAATCGGAAAGTAAGGCGGGAAGTCAAGAAAATTCTAACTCCGATCGCGCCGATCGCTAAGTTGAGTTGGCGCTCAATTTGCTAACACAAGCGAGGCTACACCTCAAAACCTAGAGCGCCAGTCCAGTAAAAGAGATTGACAAAAGAATTAAGGTGTGTATGCCTATATAAACCTCGGCTCCGGCGTTGCATTTGGATAAAAAAATTGTTGCCGATCGCGATCGATTGTCGCCCAAATGCGAGAGACCCTACACAAGACATATTTAGTTATATTTGTAAATTAATTCTACTGGACTGGCGCTCTAGCTCTCAGGTTGAAAACCTGGGAGCTAAAAATTTTGCCCCTCCCCGTAGACGGGGAGGGGCTGGGGGTGGGGTGCTACTGTCGCCGACTCACAATTGTAGTGTTGGGTTTCCTAGAGCGCCAGTCCAGTAAAAGAGGTTGACAAAACATGATAGATATGTATGCGGATAGAGACCTCGGCTCCGGCGTTGCATATGCCTGCCGGCAGGCTATCGCCTACGGACATAAAAATTGTTGCAGATGGCGATCGATTGTCGCCCAAATGCTTCGCCCCTACATAATACATATTTCGTTGTTTTTGTCAATTTATTCTAGTGGACTGGCGCTCTAGCGTCAACCCAACCTACGAAAACTAAAAATTTTGCCCCTCCCCGTAGACGGGGAGGGGATGGGGGTGGGGTTCTACTGTCGATCGCGCTGATGTACCCCCTAAAATATAAATTCCCCGAAGATAGGCTCGGGGACATTCGGTATAGGTCTTGGTCATATGCCTACATTCTAACTCATGGAGCTTGACACTTGTCACCCTTTCGGGTAATTTTTTTTTCTGTCACCTCAAATTGCTTGCAGAAGAGGGACGCATAGGACTGAGCAAATAAAGTCGGTTTCTATGCCAAATCCTGCTTTTAAAACCTGAAAACCGACGCAGAAACTGGATTTTTGGGCTTTGCTGCCTAAATCCCATAAAAAAGCTTGACAAAAGCGCATAATTATGCTATAGCTTTTTCCAAAGCTGCTGCTACTTTCAGAATTACAGCTTCTGCGGAGGGAGGGCCAATAATTTGCAAACCGATCGGTAAACTGTTTTGAGAGAAACCGCAAGGTACGGAAATGGCCGGAACGCCTGTAAAGCTGAAGGGTAATATGAAGCGGCGGCTGAATTGGAAAATTTTGCGATCGGCGGTGAGAAGTGGGGCGACTGTTGGGGTTGTCGGAACGAGCAAAGCATCAATTTGGGTGAAGATTTCCAGGAATTTGGCTGTTTGCGATCGCTTAATTTCTTGGGCTTTTTCGTAAGCAGATTGGGTGATTTTCATGCCTTTCTCAAGGTCTTTACGTACTTTTTCACCAAAGTTATCGGGATTGCCGATATAATGTTGCAATATTTGATAAAATTCATAGTCGCAAATCGTGTTGTAAATCTCGACATCAAATTCTTTTTCTAAGAAGGGAACTTCGATATTGACAATTTCGGCTTGCAGTTCTTTGAGGAGAGTTATTGAGCGATAAATTGCCTCGGCAACTTCTGGATCGACACCTCGAAAGGAATAGTTTTTGATTGTTGCTAAGCGCAAACCTTTCAATTGAGTTGCAGAGAGAGAAATTTTATCTGAGTTAGCGATCGCATTCCATAAAATTATCGCATCTTCGACACAATTCGCCATTGGCCCAACAGTATCGAAGCTGGGAACGCGAGGGAAAACCCCATTTAAATTAATCGATCCGTAGGTGGGTCGCAGTCCGACAATCCCCGACCAACTAGCAGGAATGCGAATCGAACCGCCAGTATCGGAACCAATTCCACCTAAGCAAAGATGTGCCGCGATCGCACTTGCTGTCCCGCTAGAAGAACCGCCGGGAGAATGATTTTGTTTCCAGGCATTATGGGTATCGCCAAAAAAGATGTTGCGACCGGAAACGTCGGCAGCTAATTCGCTTAAATTGGTTTTTCCTAATAAAATCGCTCCCGCCGATCGCAATTTATCTATAATAGTAGCGTTGCTGTCGGGGATGCGATCGCGAAATATTTTCGATCCTACAGTGGTTGCGATTCCAGATGTATCGATATTATCTTTAATGACAATAGGTATACCGTGCAGTTTGCCTCTGTCTTTACCTGCTTTTAATTCGGCATCCAGGATAGCAGCAGTTTGTAAAGCTTGGTTTTCGGTTACAGTAATAAAAGCGTTGAGGGTGGGATTTAAGGTTTCGATCCGATCGAGATAATGCTTAACTAAAGATGGGGAAGTCAGCAAATTGTTTCTGATGAGTTTGCCGACTTCCGTAATGGTTAAAGGTAAATTTACGTCTGCTGTTTTGGCAATGTTCATCTCAAATGTGGCAAGTATAGCGAGCGAAATTTTATGAAATTTACCGATTTGTGGATGGGTGCTAAATCGCTGTTCGATCGACCTTCTGCAAATATCCCTGTTGTGGAAGTTTCTCCAACTTGGCGGGTAGCGTGGGGTAAAGTGGATTCTATTACGGAGGATGTGGCGTGGCGAGACGATCGCATTGCCATTATCTTACCCAAAAATTCGCCGCTGTCTCCGACTTCTCGATTTGTGGTAATTGGCGATATTTGGTTGAGTAATCGATTAGAATTATGGCAGCGATTGGGTATCGATCCGGCAAATTGGCAGGGAAACGATCGCGAACTGGTAGAAAAACTCTGGGAACGCTGGGGTGTGGAATGTCTCACCTTGTTGGTGGGGATGTTTGGGTTGGTAATTTGGGATCGAGAACAAAAAAAATTGTGGTTCGGACGCGATACTACTGGCGCACGCACTCTCTATTATACTAGCGCAGGTTCGACTCGTTGGATTGCTCCTCAATTGCGAAGTTTAGCAAGTTATCGATCGAATGATTTAGATTTAGTTGCGTTGCGAGATTATCTGTGTTGTGCTTTTGTACCGGGAGAAAGAACGCTTTGGCAACAAGTCCGAGAATTGCGTCCGGGAACAGTTGTAGAATTACCAGATGAAAAAATCCATTCTTATTGGCAATTAACCGAACAAATTACTGCCAGCGAACAAAATTTAGTATGGCATGGTAACCGACTTCGCACACTTTTAAACCAAGTTGTGCAAGAATATTTACCGCCAGACGAACCTGTGGGAGTTTTCTTATCCGGCGGATTGGATTCGAGTGCTGTTACTGCTTTGGCGCGTCAATTCCATACCCATCCAGTTCACACATTTTCGATTCATTTTGGTGCGGAATGTCCGAACGAGTTGGAATTTTCCGGTTTAGTTGCAGAACATTGCCAAACGCAACATCATATTTTGGCAATTACTTTCCGCGATATGTGGGAAAAGTTGCCAGAAACGATGGCGTATTTAGATGATCCTATCGGCGATCCGCTGACTGTTCCCAATTTATTAATCGGACGATTGGCGCGAGAGTTTGTGCGAGTAACTTTGAATGGGGAAGGCGGCGACCCTTGTTTTGGGGGGCCAAAAAATCAGCCGATGTTGATTAATAGTTTGTACGGTTCTGTGACCGATCGAGATTCGCTTCAGGCGTATCTGATTGCGTTTCAAAAATGTGCAACGGATTTACCGCAACTTTTCAAACCGGAAATTTTGCAAGCGGTAGAAACAGCAGCTTGGGTATTTTCTGAGGATTTGAATTCGGCTGCTAGTTATCTGAATCGGTTAATGGCGTTGAATATTAAGTTTAAGGGTGCAGACCAGATTTTAACTAAGGTGAATAATTTAACGCAAGCGGCGGGATTGCAAGGTCGATCGCCGTTATTCGATCGCCGCGTGGTTGACTTGAGTATGCAAATTCCGCCGGAGTATAAGCTTTCGGGTGTGGAGGAAAAAGCGGTGTTAAAACAAGCGGTTCTTGATTTGCTTCCGGATAAAATTCTCTATCGTCCTAAAAGTGGGATGATGGTGCCGGTGCAATTGGGATTTCGCAAGTATTGGCAACGAGAAGCGCGGGATTTGTTGCTGAGTAAAAAAGCTGCGATCGCGCCTTATCTCAACCAATCTGTTATCGAAAACTGGTTGAATTATAAAGGCGATACGTGGAGTCGCTACGGTGTGAAGTTGTGGTTATTGGTAAGTTTAGAAATTTGGTTGCAAGTAAACGGGGGAAATGGCGATCGATGACCGAACAATTAATAAAAATTGTAGGTTGGGTTGGGTTGAGCGCTCGATGACTGAATTAATCAAAATTGTAGGTTGGGTTGAGCGATAGCGAAACCCAACAATTAAGAATTTAAAAGTCAAAAGAAAAGTTTATTTTGACTTTTGACATTTCCTACGTCGGTGTTGGGTTTCGTTACCTCAACCCAACCTACTTTTTTTTAGAATTGGGTCGGTGTTGGGTTTCGTTACCTCAACCCAACCTACTTTTTTTTAGAATTGGGTCGGTGTTGGGTTTCGTTACCTCAACCCAACCTACTTTTTTTTAGAATTGGGTCGGCGTTGGGTTTCGTTACCTCAACCCAACCTACCTTTTTTTGCGATCGGTATTAGAAAAATTAACCAAAACTTTCGGAGACGTAAATAGAACTATCCGAATCACCGACGAGAATCAAACTGCTATCATCGCTACCTAAATTGCGACTGCCAGAAATGCCTCGATTTAACACTTGAATCAATCGTTGCGGCGTGAAAGATTCCAATTCCACAAAGTTACCTGCTTCTAACCATTCTAACTCTTCTTTTGATAGTTGTTGACGAATTTCGGCGGTTAATTGTTTGGCATCTTGCGCTGATTCTGGTGTATTGAGGATAAACATTTCCCGCGTCGATGGAATAATCTGACGCGGGAGTAAGCCAACATCAAAAATTACAATATCGCTATCTTGAAACCAATTCGGACTGTTACGGAGGCGATGGACTAAGCCAATTCCTCGCGGACTGCAATCGTGGAAAGCAAAAACTTTTAAGTCGCGATTTCGCTGTAACATTTGCATTGCGATCGCAAATATGTTTTGCGGATATCCAGTGATGCTGAGAATGGCACAGTTATTTTCAAAGTGAAAGTTGTTGGCAATCAATAGTTGTGCAATAACAGCACTATCGCAGACAACTAAGCGATCGAAACTGTAAGCAGTTACATCAGGACTAATTGCAACAACGGTATTTTCCTCGCGGGGAGATGGCAGCATTTTGATGATGTTGCCGTTGATTTGTTGCCAGCGATCTA
Source organism: Aerosakkonema sp. BLCC-F183 (assembly GCF_041929145.1). Lineage (NCBI taxonomy): Bacteria > Bacillati > Cyanobacteriota > Cyanophyceae > Aerosakkonematales > Aerosakkonemataceae > Aerosakkonema > Aerosakkonema sp. BLCC-F183. The sequence goes on along the minus strand of NZ_JBHFNU010000090.1, from coordinate 59,493 downwards.
ACCAACTTTGTAACTGAGTTTTTTGCAATGTGAAAACTTGGTAAGTGCCAATACGAGTCATTTGGCGATTACCGAAGTAAATTTGTAACATTCCTATGATGACAGCGATCGCAAACAAAGGGAAAAAGTTAAATGCCAGACTAAAGAAAATGCCGAATACTAGATTAATTACCCCAATAATCCGCAATGCTTTAGCGCTTTTTTGGCGATTTTTGTAATTGTATGTGGCTACTTGGCTGTTGTTAATACCCCCCATTATGACGAGAATGTTTAAAATTACGATCGGCAGCAAACCGAATGATAAATTATTAGAAATACCGATGAGCAAACTACCAAAAAATAATCCCGAAACTAATATTAAAACTATGTATATAAATATACAACCCAACGTGGATGATAAAATTTTACCTTTGAATCGGCGGTCTAAAAAGTAGAGAAGCTGTTTGGGTGTAAAAAACAGGGTATTGTTAGCAGAAATATCTGCGATCGCCTTCGCAAAAAAGGAGTCAGTGATTTTAATAATTCCCATGCTAGTTGGTTCAAAAGCAAAGGGATGATTGCAACTTTTACACCGTCCGGAATTGGCAGTGCGATCTTTGAGAGTATTATCGGTTCCGCATTGAGTACATTTCATAATTTGTTATCCTCCTAATTGTTTAACCAAAATTATCGACGCTATATACATATTCTGTATCGGCATCGCTTAGAAATAGATGATCGCCACTAGCAGCATTTTGACTCATCGCAATTCCTTTATGCAAAATCTTCAGAATTTTGTCAGGAGTGAAAGATTCTAATTCGACAAATTTTCCCGCTTGTAACCAGCGCACTTCTTTGTCTGTTAAAGTTTGCCAAACTACCGGGGATAGCTGTTTAGCCAGCACAACATTAGCTTGAGAAATTCGCACATCTACTTTGAAACGCGACAAAAACTGACGGGGTAATAATCCCACATCAATAATTGGTAATGTTTGATTGCCAAACCAATCAGAACTGGTGCGAATAGTGCGAACTAAACCAATCCCTTGAGGACTCGCATCGTGGAGGATATAAACTTTTAGTTCTGAGTTACGGCGTAGCATTTGCAAGACAGTACTAAAAATGCTTTGCGGATACCCATTTGCGCTTAAAACCGCACAGTTATTTTCAAAGTGGAAGTTATTGGCGATCAGAAGTTGCGCGATCGCATCTTTTTCGCAAATCACAACTCGGTCAAAACTGTATGCAGTAATTTCCCTATTTATCGTGCTTGTGTTGTTTTCTACTTGCGGTTTTGGCAGTAACTTTTCGATTGGTTGATTGACTTTTTGCCAAGTATCAATCCACTCTTGAAGTTGTTCTGGCGTTACCGTTCCGCCTGCACCAGGGTTCACCACTTGCGCGACTGCACCAGAAATTCCATAAGCTACCATACCAAAAATAGCAGCTAGGAAGAAAGGATAATCTATATCTTTTAAAAATCCCCCACCAAAAGCAATCGCAAAAGCAATTAGCGAAGTAATCAAAGGGAAAAAGAAGTTATCGTCTTCGAGGTCAGCAATTTTTACTTTTTTGACTCGCCTATCTAAAATGTAAAGCAACTGCCTAAAGGTAAAAAATAAAGTGCCGTTGGCGGAAATATCGGCGATCGCATCCGCAAAAAACCGATCGGTGATTTTAACCCCACTCATATTGGCGGGTTCAAAGGCAAAGGGATGCTGACACTGCTTACAGAGTCCCCGATTCTGCGTGCGATCGCGCAAGCTATTATTAGTTCCGCAAGCAATACATTTCATATTACCTATTCCCTCACATCAAAAACTTGATTCGTCAACAAAACGCTGTAATCTTCTCGCTTGCGAATTAACCGATGCTTATCATTTTCTAGCAGCACTTCTGCCGGTTTGGGACGATGTAAAAAATGGGAAGACATAGCAAAACCATAAGCACCCACATCTAAAATTGCTAGGATATCTCCCATTTCTAAAGCAGGTAACAGACAATTTTTCCCCAAATAATCTCGCGAATAAGTCGTATTACCGCAAACATCGGTAACAAATTTTTGTCTTTCTTTCTCCCCTCCCTGTAGTACGGGTCGGGGTCGGGGGTGGGGTGATTTCTCTGCGTTATCCTGACAACTCACAATTTCTCGATATCCCCCATGTACCGAAGGAACGGAAAGATTGGCGACAGTTGTATCAACACCAACGATTTGTTTTTCCCCTTGCCATTTCACAGAAACCACTTCAGCAAGTAGGGTCGCACATCCCGCGATCGCAGATCGTCCCGGTTCGATGACTAAATCGATTTTCCGTTCCAAATTACTCAGGCGTTCCGTTAATTCCGCACCAAACAATTCCCAGTCAAAAGCTGCGCCACCATGACGATAAGGATAACCGAAACCGCCGCCAAAATCTAGATATTCCCAATCGGGTAATTGCTGTGCAATAGAAATAACATCATCGATCACCTGAGTAAATGCTTTGGTCGCATTCGTTCCCGTTCCGCGATAAAAATGCAACCCACCAAGTTTCAATCCCGCATTTCTGGCGATCGCAACAGCAGCTTCTAATTCAGCCGGACGAACTCCGATGCGACTTTCTCCAGTTAATTCGGGTTCGTTTAAACGCAATCCCAATCGCAGCGTGGAAGATGATAGCAATTTTTGCATATATATATAGATGTCGCCGCACAATTGCAACTGTGCGAGACTATCTAAATTCAGCGTTCTGATTCCCCAGTGCAGAACTTGTTCCATCTCAAAGCGATTCAAATTACTGCCACTATAAACAATGCGATCGGCAGAAAATCCCGCTTGAAGTCCCAAATAAATATCGCCGGGAGTATTGGCGTGCAATCCCCACCCCAATTCCCGAAAAATTTGCAGCAATGCGATATTGCCATTGGTCACGCTAGCAAAGCGAAACTGAGTGCGAGGATAGGGAATTGCTTGAGTAATATGCTGAATAGTTTGACGCAAATAATCGCCTTGATAAACATAAAGCGGCGAACCGTAAGTCCTCAATAACTCGTGTGCTAATTCAAGAGAAAAAGGAGGATTGGCAATTGGCGATCGATTGTGGGAAATAGAAAATTCTTCCCTCTTTCCCCCCGCATTTCCCCCCGCATTTCCCCCCTCCCCGTGGGACGGGGAGGGGTTGGGGGTAGGGTTTCTCATTACTTCTAATTTTTCCATCGCTTGCTATACCTCCATAACCAATTTGGCAACCAAAACGGATGATCCCAAGATTTATCGTTTGCTGCTTCGCCTAAAACTTGCGATCGCCATAATTGCCAAATAATCAACAACCAGAGAATTTCCCCCATTCGGCGTCCGGTAATTGCACCTCCCAGCTTACCTTCGACAATTTTTTCTGCCAAATATGGATAAAAGCGGTTTTCTTGGCGAAGTCTACCTGGGTTGAGCCAAGTACCCATTTGCGGCCATAATTCATTTAAGCACCAAGAGGTTAAGGGAACTCCCATACCGCGTTTTTGTCGCCACACAATTTCTGGGGGTAACCAATTTTCTACCGCTTTTTTGAGGATGTATTTCTCGCAAGCACCCTTGAGGCAAAGTTCTCCCGAAAGTCGAAATGTCCATTCTGCTAAAGGTAAGTCGCAAAAAGGCGATCGCACTTTCAATCCATTAGCAAAACCTAAATTTGTGGCACGCGGATGAATATTTTGCGCTCCTTTCAACATTAATGTGGCGCGGCGCAGGCGATTTAATAAAGAAGTGTAAAAAACTGGATTGAGAGCGTCTTTCAACCAATCTTCCGGCTGCAAATGTTGAATTTGCGCGTACAATTCTGGCTGATAAATTTGCTCCTCATATCCCCAAAGACGATGAAATGTCCGCAGATATTGCTGCACGAATGTTTGTTCCCCATCGGGATGTTCGGTTTCGTAAATTCCAGCGGCAATTAATGGTTTATTCGTCCATCCCGCAAATAGTTGATCGCCTCCTTCACCGTTGAAAATAATCTGAGTTTCTTGACTTGCGGCTTGGGATAACAGAAATAAAGGTACGGTTACCCCATCTGCAAACGGTAAATCTAATGCTTTTACCGTGGGAATTAGTGCTTTTTGAATTTGTCGCGGTTTGGCATCTACTTTTACTAAAGGAATTTTCAAATATTCAGCAACTTGTTCGGCGTAAGGATATTCTGGAATCCCCGCCGCACCAAAATTTAGGGTATAGGCGCGAACCTTTACTCCGGCTTGAACGAGTAACGCGGCGACAACTGAAGAATCTAAACCTCCCGAAAGAAATACACCAACCGGTTCATCGTTTAAGTCAGTAATTTGGCGGTCAATGGCATCTTTTAGGAGGGTTTGCAGTTGTGCGATCGCTTTTTCTTCATCCTTTATTTCTGGCGAAGCTTCTCGCCACTCGTGTAATTTTCTTGTGCCAGTTTGCCAAATAATTTTTGATTCACTTTTGCTCGACCAAATTATCTCCGTACCAGCCGGAACTGCTAACACCTCATTCACCGGCGTTAGGGGTGTGGGAACGTAAGAAAAACAGCTATACCCATACAATCCCGGAATGCTTACCTGTCGCGTTTCCAATAAAGGTAAAAGTAATTCCAATCGCGAAGCAAACCAGATAATTTGCCCAATTTTTGTCCAAAATAACGGCACTCGTCCGAAAGGTTCTCGTCCTAAAATTAGGTGATTTTCTTCTATCTTTACCCAAGCATCAGGTAAGGTCGAACCGTCATATTGTTTGTAAGTAAATAAGCCAGATGCGGAAATTCCACAGCCGCTAAACGAATTACCTATTTCATCATTACGCAACCTAGAATATAATTCTGGCTTGGCGCTATTTGACAAATCGAAAACATCGGAAATCAAATCGTATTCCGTTTGTTCCGTGTTATAAATTCTCAAATTTTGCAGAGATATTTGGCTGGAAATTTCCTCGAAAACTCTGGTTAGTAACTCCTCCAATTCCGATTGCTTACCGTAACCCCAGAATCCTAAAAATTGATAACTTTGTACGATGCCTTTCATACCGATTATTTTACTTCAAAAGAAGCATCGCTAATAGGACGACCTGACAGAGACATTTGCACCTTCCAAGTTCCCGTTGGTGCAGCCGTTCCCAGTTGATTGCGGCAATAAGTATTCCAAACAGATTTATCAATTTGGCGAGTTTGATAGCGGTTTTGTTTCACCACTTGACCGCTGGGAGAAATCCAATCGCAAGCAAGGGATAATTTTTGGCCGATCGGTGCATCTTTCAAAGTCACGCGATAGAAAACTTCGGGGTTACTTTGGCGGTTAATTGTTGCGAAATTGCCGCCGTTATCTTGTGCGAAAGTGATGCGGTCTTGTTGTGCAGAAACGCGAGCGATCGCCTGTTGATTTTGCTGTATAAAAAATCCCGTAGATGCGATCGCCACAATCGCCGCCGCTGCTACTCCACCATATATCCAGCGATTTCGTTGCTGCTGTGCTGACAAAGCTTCCCGCCGCCGCAACTGAATTATCGCTTCATCCAGCAACTCTGGCGGCAGATTCAATTCTCTTAAAATCTCCTGCACTTGTTCTGAAGAAAGTTCCTCTGACTGACGTTGAGAAAGTCTTTCCACTTCCGCCACTATTTTTGCCAATTCTGCTTGACTTAATCGGTTTTCCATAGATAAAAACTCTCTTTAATTTTCCGAACTAATTGCTTGCTTCCCTTGCGGTGAAGCCGCGTAATTCAAAAGTGCTTTTACTCCCGGTGAAGCGGGATTTTTGTAAGCATAAAACAGCGTCCGTTTATAGGGATAATTGGCACTATCCGGTAGCACCCCGTCAATCGCAATAGTACGCACGGTTTTCTGATTTGCCAGTTGTGCGTAAGTAGCATAGCCAATGCCATCATTACCCAACGCTCTTAACAGTGGCGTTGTCGCATCAGTGGATAAAGTAGTAAAGTTTGATGTCGTACCGAAATTAGCATTTTTTAACACCAATTCTTTAAAAACTTGATGAGTGCCGCTAATTTGCGGACGATTAATTACCCGTAAATTTTGTGACGCACCGCCAACTGCCGACCAATTGGTAATCGTACCTTTAAAAATGCCTTCCAGTTGTTGTGAAGTCAGTCCTCCTGTGAAAGAATTATTGATGCCAACAACCAAGGCAATAGCATCAGATGCGATCGCCACCGCTTGCAAACCTTGCGCCTGTTCTTGTGCAGTCAGCGGACGCGAAATCGCCGCCATATCTGCTTTGCCATCAAGCAAGTTTTGAATGCCGCGATCGGAACCATTGGCTTGGATGTTGACACTTGTGCCGCTAAATTGCCGTTCAAAAGCTTTTTTAAGATTTTGATTGATAGTTACCATACTGGTAGAACCATCAATATTAATTTTTGTACCAGCCGGAACTGAAATCGGCGGCGCGGCAATCTTTGGACTATTTACCACTGTCGGCGAAGGCTTTGTCGGCGCATTAGTTGTGAGGGAAGAATCAAGCTTTCCCAGCAGAAAAAACCAAATATAACCTCCCACCAGTAAAGCCAGCGTAACGAGAATATAGCGGATTGGCGACGGCTCTTTATTTTTGAGCATAAAATCATACTTTTTCAGGATTGACTTCCCTGAATTCCAGGTTAACCCTACTTACCATTTTCTCGCCAATTTCCGGCGCTTGCCAAGGTCTGCGCCAGAAATATGGGACTTCTGGGAGACTCAGCAGCCGATCGCACACCCCAACAAATCGCTTTCAGTTTCAGCTAGCTAACTCAACCCTATCTGTAGAAATAGCTCAACTGTACCTAAAGAAGGAAAATTGCAGCGATCTCCCTACAGAAAGATTAGCTGATTTTGAGTCGCTTGTTACATTTCAGGTGATGTAATAAGGATAAACACATGGAAAACATGGCAGACAAAGCTAAAGAAGCTCAAAATAACATTTCCCAAGGCATTCAAAACGTTAGCGACAAGGTTTCAGAAGCGGGTCAAACCGTTAAAGAAAAATTATCAGAGGACATCAAACACTCCGGAGACAAGGTTTCAGACGCGATCGAAACCGCTAAAAGTAAGTTGCCAAACGTTACTCCCACTCCTCCCGGATTCAAACCCCAATCTTCTGCACATGACCTGAAATCTCGTTTGGAATGGGGGGAACCTGCATTTACAATTTTGGATGTGCGCGATCGCGAAACTTTCAACGACGGTCATATCATGGGTGCGATGACAATGCCTATGGATGAATTGGTAGAACGCGCCACACCCTCCATTGACTTCAACCGCGATATCTACGTTTACGCCGACAGCGACGAACAAACCTCCCAAGCTGCTTCTCAACTTCGTTCCGCTGGCTTCCAAAAAGTTGCCGAACTCAAAGGCGGTTTGGCCGCATGGAAAGCAGTAGGTGGCCCCACCGAAGGTATTTCCGAATCGAGAACTCCTCCCGGTTCTGATGACTATAACGTAGTCGATCGCCTCAAAAATCATCAAGCCACCCAAAGCAAGTAGTGTACAAAGTTAAAGATCGTTAAAGATCCCCGACTTCTTCAAGAAGTCGGGGATCTCAGTTTTAACAACAAAGAAAATATCTAACAAAAGTCAAAAGTCAAAAGTGGCTCTCCCGTTTTTGCGGTGATAATAGAAACTTATCTAATCGTAGGGTGGGTTAGGCACGGGCGATAATTCAGCACTTTCAACGAATAATTTAGTTGCCGTGCCGTAACCCACCATCGCACTCAAATGTAACATAACAAACATTTTTCCCCATAAATCCACAAGAGCCCTATACTAAATCGGTGTTCTAACCCCTAATCCCTAACCCCTAACCCCTAACCCCTAACCCCTGTTATTTCTCATTTAAAGTTTCGATACCATCCCCATCCTGGGATATCCCGTAACTTTGCAACTCCTCGCAGCGTTCCAGATAGTACATCACCGCTTTATCTTGATGATTTTTCTGCAAAAGGTAATGGAAGATTTGACACGCTTCGGTATATTTTTGCTGATGATAAAGATAAACTCCCTCCTCAAACTTACTGCGAGTTTCCGTCTTTAGTTCGATCGAATGTTCCGGATCGGCATCGTAAACTTCAAACACCGCCACGGGAGCCTTTTTACCTTTAACCCTGACTCGACCGAGAAAGCGACAGTTATACTTTGTCGGTTCATCCAGGCGAGACAAAGTTTGCTCGCTAATCGCGATACCCGCACCATAAACCTTTGTTAAACCTTCCATACGAGAGGCAAGATTGACAGCATCGGAAATCACCGTACTTTCCATCCGCTGTTCCTCTCCAATCGTACCCAGCATTAAATTCCCCGTATGCAATCCCACACCGATCGCAATAGTTGGATAGCCACTCTTTTGGCGGTGAGAATTATAAATCGTTACCTGCCTTTGCATATTAATAGCCGCTTGCACAGCATCTTCAGCAGTTTCCGGAAAAAGCGCCATAATCGCATCGCCAATATATTTATCGATAAAACCATTATGATTGCGAATCACCGGCCCCACCCTTTTCAAGTAAGAGTTAATAAAATCAAAGTTTTCTTTAGGAGACATATTCTCCGACAAAGTTGTAAACGAACGGATATCGGAAAATAAAATCGTCATTTCTTTCTGCACTTGGTCGCCCAAATTTACATCTATAATGCTTTCCTTTTTCAAAAAGCGCAGAAACTCGTGCGGGACAAAGCGACCGTAGGCAATATTTACTTTCGCTAGTTGGATATGAATTTTGATTCGCGCCAGCAATTCATTTTTAGAAATCGGTTTGGTCAGATAATCATTCGCACCAGAACCAAAGCATTCCATCAGATCCGAAGCTTGTTCTTTAGCAGTCAAAAACACCACTGGCAGTTGATTGGGAGGATACTTCTCGCGAATTGCTTTGCATACCTCGTACCCGGTCATTTTCGGCATCATAACATCGAGCAATATCAAGTCTGGAAAAAACCCATTTTCAATTGCTGCCAAAGCTTCCAAACCATTAGAAGCTTGGACTAAATAATAGTTTTGCAGCGATAGATGGTTGACCAATACCTGAAGATTCACCGGTTCGTCATCCACAATCAGGATTTTGTAATCTCCGTTGTTTGGCGCTGATATTTCCGTACTGACGATCGCTTCATCAATAGTAACAGGAATTTCGGCTAGATTGACTGCTGGCAAAACAGATTCCGTTCTCTCCACTTGACTCTGAGATAACGGCAAGGTAAAGCTAAATTTTGAACCTTTGCCAACAACTGACTCAACTCGAATTTCGCTTCTATGTAACTGCACTAACTGTTTGGTAACTGCCAATCCCAAACCTGTACCTCCGTATTGCCTCGCCGTGGAACCATCTGCTTGTTCAAAAGATTCAAAAATGCGCTCTAATTTATCATCTTGGATACCAATACCAGGATCGGAAACAGCAATTTCTAAATGTTCGTTAACCACTGTTGCCGATACTTCTACCACACCAGTTTCGCTAAATTTTATCGCGTTGCCAACCAGGTTTTGCAAAATTTGTTGTACCCGATTTTCATCGGCGTCTACTGTCGGTACATCTGTCGGTATTTGGTTGACTAAACGCAAAGATTTTTTCCCGATCAGAGGTTCGGAAAGCGCTAAAACTACATCTGTAATCGCCCGCATATCGACAGGTTTAATTTGCAATATAATATTGTTGTATTTTAGTTTAGAAAAATCTAGGATATCGTTTACCAAGTTGGCAAGACGCTTGCCGCTATATACAATCATGGAAAGATTGTTTACTTGTCGCGATGTCAGTTTACCAGTCGCACCATCTATCATCGATTCCGCAATACCGATAATACCGTTGAGAGGGGTGCGAAGTTCGTGGGATGTGTTGGCTAAAAACTCATCTTTGAGTTTATCTATTCGCTGCAATGTTGCGTTATTAGTTTCCAATTCTTTGGCATAGTCTTGCAGGCGTTTTCCTGCTTCTATAAATCGACGTTCTAAAATAAAAGCGAGGAAAATAATAAAAATTACCATTCCCCATTGATAAATTGGTTGCTCTGCATAAATAATGCCCAATCCATTGAAGATATCGCGCAGGCAAGTCCCGCAAAAAATAGCGTATCCTGCTGTAAATACTCTAGCTTCAAAGTTACCTTTTAAAGCATTTATAAAGGCGCTGATAAATGTAATTGATATAGATATTATCATCAAAATAAATCCATTGTATATGGCAGAATTCCAAGCAATTGTCTGGCTTCCTGCTAAAAACAATGCTGCCATCGCATAAATTAGATGTATTTGCCACAAACGCCGAATGAAAAACTTGTATCCTGGCCCAAAAACTTGTTCGTAAAAAGCACATACAGCTACAGGTATTAAAAGCAAACTTCCGATGCTTAAGTATCGGTAATAAAAGTTTGACGAATTAAAGAAGAGCAGAAATATTTCATTGTTTAACGTTGTAAATATACCCAAAGACAAAGCTAGTATCCCAAAACAAAAGCCTGCTTGGATTTTCTTTCTTTTTAAAGCAGATAAAATTGGATATGAGCTGATAATTATAAAGAATAATCCTACCACAAAACTTGGAATATAAGTTTTAAATTTTTCTGTAAAAATATCTGCAATTGAACCTATTTCTATAATTTTTGGTTTGCCGATCGCAATTGAATTCCTCTCCCCAGCATAAAGCCTTACAAACAGAGTTTTGCCTTGGTAATCTGGCGCTATGGGAATAATCCACCATAATTTATCTTTAATTTGTTGAAGTTTACCTGATGAATCTATTTCCGCAAATTTAGCAATTAGTCGATCGTCTAGATAAAATTGAAAGCCATAAGGAATACCACTCAGATAAAGAGTGGGATATTCCCAGTTTCCTGAAGGTAATTTGACGCGCAACCACAGCAATTTTTCCCCTGTTGGCTTTGCTAGCTTTGCCGGAATTTTAAACGAATTCCACGCACTGTTTGAGGGTTTGTCATAAGTCCAAATCGGAACACCCGCATTATTAAAGGGAGAGTCACCCCATCGATATTGCCATCCTTGCGCGATTTCTACTGGCGGCGAGTCGGCGATAATCTGGTTTTGGGCGTAACTGGGTGCTGTGGTGAAAAACTGCCCCAATAAGACAGTCAGCAAAAACGCGCCTATACACAATAAAGTCCGGGCGCGGGGCAGATTGAATGCAAGCTTCATTATTTAAATATCCTGCAAAGCCAACTGAGTCAATCAACGTTATACGTTACTGGCGGCTTTAATGTCCATATTTGCGAATTTATGTATGTTTTTATACTAACTTTTGCGATCGCTCCTGCTGCGATCGCGCTCTCCCCTCACTCTCTAAGCATAAATACTTATAAATGTAAACAATTTATCAATAAAAGTTTGCAAATCGTAAAAGAAGTTGTTAAAGTGCAGTTAACGTGATAAAGAATTATAAACGCTATGAGCCGGTTGACAAATCCGATTCCCACGCCTGCATCTCTGAAGGCGCGATCGCTCGTTTATGACTTGAAAGCTAGGCTAGACTGGGGAGAGCCAGCACTGACAATAATCGACGTGCGCGATCGCAACCTCTTCAACATCAGCCATATCATGGGTGCAATCTCCTTACCCCTCAACGAATTAGTAGACCGCGCCCGCACCAGTCTCGAATTGACCCGCGACTTATACGTCTACGGCGAAATTGACGAAGAAACAGCCGAAGCAGCAGCCAAACTGCGTGCAGCTGGATATATAAACGTTTCCGAACTAAGAGGCGGTCTTGCAGCATGGAAAGCCGTAGGTTTTCCTGTAGAAGCAATTCCATATGCTGCAATTAACTAGCAGTCACCCGATTTTGGATGAGAGGATTTTAGATTAGCTCCGCCTTGAAACGGCGGAGCTTGAAATTCGTCAAAATTTTTTGATGATTCCCCTTGAAATGGGAGGCTTTACAGCCCTTTTTTCGGTCAGTTGTCATTGGTCAGGCGTCAATCTATTAACAACTGACAACTGACAACTGACAAAAATCAATGTTCAAAAACATCCTTGAACTGCAATAAATCCAGCGCCACCACTGTCGGTAAACACTCAAAACATTGCTGCGCGAGTTCCCAACGCTCCTCGCGTTTCAGCATCGCCATCAATTTCTCTCTGACGCTTAACAAATAACGCACATCGTTAGCAGCATAACGCAATTGTTTCTCAGATAAATTCGCCGCATTTCCCCAGTCAGAACTTTGGGCAGATTTATCCAATTCCACTTGCTCTAATTCTTGCACCACATCTTTCAGACCGTGCTTTTGCGTGTAAGTTCTGGCTAACTTGCTACCGATTTTCGTGCAGAATATCGGCGCAACATTGATGCCGAGATTCTGACGCAATTGGGCGACATCGAAGCGAGCGAAATGAAACACCTTGACAACGTTCGTTGCTGTCATTAATTGCTTTAAATTCGGCGCTTCAGTTTGCCCTTTTTCAATGCGAATTACAGTCAGTAAACCAGGACAAAAAAGCTGCACCAAACACAAGCGATCGCGCATCGGCAACAATCCCATCGTTTCCGTATCCACCGCCACAGCTTCTGCTTGCAGATACTTAGATAAAAGGGCATCGGAAATATCGCGATCGCACACCTGAAAATCTTCTTCAGAATAATCCATATCTCGCACTGCGGATAAAAATTTGTGTAAAATAGTACTCGTTTTCAGCGTTTTTTACAACACTCACACCAGTTAAATCGAAGTCACCGACAATATTTTTATAATGACCGGGACTCTTTAACCAACCTTGCACAGCTTGAGTCGCCGGGTCGTTAAAACCTTGATTGAATGCCACATTTTCAGCCGCGCTGCGATAATTAATCGATTTAGAAATAGCCTTAACTCGCCCTTCAAATCCGTCATGACTGAAAGGAACTTTACCGCTAGCCATTGCTTGGCTGTGCAGCTTGGCTTGTGCGCTAATGCGAGCATCCAAAGTCAAAGGCGGCAAATTACGCGATTTGCGATACTCGTTTATTTGTGCGTAAATTGATTGTTCCAAAGCACTTAAGGAACTAGATTGTGATGTTTTTGGCACAGGTTTTGGGTCAGAAGTTACAGCAGGTGCAGGCGTAGAACGCTGATTTTGACCGCCCACAATTCCGCCCACAATTTTGCGGATGTTAACGCCAGAATCGCAACCAACTACACCACTAGCAATAACAACTATTCCCAACACAATTACGGTAAATCGTTTTTGCATATTTTTCTAGGAAGTCAAAAGTCAAAAGTCAAAAGTCAAAAGAAAAAAAGCGCATCTGGTCAGAGGGACAGGGCAGAATTTATTTTTTTCGTTTTCGCTTTCCTTCTCCCTCTTCCCTCTCTCTTTTTCCATTTTCCGCTCTCCCTCTCCCTCTTCCTTTTGACTTTTGACTTTTGACTTTTGACTTTTGACTTTTCTAGCCTCCAATAAACTTAGCTACAGTCTGCACATCCTTATCGCCGCGTCCGGAACAGTTGATGACGATGCGGGGACTGCCAGTCAGCTGAGGACAGAGAGTTTCCAAGTAGGCTATAGCATGAGCTGTTTCCAACGCCGGAATAATTCCTTCCAGCTGCGATAAACGTTGAAACGCTGCCAAAGCTTCCTTATCCGTGACGCTGTAATACTCCCCGCGTCCGGCATCCTTGAGATAACTGTGTTCGGGGCCAACACCCGGATAATCCAACCCAGCACTGATCGAGTGCGGTTCGATCACCTGACCGTCATCATCTTGCAGCAAATAGCTCATCGCACCGTGCAATACACCAACCCGCCCTTTTGTCAAGGTGGCAGCGTGTTTTTCTGTATCGACGCCCTCACCGGCAGCTTCCACACCAATCATTCGTACAGAAGGCTCGTTGACAAATTCGTGGAACAGTCCCATCGCATTGGAACCGCCACCCACACAAGCCAAAACGATATCCGGCAAGCCGCCCCATTTTTCGATCGCTTGAGCGCGAGTTTCCTGACCGATAATTGCCTGAAAATCTCTTACCAACATCGGGTAGGGATGCGGCCCAGCCACCGAACCCAGGATGTAGTGGGTGCTTTCCACATTCGTCACCCAGTCGCGAATTGCTTCGGAAGTGGCATCCTTGAGCGTTCCCGTTCCCGCCGCCACAGGTCGCACCTGGGCTCCCATCAACCGCATCCGGAACACATTCAGGGCTTGTCGTTCCATATCGTGAACGCCCATATAGATAATGCAGCTCAGTCCAAAGCGGGCGCATACTGTTGCGGTTGCCACGCCATGTTGACCCGCACCTGTTTCGGCGATGATGCGTTGCTTGCCCATCCGTTTGGCCAACAATACCTGAGCCAAAGCGTTATTGATTTTATGAGCGCCTGTATGATTTAAATCTTCCCGTTTGAGATAAATTTGCGGCCCGTCGCCATCGGGTCGGGCATAGTGAGCGGTGAGGCGTTCGGCGAAATACAAGGGGCTGGGGCGTCCCACATAGTCCCGCAGCAGTTGCTGGAGTTGTTTTTGGAAGTCTGGGTCAGAGCGATATTGGAAAAATGCTGCTTCCAGTTCGCTCAAAGCAGGCATGAGCGTTTCGGGCACGTATTTGCCGCCAAAACGCCCAAATCTTCCCAAGGAGTCGGGTCGCTGTGCGAGATCGTCTGTTGCCGGTTGGGAAATATAAGAGTAAGAGATAGGTGTACTGGTCACGGGCAGGGCTAGAATACACGACAGACCTCCATTATAGGCTCAATGCTGTTGAACCTAGCGAAGACGGGAGTTTCGGGTTATGGTGGAAAATGTTTGTATATGTTACAGATGTATGAGATGGTGGGTTACGGCACGCTCAGTAAGGGAGAGGGAGAGGAAGGAATTTTGACTTTTGACTTTTGACTTTTGACTTTTAGATCGCCCGTGTCTAACCCACCCTACACGTCGATAAGTTTTTACGATCAACTATTCCCTCCTCCCTTTTGACTTTTGACTTTTGACTTTTGACTTTTCTATGTCTTCTTCCAAACGTAAATCTTCCGAGCCCAAAGATCGCAATGAAAATCGCGTTGTCTACTCGGAATTTGGCAACAACAACAACAACAACGCCGCTGCCTTTGAACGACCCGTGCAAGAACTGCCGATCGATCGCCAAGATTTGCGCGTCCAGGCATCCCGCAAAGGTCGCAAGGGCAAAACCGTGACGGTAATTACCGGTTTTCAGAGTAAGCCGGAAACTCTCAACGCTTTGCTCAAACAGTTGAAAACCCAATGCGGTGCTGGTGGCACTGTCAAGGAAAATACGATCGAAATTCAGGGCGATCGCGCTCAACAAATCGTACAAATTCTCATGCAATTGGGTTACAAAGCCAAAGTCAGCGGCGGGTAATAGAAATTTTGGATTTTAGATTGGCTCTCCCGTTTTTATGGTGATAATAAAAACTTATTTAAGTGTAGGGTGGGTTAGGCACGGGCGATAATTTCAGGTTTTCAACCAATAATTAAATTTCCGTGCCGTAACCCACCATCACCTTATCTGTCACAAAAATCAACTTTTTCACCATAAACCCAAAAGAGTAGATTTTTTTCTATCTGATATTTTGTCGGGTATTATGGTTACTTTGGCTCTTTCGGATTTATGGGGAAAAAAGTTCCTCATCTTACAGTTGAGTGAGATGGTGGGTTACGGCACGGAAACTAAATTATCGAGCGAAAGTGTTGAAATTATCGCCCGTGCCTAACCCACCCTACGTTTAGATAACTAACCCACCCTACGGTTAGAGAAGTTTCTATTATCAGCACAAAAACGGGAAAGCGATGCATCGCACACAATATTACCTGGTGACTTTTAACTTTTGACTTTTAACTTTTGACTTTTGACTTTTGGCTCTCCCACTTTTTCAAATCCATACCTCACTGACTGGAAATCTGCTGTAAGTTTAAGATTTTAAATTGAACCTAGATTTCTTCAATTTGAAATCTGCCATCTGAAATCTGCAATTCCAATGATGCGGCGTTTATTCGTGCCGCTCATCCATCAGAAGAATGATACCTTGGGGTTGATTCGAGACAGTCAGCGACGTGCAAATAACCCGACAGCGAATATTTTTGCCTCTGCGGTTAATGGCATCTAAAATAATTTCCTGTTCGTCGCGATTGGCAAGTTGGGCGGCGCGAATCGTTCCCCGGAGTTGTTCCACCGGCAAACCGATATCGAGATCGAAAAAGAAACGTCCGAGCGCTTCTTCCGTTCGCAAACCCCACAAATCCTCAACTCGATCGTTCCAAAGTTGGATGCTGAGGCGGTTATCCAAAACCACCATCCCAATCCGCAGGCTGGTGAGGACGGAATCTAAAAAAATATTAACGCGGTTGAGTTCTTCAGTACGCAGGCGCAGTTCTTCGTTGGTGGTGTGCAATTCTTCGTTGGAAGATTGCAGTTCTTCGTTCATTGTCTCCAGTTCTTCGTTGGTACTCTGGAGTTCTTCGTTAGTGGTTTCTAATTCTTCGTTGGTACTTTGCAGTTCTTCGTTAGTGGTTTCTAATTCCTCGTTGGAAGATTGCAGTTCTTCGTAAGCAGTTTCCAATTCTTGAGTGGAACGTTGCAATTCACGTTCTAATTGGTTGTAGCGAGTTATATCGTTAAAGACGATCGACACACCCAGTATATCGGCGTTGGTATCCAAAAGAGGAATCACCTGTATTTCCAAAAAGATGATATTATCTTCTCCCCGGATTAGTTCCACGTTGGGAATTACCACCGGACGACGTTCGACGTAAGCTTGATCTATACGCGATCGCAATTCGGCGGGACGATAAGAAAGTTCCAAATCCTGCAAAGGACGCCCCAAATCGTGGGAAGTCAGACCGAATAAAATCCTAGCCGATCGATTTGCGAGTACTAAGTTACCTTGAATATCGACTACTATCTGCGCCACAGGTGTGTTTTCTATGGCTTCGTCTCGCAAACGCATATTTGCAACAATTTGGTTGCTTGCTTCCGTATTACCAGAGTCTGCCATTACCAGTAAACGATCGCGCATACTGATTCTAGCTACTTTGGAAAAAATGCGATACTTTAGGTTAGCTGGCATAAACAGATTAGCGTGAGTTAGCAGCATCTCCGCCTTGCCAACAAACAAAAAACCTGTGTCAATTAAACCGAAGTGAAAGCGAGCGAGAATCCGAGCCTGAGTATCTGCCGTAAAATACATCAAAGTATTGCGGCAGATCAGTAAGTCAAGGCGGGGAATGGGCGCGTGTTGCACCAAATCGTGACGACCGAAAATTACACAGCGCCGAAAGTCGTTGCGGAAAGTGTATGTATCTCTGCCCGACACATCAAAGTATTTGCGCCGCAGCTCTTCGGGAAGCTCTTGCACAGACTTGCTCGAATAGGTAGCTTGACGACCGCAATTGAGAGCTTCTTCGTCTAAATCCGTTGCATAAATTTTGACTCGCGATCGAAACCCTTCTGCCCCTAGAATTTCCGCCAGTACGATCGCAATTGTATAAGCTTCTTCGCCGGTCGCGCAGCCAGCGCTCCACACCCGAATAGGCTCTCTGTCTGGCTTGGCAGCCATAATGCGAGGAATAATCTCATTAGCTAGAGCTTGCCAAGCGGAGGTATCGCGAAAAAAGCCTGTCACATTAATTAGGAGTGAATCGAAAAGATGATTTACTTCAGCCGGATGTACTTGCAAATAATCCAGGTAATCGCCATAGCCTTCGATCTCCACCCGCTGCATACGTTTTTTTGTCAAGCGCATTAAGCTGGGGCGTTTGTAACCTGTGAAATCAAAACCGCGACTTTGCTTGAGGTACTGTAGCAAGGTTTCAAATTCTTCGTCTTTGGGGGCAATGCTCATCGTTAGATCTGCCCTCCCATTACTAAATTTTTGATGGCATCTGCGATTTTGTCTAAGGGCAGAATCCAATCAACACAGCCAGTCTGGATCGCCGCAGCAGGCATACCGAAAACTTCTGATGTACTTTCGTCCTGTGCAATTACCTTGCCACCCATTTTTTTAATTGCTTCTACTCCTTTTGAGCCATCCATATTTGCTCCCGTCAAGACTACGGCGATCGCTCTTTTATGATATTTTTTTGCTACCGACTTAAATAATATCTCCGCAGAGGGACGCACAGAATGCACTTTTTCGGTTTGAGTCAGAGAAAGAGTGCCATCCAGGTTAACCAGTAAGTGGCGATCGGGTGCGGCAAGGTAAACTGTACCTGGAATCAGTTGTTCTCCTTCTTCAGCCTGCTTTACTGGCAAGGGCGTGCGACGGTTAAGGATTTCTGCTAAAAAGCTGCGATGCTGGCGAGACATATGCTGCACCACTACAATCCCCGCTGGAAAATCAGTCGGTAGGCAAGACAGGATGCAACTTAAAGCGTTCAGTCCCCCAGCCGAAGCTGCCAGAGCCACAATGTCAAAAGCTGGACTGATGCTGCATTCGGTTGCCATAATGTCTTCCGGTTTTGCAGGTAACCACCTTGACTTTAGTTCCGTTTTCACCATTTTTCCCCAGCAAGCAACCAAACTTTACCCTGGGCTGAGTTGAGCTCGCGCACAATCTCATTCTGATTGAGCTATTTATTTTAGAATATTTACTTATTTTGCGCTTGCAGATTTGTTTTTTTTGATAAAAACATTTTTATTTCTTTTCCCTTGGGCTCCCGAACCGCTCTGCCATAGCAGAGTACCCTAAAATTATAAGGAGAATCATTAAACCACAGTCAAGAATCCTTCCATTCCAGCCCATCAGCCGCTCGATCGAAGCGAAAAAATATGCCCACACGCGACATTATCGTTATCGGAGCCTCAGCGGGGGGAGTGGAAGCACTGATAAATCTAGCAGCCGATCTGCCTTTGGATATATCGGCGGCTATCTTTGTGGTTGTTCACTTTCCCTCCTACAGCAAAAGCGTTCTGCCCCAAATCCTCAACCGCGCAGGCCCTTTGAAAGCGGAACACGCTAAAGATGGGCAAGCGATCGAACGCGGCCATATCTATGTGGCACCTCCGGATTGGCACTTAATTGTCAAACGAGAACATATTCACCTGTCTCGCGGCCCCAGAGAAAACAACCACCGACCTGCGATCGATACCCTGTTTCGATCGGCAGCAATAGCATACGGGCGTCGGGTCATAGGTGTGGTGCTAACGGGCACTTTAGACGATGGTACTGCGGGTTTGTTAGCCGTGAAGCAGCGAGGTGGACTGGCGATTGTGCAAGACCCGAACCACGCCCTTTTCGGGGAAATGCCGCGCAGTGCGATCGAAAACGTAGAGATTGACTGCATATTACCACTGTCGGAGATTGCAGGCGTGTTAGTAAAGTTAGCCCGTGAGTTAGTGGTAGAAGAAGCCGATCGGGTTTCCAATAGTATGGAAGTAGAATCTGCTTTGGCTCAGATGGATATGAAGACTCTGCAAAGCGATGGTAGACCGGGAACACCTTCGGCTTTTGCGTGTCCGGAGTGCGGCGGTGTTTTGTGGGAATTGAAGGATGGAAAGTATGTTCGCTTTCGGTGTCGCACCGGTCACGCCTTTTCGCCGAAAAGTTTGTTAGCCAGTCAGTCTGAAGCTTTGGAAGAAGCGCTTTGGAGTGCCCTCCGCGCCCTGGAGGAAAAGTCCGCTCTGATCCGCAGGATGGCAGAGCGAGCGAAAGAAAGAAACCAAAAGCTGTCAGCGCAGCGTTTTGAAGCTCAAGCAAAGGATGCAGACCAAAGCATTGCACTCATCCGAGAAGCTCTGATCAGGAATGATAGCAACAACAATGGTGAGGAAGAGACGAAGGCAAGTGAGATCGATCGGCTATTAGACGATCCTAAAGAGGAGCTGGAAAGCGATCGACACAACTAAACTTAGCAATGCACAGGACAAGTGGGATTGTCGATTTTTTTGATTATTATATAGTTGGAAGATTGTGCGATCGCTTTTTCCAGTCAAGGCAATACGAGCGCTTGTTTGGATAATAAACTGCTGCGGTCTATTCTGACAAATTTGCTTTCCTATGCTCTCGATTATTCTCCTAAAGGCCGCCCCATTAAATTTGATTTAATTTGTGAAAATAGCGAAGCAATTTTCCGCGTCAAATATGAAGATAGTGGCGTGACGAAACAAGAGCGAAAGCAACTATTTGATTTGTTCTACATAGGTAGTAATGTCGGCAATATGGATGGCATGGGACTGGAGCTATCTATTGTCCAACAGTGTGTAGACTTGCACGGCGGTAAAATTACCTTATCAAGCGAAGAGGGCGCACAGACTGTGGTGACTGTAACGCTGCCGTTGCGACAGCTGCGATCCCCCGACGAACAAAAGCCCAGTCATTAAAATATTTGCGATCGTAGCAAAAAACCTCAACCACATCCTGCCTACGCAGGATTTTTTTTTGTATGTTTAACTACAATTAAGTATATACCTATAGAAAGACTTGTAAATAATTTATAAAAGATCTTTAGATAGAGCTTTTAAATAACAATTTATTGATTAAATAAGATTAGTATCTATGACAACACCGGGGTGCAAGGCTGATTGTCGATAACCTATCCACGCCTGAACCGTTAAGCATAGAGGGCTGTAACGATGATTAATCTGACACCAATTACTACGTACCATACCATCCCGATTTATCTGAAAACTCTAAAAAAAGAGAAAGAGGTTTGGCTTCAATGGGTATATGAAGGCATTCAATACGGCGTTCGCGTTACTACGCTACGCGATTCTATGTACAAGGCGCAGCAGATGATCGATGCCATATTGGAATTGGAAGCAATGGCACAAATTGCTTGAACGATCGGGCGCTAGGGGAAAAGGAGGAGTCAAAAGTCACTCAGTCAAAAGTCAAAATTCCTCCCTTTACCTTTTCCCTTTACCTTTTCCCCTAACCGCTAGCCCCTCTCTAGGAGTGATATCCGGAAAAAGAAGATCGGATTTTATATCAAATATAAACGAGTAAGTAAACCGGGATTTCACTTAAATTGAAGAAAGAAGAATCGATGGAGAACTGAAAGTGGGTAGTCATACCTACTTTCAGGAAGTTCCAGTTGAGGACAGAAGTCCTTAATATAAATGTTTCTACTCTGAGTAACGGCAAGGATTTATGAGTACGGTTCTGCTGGTAGAGGACAGTGCCACCCAACGCGAAATGATCTCAGACTTTCTCAAACAGAAAGGACTGAAGGTAACAGTCGCAAGTGATGGTGTAGAGGCGCTGGAAAAAGTTGAGGTTAACCGTCCGGATCTAGTGCTTCTGGACATCGTGATGCCTCGGATGAACGGCTACGAATGTTGTCGTCGCCTCAAATCTAATCCCAAAACGAATAAAATACCTGTAGTGATGTGTTCGTCCAAAAGCGAACAACTCGATCGCTACTGGGGTTTAAAACAAGGCGCGGATGCTTACCTTGCCAAACCCTTTCATCCAGGCGAACTATTGAGAACTCTCAAGCAATTCTTAAAAAGATGAGATTTAGAGGCAATCGGCTCAAAAATGCTGCTTCTAGTGCAGCGCGGCAAAAATAATCCAGCACTTGAAAAAAGGACAAAAGCTGACTGTATAAGCTTTCTTCCCTTCTGCCTCCTGCCTTCTGCCTTCTTGCACTAGCTGTCTATCTTTGCACCGCGAACGTCAATAGAGAGCGATCGCACCTGGGATTTAATTCCCTCCTGCTGCCAAGCCGCCGCCATTGCTACCGCCACATCAGGTGCATCGACAAAATTTGCCAAAGCCAATAAAGTCGGCCCCGCACCGCTAATCACCATCCCGTAGGCTTTCTTAGCCAAAGCAGCTTCCCGCACAGCATCGTATCCTGGAATCAGCGCTTGCCGATAAGGTTGGTGAATGCGGTCTTGCAAAGCAACGCGCAACCAATCTCCCCGACCGGATTCTAACGCCCGTACTAGCAAACCGCAGTGTGCGGTATTGAAAATCGCATCAGCGCGACTGTACTCAGTTGGCAGAACTCGCCTCGCCTCTGCCGTCGAGAGTTCAAAGTCGGGAATAGCGACGAGCGGCACAATGTCGCTGTGCCAGGGAACATCGCAAATTTGCCAATCAATCTTGTTTTCCGTTTCTGCGGTAGCCGCCAGACGACAACCTCCCAAAAATGCCGGTACTACGTTATCTGGGTGTCCTTCCAATCCGATCGCTAATTCCATCACTTCTGTCTGACTCAAAGGTGCGCCAGCTAACTGATTAGCACCAATCAACCCACCCACAATAGCCGTTGCCGAACTACCCAAACCTCTTGCCAGAGGAACATCCAAGTTTATTTGTATTTCTACTGCTGGTGGGGTGCGATCGATATGTCGGTACAACTTTAAGAATGATTGGTAAGCGAGATTGCTTTCATCAGTTTTAACGCGATCGGCCTCAACACCTGTAACGGTTATTTTAACTTGCCCTGTTTCCCCCCCCAAGAGCGGCGCGGATGAAAGGGAGGGTTCCAGCCGAGAGAACTTAAATTCATTGTACAGCGTTAAAGCTGCGCCGATACAATCGAAACCCGGCCCCAGATTAGCAGTAGTGGCCGGAACAGTAACGCTGACCGTAGAAGCATCAACCATTTTGATATTTATCTCGATTTATCTCGATTTACAGGAGGTTTTCTATTTATAGCCTGCTCTGTCATATTTATGGGGATAATAAAATTTATTTAACTCTAGGGTATCTCACGCATCAAAACAAATGGAGTATTGCACCCAGTAATTAAATTGCTGTGACTAACGCACCATCCCCAAAATTGATAACACAATTGCACATTTTATCCCAAATCCGGGTTGATTACCCCCTTTATCGCGATCGGCTGTAGAAACCTTTTATGAAACCTCTCTACAATAGACCTCTCCTCCAAAAGAATCTCAAAGGGCAGGCAGGATGCCTACCCCACAAGAATTTTTGGATATGTCTAATGAAATGGCCAAAAATTAAAGGGGGTAGTTAATTCGGATTTAGTATTACCCCATCAACCCGAAAAAATCATTTTAACTTGTGCAACTGCTTGCCAAGCTATTAATAATTCATCGGATCTGTAACTTTACGAATTTGTTCGGCAGGTTTATATACCGTTGTCACAACTTGAGGACACCGCCGACAAGCCGCTCTACCTTCTTGTTTCCACCATCGACAATTCGATCGAATTTGACACCTGGGTAATCTCTCTACTACTTCTGATAAGATTTTGACTGTTTTACTCACTAATCGACACTTTGAACCCAAATATCACGCTGTTCTTACCTCTCGGTCTAGGCAGTAAGTTTTACTTAAGTAAGTGCGATTCGGTTATAGCCCTCTGGGTTTGCCGGGATTACCTTCAGGCCCTGGTGGGCCATTGCCTGAATTACCGGGATTTGATGGCGGGCCATTACCGGGATTACCTTCAGGCCCTGGTGGGCCATTGCCTGAATTACCGGGATTCGATGGTGGGCCATTACCGGGATTACCTTCAGGCCCTGGTGGGCCATTGCCTGAATTACCGGGATTTGATGGCGGGCCATTATCTCCCCCATTACCGGGATTACCGGAATTGTCTGGATTATTAGGATTACCGGGATTACCGGAATTGTCTGGATTACCGGGATTACCGGAATTGTCTGGATTACCGGGATTACCGGAATTGTCTGGATTATTGGGATTACCGGAATTGTCTGGATTACCGGGATTACCGGAATTATCTGGATTACCGGGATTACCGGGATTACTGGGATTGCCGGAATTGTCTGGATTACCGGGATTACTGGGATTAGCGGAATTGTCTGGATTACCGGAATTGCTGGGATTAGCGGGCGTATTCGGTAGGCCATCGTCAGTCGGCGGCTGCGATCGATCGGGAGGATTTTCCCGATCGATCAGAATCCGTCCTCCTTCTAGAGGAGGATTTTCTAACCCGGCGTTGCCACTAAATGGATTGGGGCCGATCGACTGTCCCAAATTGCGATCGGGCCGGCCTGTATCTGAGGGGTTATCATTGCCAGCATCAACACTGGGTAAGTTTGATAAAGTGGCACCTAGTGGTATAAAATTTGGGTTTTCAATCACACCTTGCCCAACAATGGGAGTCTGTTGTGTGACAGCAGTAGAAGTTTCAGATTGAACCTCGGCCATTGCCGAATCTGGATTAGCTTTATCACCTGGCTGAGTTAAGTTTAGCCCCCTTACCAAGTCGCTAGTTTCATAAAAAGTTCTGATATCAAAATCGTATATCCGCTCAATTCTATCTTTGACGATCACTGCTAGCTGACCTGCTCGCAGCACTTCTCCTTGAGAAGCATCTTGATTGAATACCTCGATATTACTATTTGTCAGAGCCCCGACAATTGTGGTGTCTGTTTTGCGGTTATAGCGCACAAATAAAGCTGAGCCCCGAATTCCTGTCCTCGCGTTGGGTGTTTGCAGCTGAGTTGTACCGCGTCCGGGTGCAATCAGCAGCAGCGCCGTACCGTCAGACAATTTAAAAGTGCGTGTATTTGGTAGAAACTGAAATAGTGCTTGTTCGCCAACTCGTGCCAAAGAACCATCGTTGAAGCGCAACTCAGCCAAAGACTCTCGACCTGTGGCTAAGGAATCTCCAGGATTCATAGGCTCGGATACACGCGCCGGACGCCCTGTTTGATTTTGCGGGATGAGGCGCACGAGATTGCGTATGCTTTGTATAACGGCTTTAGACAGTGGCATTTCCGCGCTGACCTCTTTGGCTGGAGGTAGCGTCATAATGCTCCACAAAACGAGACTCAGGAGCAGAACTAACTTACGAGACATGGGTTTTTCCCAACGCTAGAAAATTTAACCCGTACCAAAGTCGATCGAGATCCGTTACTTCCATCGTACAGAATCGCCTCCGAATCGCCTTAGCTATAAATAAGTGTAAGCTGAAGTAAGGCGATTTTAAATAGAGCTTTAGTTAAATGAAAACCCAAAAATAGGCTATTTTGCCAAGTTTTTGCTTATTTATTTACTTACTATTTCGACCGGACGAATTATACCAAATCAGCCTCGATTACCCCGTTATTCTGGGAGAGAGCAGGGGAGCAGGGGAGCGGGGGAGCGGAAGAATTAATATTTTCCCTTTTGCCTCTCCCTCTTCTCTCTCCCTCTTCTCTTTCCCTCTTCCCTAACCCCTAACCCCTAACCCCTAACCTCTAGAAGTTGCTGTAGTTAGCGATCGCCTGCTTCAACCTTTCTACCACTTCCGGCACCGGAATTGCTCCCAATTCTCCAGAAGCGCGAGTGCGAATATTCAAACTATTAGATTCAACCTCCTTCGCTCCCACCACTGCCATCACGGGGATTTTGTCTTTTTCTGCATTGCGAATTTGTTTGGCCAGCCGCTCGTTGCTGCTGTCTGCTTCGGCGCGAATACCAAGCGATTTCATATCTTTTGCCACTTGTTGAGCAAACGGCAGAAACTCATCGCTCACAGGCAACAATCGCGCTTGTATTGGTGCTAACCACAGCGGAAAATCACCTGCATACTCTTCAATTAATATGCCAATTAGCCTTTCCAACGAGCCAAAAGGAGCGCGGTGAATCATCACCGGACGTTTGCGATTTCCATCTTCCGCAACATACTCAAGCTCGAATCGTTCTGGCAAATTGTAATCTACCTGAACAGTACCCAATTGCCATTCTCTTTCTAAGGCATCTTGGAAAATAAAATCCAGTTTCGGGCCGTAAAATGCGGCTTCGCCAATGCCTTCAAAATAATTCATTCCCAGTTTTTCGACAGCGCGGCGAATGGCATTTTGCGATTTTTCCCAAACTTCATCTGAACCGATGTATTTATCAGAAGCTGGATCGCGGAAACTCAGTCTGGCTTTGAAGTTTTTCAGTTGCAAGCTCTTGAACACGGATAGAATTAAATCCACCACATTCAAAAATTCGTCATCCAATTGTTCTGGCGTTACGAATAAGTGAGAATCATCAACAGTGAATCCTCGTACCCGCGTTAAGCCACCCAGTTCCCCGGATTGTTCGTAACGGTAAACCGTGCCAAATTCAGCTAACCGCATCGGCAATTCCCGATAGGAACGCAACTCGCTCTTATATATCTGAATATGAAAAGGACAGTTCATCGGCTTGAGGACAAAGCCTTGTTCTGCTGCTGCGGCTTCTTCGTCTTCTGCCATGAGGGGAAACATATCCTCTTTATATTTTTGCCAGTGTCCGGAGGTTTGGAATAAATCCACTCTGGCGATGTGCGGGGTTACAACTGGCAAATAACCGCGTTTGAGCTGTTCCTGCTTCAAGAAATCTTCTAAAATGCTTCGCAATACCGTACCTTTGGGAGTCCACAAAGGCAATCCCGGCCCTACTAAATCTGCAAAGATAAATAGTCCCAGTTCTTTACCCAACTTGCGATGATCTCGACGCAGTGCTTCTTCCTTGCGGCGCTGATATTCGTCCAACTGTTCCGGCGTTTCCCATGCAGTACCGTAAATTCGCTGCAACTGCGCCTTGGTGGAGTCCCCGCGCCAGTACGCACCGGCTAAGCTTTCCAGTTCAATTGCTTTGGGGTTCAAATCACTGGTATTTTCAACGTGGGGGCCAGCACAAAGATCCCACCATTGGTCTCCCAGATGGTAAATGGTAATTGGTTCTTGTAAGCCTTCCAGAATTTCCAGTTTGTAAGGTTCGTTAATTTGTTTGATTCGACGTTCTGCTTCTTCGCGGCTGACTTCTTCCCGAATTACGGGTAGTTTGCGATTGATGATTTTGATCATCTCTTTTTTAATCGCCTTTAAATCTTTTTCCGTAAAAGGCTCTGGATGGTCAAAATCGTAGTAAAATCCATTTTCAATCCAAGGGCCGATCGTAACTTGAGCCTTGGGAAACAGCTTCTGCACCGCCATCGCCATGACATGGGAAGTCGTATGACGAATCTTTTTTAAGGATTCCGATTCACTGGTGCGAGGGAGATGAATTTTAGCTGGTTGTTGTGAGGAATCGGCAGATTCCGATCTGACTGACGGCGACTTTACCATGTGACGATTATGTTTGACGGGCAACTGATTAGGTTGAGGCTGTATAAATGCCCCATAGCTTCTATCTTATCGAGCCGAGCGAGTGGGGAAGTCAAAAGTCACTCATTCAAAAGTCAAAACGAAGAGGGACAGGGAAAAGGGAGAGGGAAAATATTAATTCTTCCGCCCCCCGCCCCCCCGCTCCCCCACTCCCCCACTCCCCCACTCCCCCACTCCCCTGCCCCTAGCCTTGATTAAAGCATTGTAAACAATTGTAAATTGCATTAAGGTTAATATTTAGATAGGTTAGTAATCTGTAAATAATTCATGCTTAACTCCAACCTGCCTGAGCCTGAATTGCTCAAAACCCTTCTGCAACCTTTGTTAGAAGACTTTCAATATTGGTTTGGGCGATCGCGCGAGCTGCTGGAAACAGAAGAAATTACTTTCTTAAGTCGAAAGCAGCAATCTGAGCTATTGGAACGGGTGAAACACGCTCAAAGTGAGGTAAGTACAGTCCATCTGCTTTACGAAGCAACCGGCTGTCAAGCAGGCGTCGAAACGGCAACGCTAATGCCCTGGCACCGCTTGCTTATGGAATGTTGGCAGGTTGGGATGCGTTTTCGGATGGAGCAGTCTGCCAAACAAAAACAAGACGAGTAGACGCAAAATAAAAATAGCTCCGATTCTGCACTTGCAGAAGCCTTGTAAATATATCATAAAACGCGCTTGTTTCCCTAAAAATTTTTGACCGTGCCTCAAAAACTTTCCAGCCCATGTTTTCAAAAGTGGAAAAAGAAAAAATTATGTCTCGTTAAATCCGCTCATTTAAGCCCCAGCCCCTAGTGCCAAGTTCCTATTGCCTTTTTGACTTTTGATTTTTGACTTTTTTATAGACTGTTTGACTTGGAGGAAAATGTGATGTTGCACCTGCTTTACATTTTGGCTTTTACTATTCTTGCCTTTTTAGCTGTAGGCAATCTGATCCGCAGTTTGATGAGTATAAGTGCGGATTACAATTACAGCAATTGGTCTGCAAGCGATCGATCGACTTCCCGCCCCTATTCTCGCCGAGTTAAGCAGGTGCCGCATCCAGAATTTTTGGATGAAGCTGGCAACGTCATTGACGAACCGCTTTTGGTAATGCGATCGATCGGCGTAGAAGATGCTCGTCAAAAATTAGAATCGCTTTACGAAAATCCTCCCGAAGCGAATGGCTAACTGCCTGTAGGAACACATCTGGCGCTGGTTTGTGATTGACATACTCCCATCGTCAAAGCTTCGCTGTGACGGGGGCGGGTTTGGCAGATAATTTATGGTTTCCAGAGCAGAATAATGGCCAAACCCGCCCCTACTTTTAACCCATAATTGAGTTGCCCTGCCTTAACCCAGCATCAGCTTCGTTGCCTTAACTCTTAAAGAAGGCACCAACAGCCGCTCGCCGCCTCTTCATTTCGTTCAAATGGCAGAGAACTTGACCGTTAAAATGCCAGTATTATCGCCATAATTGGGTGTAAAATCATTGACCAAGAAAGTCAAAGTTTCATTTGCTTTGAGAACAATAGTCGTTTCTTGACCCACTTCAGTTACAGCACCAGTTGTTTTGTTCACTGCCAGCAGTGCAAATGTCGTGTTTTTGGGATATTTGAGGTACTGCTCAAATGCTTTCAAGCCCTCATTCAGAGGTGTCTGAATTTCCGGTGGGAAACCCTTCAATCCAGCGGCGGTACAATCTGGAATATCGGCTTTTGGTTTCCAAGTACCGGATGGTGTGAATTTATACGAGATATCTTTCGTTTGGCTGTTAGTAAATTCAACGCCTGCGTCGGAGTTGGTTGGCACTTCAAACTCTCCAGTCGTCGGGTCAAATACTGCAAACAACCCGCCGGAGGTATGACTGACCAGAATTTGATTGTCTTTTGAATTAGTAGCGCTATTGATAATTGATTGCCCATTATTGTGATAGAGAGATTTAACTCCGGCAAAAATTGGATGGGCGTTATTAATTGCCTGATTGCCACTGACACCATTGTATTGTGCAGCCAATTCAAAACCAAAAGCATTCAGAAAAGCCTTCCAAGTATTGCTTTCAGCTTGAGCGCTACCCACGACTCCCGTACCACCCATGAGGTAAACGTTACCTCCGGCTTTGACATAATCGGTCAACACTTTGTTATCCTTGGCCTCCCCACCGACAAATACGCCATCAAAGGTTAACAAAGTCCCCAAATCGAATTTATTGTTAACATCCACAGTCCAGGTATGACCTGCTTTAGTTATTGCCTCTTTCAATTTAGTTTGGCTCACACCAAAGTTACTTGAGTAGGCGTGGAACTTGCCGGGACGACCGCCACTAAACCAATTAGCAACATTTTTTACAAAAATCTCCGCATCAGGAGAATTTTGAAATCCGGTGTCAGATAAAGTCCATTCGTCATGGTTGATTACAATCTTGCCTGGTTTTATTTTTGCTGCTGGCATTACATTCACCTTTTATGAAGTATTTATTTTTACACTTCGGTCAATTATATGAGCCAAAAATTTGGATTGTCAAGTTAAGTAAGAAAAATTTTAATCCAAAAAATGAAGAGGAGCTGAGGGACAATTTTAGAATTTAAATTTGATACTTTCGGAGGAAATTAAGTAGTCGGATCGAAATAAGTAGTCGGACATAAATAATGTTAACTGTCTTAAGTTTTAGAAAGATGCTCAATCAGGCTGCTGGCAACGATCGCAGAAGTTTTACAAAAGTTAACACAGTATCGTTTACTTTTGTCCGACTACTTACCGACTCTCTAACTAGCCATTTAGATTAAGTTAGCTGACCAATCGACAATCAGCGTGCCGACATTATCCTTGTAGTTGTTATCATTAACCAAGAAACCCAAGCTACAAGCTGAAAAAGTAAGGTGGGCAATGCCCACCCTACAAGCTTAAGCTTCGATGACTACGCGCAAATTACCGCGCTTTTTAGCGACTCGGCAGGAAGTTGTATTTCCAGTTCGCTCGAATTCCAAATCGAGCAAAGTTCCGCCTACTCGCAAATTGTGCAACGATAGAGATTCGATCGACTCCGGAAGCGCCGGATCGATAATTCGCAAATAATTATTCGGCGCATCCGGCACCAAATTGATCGTCATTTGCAACAACTGAAAAATGCTGCCAGTTGCCCAAGCTTGGGGCGAACAAGCGACAGGATAGCGTATGGGAGTATTGTCGCCGTTACGTTCGTAGCCGCAGAATAATTCTGGGGGACGTTGATAGGGTTGATGCAGGGTCATATCGATCAATCCCTGGCAAAGTTCCAACGCTCGATCGATCGAACCGAGACTGCGTAACCCCATTGCAATCAGCGAATTATCGTGCGGCCAAACAGAACCGATATGATAGCCCATAGGATTGTAGGCGGGTGACAAACTGCTCAAGGTGCGAATACCCCAACCGTTGAACATATCTGGCGCTGCCAGTCGTTCTGCTACACTATAAGCTTTTTCCGGGGTAAGAATGCCGAGATTGAGACAGTGACCGGGATTGGAAGTAATGCTATCTACTTGATTGCCGTCGCCATCGAGAGCTAAAGCGCAAAAACCCTCATCTTCCAGCCAAAAATCGCGATTAAAGCGGGTTTTTAAATCATTTGCTTCCTCTAGCCAGCGCTCGGACAAATCGATGTGCTTCTTTATTCTGGCAATTTCCGCCAAACGCACCTTCGCGGCGTAGACGTAAGCTTGGACTTCGCAAAGAGCGATCGGCGGTTTTGCCAGCTGACCTTTACGATCGACAATACAGTCGCCGGAATCTTTCCAACCTTGGTTTACCAAACCTCGCGACGATCGACAAGCATACCTGAGATAACCGGTTTCCTGACAATTGCGATCGATCCAATCCATCGCCGCCAAAGCGTTTGGCCACAAACGGTCTAAGGTTTCGCTGTCCGCAGTCCAAGCATAGTACTCTGCATAAAGCATCAACCACAAAGGTGTCGCGTCCACAGTACCGTAGTACGGTGTATGGGGAACTTCACCGCAGCGAGCCATTTCCCCAAAGCGGATCTCGTGTAAAATTTTACCCGGTTCCTCGTCGCGCCACTCATCATTTATTTTGCCTTGGTATTCGGCAAGAATCATCAGAGTTTCCCGTGCGATCGACGAGTTGTACATTAAAATTTGAGACGCCGCTATGATAGAATCGCGACCGAACAAAGTAGAAAACCAAGGCACTCCAGCAGAAAGCACCGTACCTTTATCGAACGATTGGCGCAGCAAATAAACATCTTTTTCAGCTCGTTCGATCGCCTGATTAAAAATAGCTTTGTCCGAGCGAATCCGCGTACTTTGTTGCATCCAACTTTGCTCCTCCACTAACTCAGCCGCCTTGGCTTGGCCTAGCGTAACGGGAGCCTGTATTGTAGATATCGGTTGGTTATTGGTAAACATCTGAAGCCGATATCCGATGGTTTCGCTTTGGTGAGATGGCAACTCCAGACGCCAAATAGCAGTGTAACCTTTGAAAAAATCTGGCTGGCGATGGTTGAACTGGATGCGAGATTCCATAATCGAACCATCCAAACCTTGGTATGCTAAGGTCAGCTCGCCAGTTTCTTGTTCGGCTGGTTTTCCATCTCGGATCGATCGCAGAAGTTGCCCGCGTTTTTCTCTCCCGAAACCTCGCACTTCAAATAAATCTACGAAATCGGCATCAAAGCTAATGCTCAGTTCAAAGCTAACGGTGTTGGTGCTGTAATTAGTGACTTCTATTTCTGAAAAAAGAGCGCCATTGAGAAGAAGTTCGCGCCGAATTCCCAACGTATCGGGTGCGAGAAGATTTTCGATTCTAGGATTGGTACACAAAACCGACAGCACAAAACCTTTATCGGCTGTGCTGTTGAGCAAAACTGGGGCTCGACCTTCTATTTGCAACTCCAGGCGACTCAAAAACCGGGTGTCTTTGCAGAATAGACCCATACTGGTGTCTACATCGTCTCTTAAACTGCAAGCGATGTTACCCAGCGTATCGGTCACCAAAAACATATCGTGGTCTTTGATAGTGAGCGTTGGCTGGGGTTCTTCATTCAGAACGCAAGGCCATTCTGGAATTGGCTCTCGATCTGCGGGGACAAAAATTTTATCGTCTAGCTCAACAATATCCGGCAACATTCCAATCAATTTTCGCTCCAGTGTACGTTATTGATTTTAGATTTTAGATTTTCGATTTTCGATTGACATCCCCCCAGGTTAATATCCTGCCCCTCTCAGTCGGAAAAGTTGGCTTGTCGCTCTCTGAGCGACTGCAAATCACCTAATCAAAAACAGATCTTCCCTGGTTATTCTACTTACGGCAGAGGAGAAAAGAAATAAAAATTTTCTTATAAAAACAACGTTTATCTGTATTCATCTGCGGTAAAAATTGAACTCCCGATCTCCCACAGATAATCTTAAGCATCAGTCATATACTACCGATGCAACCGGACATAATATTAAATATGCTCAAACATTCATGGTATAGATGAGCGTAAAAATTCTGAAACACCTCAAATTTCTGTGAAGATGTGCTAGGATTCCCATGCGTTAAGGATAAAGCGATCGCGTCCGCTAGCTTTTGCTTCGTAGAGCGCCTTATCAGCAGCATCAATCAGTATTCTCGGCTGGGAATTAGGAGGCGGAACAATACAGGCAAGACCCAAACTAGCAGTGACGTACTGGCTTACCCCAGATTGGGGATGGCTGATTTTCAACGCTGCTATGTTAGCTTGGATCTGCTGAGCTACGTGAATTGCACCATTATTGGGGCTATTGGGCAAAATCACGGCAAATTCTTCACCTCCATAACGCGCCACTAGATCGGCGGGACGTTTCGTAGCGTCGCGAATAGCATGAGCAACCTGTTGCAAACATATATCTCCAGCTAAATGACCGAAACGGTCATTAAAGGCTTTGAAAAAATCTACATCGCACAGAATCAAGGATAGGGGAGCTTGCTCGCGTGCCATTCGTCGCCATTCGCGTTCGAGAGTTTCATCAAAACCGCGACGATTGGCGACTTGAGTCAGACCATCCAAACAGGCAATCCTCTGTAACTCCTGATTAGCTGCTTCCAGCTGTTTGTAAAGTTGAGCTTGTTCGATTAAACGACGCACCCGCTGGCGCAGTACAGCCCAGTGGATTGGCTTAGTCACATAATCAGTAGCACCCACTTCAAAAGCTCGATCGACAGATGCCGCATCCTCCAAACCGGTCACAATTAAGACCGGCGTGCGACCCGATCGCATTTGCCATAGAGAATTGTGTTGACCTTCTGGATTACCGTAAAGCAGCGTCTGTTTGGCATCATCTTCATTTAAAGATTGCAATTTTGCACAGCAGGCAAAGCCATCCAGGATTGGCATGACCGCATCTAATAGCACCAG
Source organism: Aerosakkonema sp. BLCC-F183 (assembly GCF_041929145.1). Taxonomy (NCBI): domain Bacteria; kingdom Bacillati; phylum Cyanobacteriota; class Cyanophyceae; order Aerosakkonematales; family Aerosakkonemataceae; genus Aerosakkonema; species Aerosakkonema sp. BLCC-F183. The sequence continues at coordinate 26,235 of NZ_JBHFNU010000090.1, read as the reverse complement.
ATCCGGCTTGATGCGTTGGTAAATATCGATCGCTTCCTGACCGTCACAAGCTTCTACAACCCGATATCCTTCTTTTTCCAGCGCACGCCGGAGTAGAATTCGCATCATTTTTTCGTCATCCACGATCAGGATCGAAGGTGGTTCTGGTTGACAAACTCCTGTGTTCATGGTTGACATTTTTGGCGTTCTATTTGCAAAGCGGCCTTAACGGCTTCATATTCGAGATTAATGAGAGACTGATTGCCAGTTCGTGCGGGCAAGGCAATTGCCGACGCCTGTTCGAGATTGCCATTTTGACCGAGTGCTTCCAATTGTCTGCTTAATTCGGCAAGAGTAGCTGCACCCAAAGTAGCACTGGTTGATTTTAGGGTATGAGCCGCCCGGATGAGCGTCCGCCAATCGCCGATTTCAACAGCAGTTTGGATCGCTTGCAACAATTGGGGGACATCTTCTAGGAAACAATCAATTACTTCCTCCAGAAGTTCGCCAGCAGCTTCTTTGCCTGCCATATCGCGGATTGCTTGCAAAGCGAGAGGATCGATCGATTGCGGACGTGGGATTTGAGTTTTTCGATCGTGGGGTCGCGCCTCGGATGGGATGGTCTGCTGGTAATTATCCTTAAACTCCGATGCGCGATCGAAAATCCCACAGGTGGAATTGTGCTGCTGACACCTCTCCAATGCCAAGAGCAATTCTTCCAGCCGGACTGGTTTACTGATATAGTCGTCCATCCCCGCTTGCAGACAAATATCGCGATCGCCCTGCATAGCATTAGCCGTCATCGCAATAATCCAAGGTCTACTCGACTTGAGATTTTGAATTTTAGATTTTAAATGGGATGGAATAGATTTCCCCTTTCCTTCCTCCTCTTCTCTCTTCTGCTTTTCTCTCTCCATTCCCCATTTCTGGCAAATGCAACGAGTGGCTTCCAGTCCGTCCATTTCTGGCATTTGCACATCCATTAACACCACGTCGTAGGATTGCCGATGCAGGGCATCCAGCACTTCCAAGCCATTCGCCGCCACATCCGCCCGATACCCCAGGCGCTGTAAGATTTGTAGAGCTACCTTCTGGTTTACCACATTGTCCTCCGCTAACAGAATTCGCAGCGGTAGCGATTCAGCGAGTTTGGGCAATGTTTGCCCTGTCTCGAAAGTCATTTGTTCTCTGTCTTTTAACGATGAAAAATTATTTTTGATAAAAGACGAACGAACGGAAAAGATATCAACCAAAATATCGTAAAGTTGAGATTGTTTAATCGGCTTGTTCACGAAAGCGGCAAAATCTGCATTGCTGTTCTGGAAATCCCTTTGCTGTCGTCCCAGTGAAGTTAGCATCACTAAAGGCAATTGACGGTACTCTGGGATTTTACGAATGCAAGTGGCGAGGGTAAGACCATCCATCTGCGGCATCTGCATATCCAAAATTGCCAAGTCAAATTCCTTTTTCTGAAGCAGCCATTCCAATGCTTCGCTACCAGATGCAGCCGCCTGAGCTAACATTCCCCAAGACTGAGCTTGTAAAAGTAAAATTTTGCGATTGGTGGCATTATCATCAACTATGAGCAGTCGCTTTCCTGCTAAATGAGAGCGAAGCTCGCCCAAAGTTGTCGTGACGCTGGCAAGGTTGTCGGGACTGCTGTTGAGAGCAACTTCAGCAACTATCGCAAAATAGAACGTAGAGCCTTCTCCCTCTTCTGTTTCAAACCACAGCCGCCCACCCATCATTTCTGCTAACTTTTGGCTGATCGCTAAGCCCAATCCCGTACCGCCAAATTGTCTGGTAGTAGAAGCGTCAACCTGACTGAAAGCTTTAAATAGGCGATCGATCCGATTTGAAGGAATACCAATGCCAGTATCTTGGACTGCAAAACGAATCGCGTATTTTGATGGAGTAGGGGAGTGATTAACTTCGGTTTTTGAGTTTTGAGTTAAAAAATTTTCCTCCGACTCTGTTTCGCTCTTCAGGGGGCGGGCAGACACCGACACCAATATTTCCCCATTCGCAGTGAATTTGACGGCGTTACTGAGCAAATTTACTAAAATTTGGCGTACTCTGGTGATATCCCCTACTAAAGTTACAGGCACAGAGGGCTCAATCAGATAAGCTAATTCCAGTCCTTTTTCAGTTGCTTGACGCGCTACCAAGTCGAGGCATTCTTCAATACAACTACGCAAAACAAAAGGCGTTTTTTCCAACTCCAGCTTACCCGCCTCAATTTTAGAAAAATCGAGGATGTCGTTAATAATAGCGAGCAACGCTTCGCCACTACTGCGGATAGTTTCCACAAAGTCTTGCTGTTGAGGCGTTAATTGCGTATCCAGCAACAAACCTGTCATACCGATAACCGCATTCATGGGAGTCCGAATCTCGTGGCTCATAGTGGCCAGGAATTCACTCTTGGCGCGGTTGGCAGCTTCTGCGGACTTTTTAGCTTGTTCGAGAGCGAAGTTTTTGGCGATTAATTCCTCGCGTTGGCGCATTTCTTGCTCTAGGAGGTGGCTTTGCGCCAAGGCGATCCCGACTTGAGCGGCGACAGCTTCCAACAATTCAATTTCGTCTTTAGTCCACTGACGGAAGCGATCGCACTGATGCAAACCAATGACCCCGTTAGCTTCCCCCTGATAGGAGGTACGAATCCCTAAAAGCGATCTGAGATTCATTTTACGACAGAGTTCTATCACGGGTTCTAAGAGCGGATCGATGTAAACATTAGGAGAAGGTATCGCCCGATCGCTAGCCAGTATATGCTGTGCGTAGGGATTAGCATTTACGGGGATTTCTAAATTTATAATCGATTCGTATCCAGGTTCTGAATACTCAGCTACTACGGTAAGCTGGGCGGTAGGAGTGGCAATATAGGTATGAATGACGCATTGGTTGACTTTGAAGGCATTACCTAGCAGTTTGGCCGTGGTTTGAATAATTTGTGTTGTGTTATAACAGGCACGAATTTCTTGCGTAATTTGTGCTAAAAGAAGACTGCGTTCCAGTTGTTGTTCTAAAGCCGAGTAAGCTTTAGCGCGATCGATCTCGCTGCCGATCCACTGCCCCATTAACTTCAAAAATTCTTTGTCCACAGATTGGAACAGCGTGCATCGCGGGCTGCGGCTACAGAAACACAGCACACCGTAGACTTGGCCCGCTACAACTATTCTGGTACCCAGATAAGCTTCCATTTGAAACGCTGCGTAGCCTGGATGATGCCGCCATTCGCAATTGCTGGCGTCAATGCCAATGGGTTCTTCGGATTGCAAGGTTTCGCGGCAGTAAGTTTGCTGCAAATCGAACACATCTCCGCTACGGATGCTATTATCGGGCGTTTCTGCTGCAACTACTTCATAGCGATCTCCTTCTATATAAGCCAAGATGCCAAAATCTAGGGTCAACCGCTGAGAGCCAATTTCTAGCATCCTTTTCAGACGCTGCTGAAAATCCATTTCTTGCGATGCCGTCACTTCATAAAGCGCTCGAATTGACGCTTCGCTCTCTCGCAGTACTCGCTCTGCACGTTGAGGCTGGTGGGGCGGCTGAAAAATATCACCGCCCCACCAGCGGAAAATTCGCTGGCGATCGGCTACAGTAGTCGCAGTCCCATCCGCAATGCTTTGGCGCGATGTGCGATAAACCCAAGCGATCGAAATCCCAGCCGCTAGGGTAATCAAAAAGTCAAATCCTACTTGCAATATGAATGCTGTGGAGACCATCTGCTGTTCGCCGCCAACGGCAGTTGCCAGGACATAGCCTGAGTATGTAAATGTGCAAGTAAAAAAGATTGCGGAGCCTGCTGCTAACAGCCGATTCCATAATATATGCTGCCCCATAACCAGTTGCTTAATAATTATAAATGCAATCATAAAGTAGCAAGTGGCAATAAAGATAATCGTGCCGAGCGCAAGTTTTATAGGCATCAATTAAAACTTCCTTGATTCAAACTTCCCTAGTGGTTGCCGCAGCAGTCATTTTTAAAGTGTGATTTGGGATGGCCAGTTACCGATACCGCCTCGCTAATAGCCAATAATGCTATTAGGTATTAGTCTATTGCAATTCAGCAATAAAAATGTCATATATGGGATTGCAGTCACAGTTAAAATCTACTATTCTCGAAAACAGTCAGGAAATAAATTGCAATTATCAGTTTTATATTTGTTTGCCGGAGTTTCTTCTCTATGTTAAAATTGGGTGTTGGGTATATTTGTAAAATTTACCTCTACCTTAAGAAGGATAAATTTAGCTAATCGATTGAGGGGATAAGAGGGAGGGTGTTGATTTTAACTTTTCTTGTCCGCAGATAACCGATGTCGTCGCGTTGAGCTGCGTTGCCGCTAAGAGCTGTTTGAAGCAGGTGATCGGAAGCAGCGAGCGCTCCAGCTATATTCATCGGCGCTACTACAGTCACATCCAGCAAACCATCATCCGGAATCAAGCCAGTCGGCCCTTGGGCCAACATCGAGGTAGGAGGTGCGACATTGGCGACGGTCACGGCAGCTGCGGTTACAGTAATAATTTTGTCATCAGTTTCAATCTCTGATTCAAACCTTTCTAAATCTCCGATCTGCTGTACTCCAGCTAAAATATAAGCGAGCATTCCAAAGCGATTTTTAGCTTCGCGATCGGCTTTTTCGACTGTTTCTGCTTCAAAACCAATACCAGCAAGCAAAACCATTACTTGCTTCTTTCGCAGTTTATTGCTCATTTATTGGCGCGAAAAATTAACCATAAGCAATGAATCTGTCTCAGTTCAAACCTCATAAAGTTATAAAGAACCAAAGATGCCCGATCCGATGATGTTCCAACAGGATGCTTTTGTCGTCCTAGAACCAAACCAACCAGAGCAATTCCTTACGCCGTCGGAATTGTTAGAAAAGCTCAAGCAAATTTTGGCGCAGCGACAGGATAATTTGCCACGGGATTTGCAGAAATTTACATCTCTGGAGTCTCAAGCTCAGTATTTGCTCGATACATCCTGCGATCTGGATGTTGGGCCAGGGCAGTACCTACAGTGGTATGCCGTGCGCTTGGAAAAGTGAGGGCGTCGGGGTTAGGGGTCAGGGGTCAGGGGTCAGGGGTCAGGGGTCAGGGGTTAGGGGTTAGGGGTTAGGGTAGAGGAATTTTGACTTTTGACTTTTAACTTTTGACTTTTGACTTTTGACTTTTGACTTTTGACTTTTGACTACTGGAGTGTGGTTATCAGAGTTAAATCGATGCGTGAGGCTTCTTTTTGAGTCAACTCAACTCGCACGCCAGGGCCAAAGAATTTTTCCATTTTTGCGTGCTTTTCTTGCCAAACTTCGAGGGGTACGTCGGGGGACTCAAATTCCAGCACCAAAGCGTAAGCACTGTCTACTTCAGTTTCTCGCAGTCCGACGATCGTTGGCCGTTTTTCGTCAGAAGGGCTCAGACCCAGCTGAGCGAGAGGTCTGTCAAAATGGGTATCCTGACCGTAGGTGTAGCGAGTTAAATCTTTGCGAAGCTTGTTTTGCGTCAAGGTCGCTTGCTCCTTTCGCAGTTCCAGCACGTTCGGAGGTGTCGGTTGAGTAAAGGGTATAGGTTTGAGTTCGTTCGCCTTGAGCGCTAGTCCTCCCAGTAGGAGAGGAAAGCCGTAAAAGAATCCGATGAGGTTGAGTGTGGCATTATCGGCAAAGTAAGCTGCAAATCCAACTATAGTTAGAACGCTGCCCAGACTTAAGCCCAATGTTGCCAACGAAGTTTGACGTAACATATTAGTTGGGTAGTTAAATCACCAATCCTTATAGAATAAGGGGGTTTGGGTGAAATCCCAAACCCCTGCCTCTACAGCTTGGTGTTTTAGATTTAGCCAAGTAAATTTAAGGTGGTTGACGTATCGTAAATTTACGATCTCCCCTCGGCCCTACCCGATTTGGTAGCTTTAGAAGATCTGCAAGTGGGGAAAATGGTGAAAAACCATCACCTAGCTAAATCGATTTCCGATACAGCCCAGTTAAGATTTTGTCAGTGGTTGGAGTATGTGGGAAAGATTTTTGGTGTAACGGTAATTGCTGTGGCACCTGATTACACTTTCCGGGAATGTTCCAGTTCTGGTGAAATTCGGAAACAGTCCCGCGATTTGAGGGCTCACAGATGTTTTCACTGTGGGTATGTGGAAGAGCGGGATGTCAACACCAATAAAAATATTTTAAGAGCAGCGTTATGTCAATAAAGCCGAGTCAACACTCATCCAGATGGTTTGCTCCACAACAACGTTCCTGACTCATCGCCGTAATTCTTAAAGTGTGGGCTTAAACATGACTGGAGACGGAAATCAGAATGGCACTCAAGAGCGTACCTTACTAGAGCAGATCAACTCGCTCAAGCGGGAGGACGAAACGCTTTATAATATCCTAGCGGTAGATGTTTGGGCGCTTGCCAAAACTATGGATGAGTTTCAACCTGGGTTTTGGGCGGCGTTCATGAAAAATCGGGAAAAAGCTCTCAAGCGGTTTATTGCCGAATCGAACAAAAACAAGCATACGGATACAGATCGGCCTCCTTTTTTGCGGTAAACAGGGGAGATGCGATCGACTGACTGCTGCTCTCTTTTAAACTTGAGGTGTAAGCGAGCGAAAAAAAAAATGATGGAGCCACAAACAATTAAAGAACGAATTTCCTTGATTGAAAGCAAGCGCGAAGCTTTGTTAAGGCTTCTGGAACAGCCAGACTTGGGAACTCTGAGAATAGATGTCAACCAAGCTCTGGAAGAAATGGACGATTTGATCGAGGAATTTAAACGCACTTTTCCCGATGCGGAAGCAAGTTAACCAGTCATAGCCCTGCCTGGTAACCAAGTATGGCGTGATGCGGAAAGCCCCCGTGATTTATGCGGGGGAGTGTCAAACTTGGCAACCGCTAACGCCATCAAGTACCACTGCCATTCCGATTCCCCAATACCTTGACTAGCTCTATCAGTTCCTGGGTGGCCGTTTCTTTGCTGCAAAAGGCATCAACGCTTGGCTTTGGGTTCGTGGCGGCAGCTTGTTGCTCCTCCACGGCTGAGTAAGCGATGATTTGCGCGTGGGGATACATACTTTTGATATATCTAGAAGCGCTCCAGCCATCCATGACTGGCATCTGCAAATCGAGAATGATCACGTCAGGGCGGTGGTTTTCCACCATTCTAATCGCCTCTTGGCCGTTAGAGGCCAAGCCAACCAGCTCGATATTTTTTTGGCTGGAAAGCGCAAATTTCAAGCTCAGCCGAGTGAGTTCGTGATCGTCAACCACTAGGACTCGTAAACTGGAACTCTCACAACAGGACAACATTACGACCTCAGATGCTTTTCTAATGTCACATATGGTTACAGTGTACGTTTGCTTATCGGTCTGCTTCATCTATCATTTGAGCGAATCAATCAATTAATTCTTTACTTGTTGGACAAGCTTCTCTACCATGTTATATAAAGATTTAATTCTTAAAAAAGACTTAAGATAAAAATACTGATGTTTAAAATCAATTTTTTTCAGTGTAATTGCGGTTAATTTGTGACTGGGCGCAGAGTAGCGCGTTATTTCTACGTATATTCACGGGTATAAGGTTGCCCCAGGTGTTTAGAAACGCTTGGAAATTGGTAATTAGGGCAAAGAGTATGAGGCGATCGAGCAATAGAAAAGAAGAGCGGGATTCCCGCCCTTCGAGAGTTTTGAGTGCCAAAATTATTTATATCGTCTGTTTCTGAGATTGCAGAGCTTGGTAGCTAAACTTTATGCTGTTCCACCGGGAGAAAGCGCCATTTCCATCAAAATAGTTTGTGAATTTTGCTCGCTGGCGCTATCGGCGCTTCGGCGTTGGATGTAACTGCCATCAGGCTGTAATTCCCAAGCTTTGCGGTTATCCGCGAGCATAATTCCCAAAATTTCTTGTAAATCTTTGGCAAGATTGGCATCTTCTACAGGTACGATCGCCTCTACGCGGCGGTCGAGGTTGCGAGTCATCCAATCGGCGCTGCCGATGTACACTTCCTCTTGACCTGCGTTATGAAAATAATAGATGCGCGAGTGTTCCAAAAAGCGACCGACAATGCTGATGATGCGGATATTTTCGCTCACGTCTGGTAAGCCGGGACGCAGACAGCATACTCCTCGCACGATCGCGTCGATTTGAACGCCAGCACGGGAAGCTTCGTAGAGAGCCGCAATAATCTTAGGATCGACCAGTGAATTCATCTTGACAACAATGCGACCGGAATGACCTTTTTGACAATGTTCCGCTTCTCGCAGAATCAGAGAAGTCATCCGCTCGCGCAGGTTTACAGGTGCTACCATCAGCTTGCGGTAAGACCGCTGTCGCGAGTAACCTGTCAAATAATTAAACAAATCCGTCAGATCTGCTCCCAATTCTTCACGGCAGCTTAGCAAGCCCAGATCGGTATAAATACGGGCAGTCTTGGGGTTATAGTTACCAGTACCTATATGGACATAGCGGCGAATGCGATCGTCTTCCCGACGTACTACCAGTACGACTTTGGTGTGAGTTTTCAAACCGACCAAACCGTAGACGACATGAACTCCAGCTTGCTCCAGCTTGCGTGCCCAGATGATATTGTTTTCTTCATCAAAGCGAGCTTTGAGTTCTACCAGCACCGCCACCTGCTTGCCATTTTCTGCTGCTGCAATCAAAGCATTGACGATGGGTGAATCTCCAGAAGTGCGGTAGAGAGTCATTTTAATCGCCAGAACGTTTGGGTCGTGTGCGGCTTGGGTGATAAAGCGCTGCACGGTAGCGGCAAAAGAGTGATAGGGGTGGTGTAGCAGCAAATCCGAGGCGCGAATGACGCTGAAAAAATCTTCTCCTTCTTCCGTATCCCTTTGGAAATGAGAGCCATCGGGTTCGACGATGCGGCGCACGCGGGGGGGTACTACCGGAGTCCAGACAGGATCTTTGAGTTCTGGCAGGGGCAATTCCATAAATGCCATTAAATCCCCCAGTCCCAGCAAACCTTCTACTTCATAGACTTGGTTCTGGTTCAAAGATAATTCTTGCATTAAAGTTTGGCGTACCGGCTCGGAAGTAGTGGCTTGAATTTCCAGACGCACTACCGATCCTGCCAAGCGACGTTTGCGGAGTTCTTGTTCGATCGCTAACAGCAAATCTTCGGCTTCGTCTTCTTCTACTGTCAAGTCGGCGTGGCGAGTAATTCGGAACGGATGGCATTCCTGAATATTCATACCGGGAAACAAAGATGCCAAGTTATGGGCAATTACCTGTTCCAGGGGAACTACCGTCCAAATATCGGTACTATCCCGCAATTCTTCTGGCAATCGTAAAAAGCGGGGCAACATCTTTGGGACTTTAACGCGAGCAAACAATTCCTCTCCGGTGTCCGGGTCTTGAACTACCACGGCAAGATTGAGACTGAGATTGGAAATATAAGGAAAAGGATGACCGGGATCGACAGCAAGAGGAGTCAGGACGGGAAAAATTTGCTCTTCAAAATAATTTTGCAGGTAAATGCGTTGTTCCTGATTCAAGTCCATGTAGTCGAGGAGATGGACTCCGCGTTTAGCCAGTTGGGGTCGCAATTCTTGCTCGAAGTGTTGATGCTGTTGGGTAACGAGGGGGCGCAGCCGCTGACCGATCAGATCGAGTTGTTCGCTGGGCGTCCGACCGTCCGGAGTGGGGCGACTTACGTTTGCTTCTACTTGTTGCTTGAGACCGGCGACGCGAACCATGAAGTACTCATCTAAATTCGAGCTAAAAATCGCCATGAATTTGAGGCGTTCTAGCAGGGGAGTGCGGGGATCGATCGCTTCGTGGAGAACCCGGTGATTAAACTCTAACCAGCTCAATTCCCGGCTGAAGTAATATTGGGGATCGCTAAGGTTGATGGCGGTTGTGGTTTTTTTGGTTTTAGCCATGATTTCTAGGGCGTCGGGCGTAGGGGCTAGAGGGTAGGGCGTCGGGCGTCGGGCGTCGGGGCTAGAATAAAGGGTTTGGTGGAATTAACAACGTCCTAACTGACGAGAGCGGTGGCTGTAAAAAGTCGATCGTGCCAAAAAATATTTATGTTTTAATCTGTGCCGAATGCCTCATCTTCGATGCCGACCCACCATTCACCCAAATTCATCAAGTCTTGATGAATGTCGGCCAACTCTTTGGCGTAGTCTTGGGGTGAAAGAGTGCCGCGACGCTCTTCGAGTTTTTTGAGGCGGAGTTGCACCAGCAGCCAGGGTTTTGAGATGCTGTCTGTTGCTTCGACGTATTGAGCTAGTTCTTTGCTATCCATAGTTTAAATTGTGACAAGTTTGACATATTTAGTAGCAAAAAACGACAACAAATGAAAGACAGCCGCGATCGCGATCGCAGCTGTTATAGCAGTTTTGAGTTGTACAAAGTGTATCCTTCCAAACCCGGTTTCTTAAAGAAACCGGGTTTCTTTGCGTAACTACTGGGTGCATTAATCGGTCAAAGGCTATCCCAGTAAAGGTTTAAGCAGCTTTGGACAAGTTTTCGGCAGCGAAGTCCCAGTTAACCAAGTTGTCGAGGAAGGTAGCGATGAAGTCGGGGCGCTTATTCTGGTAATCCAGGTAATAGGCGTGTTCCCAAACATCCAAAGTCAGCAGAGCAGTTTGTCCGTGGGCTAGGGGGTTTTCGGCGTTGGGAGTTTTGCTAACTTTCAAGGTGCCGTTGTCTAACAGCAGCCAAGCCCAACCGCTACCAAACTGGGTAGCAGCAGCGTTTTTGAATTCTTCCTTAAATTTGTCGAAGCTGCCGAAGTCAGCGTTGATTTTGTCAGCTAGGGCTCCGCTGGGGGTGCCGCCACCACCCGGTTTCATGGAATTCCAGAAGAAGGTGTGGTTCCATACTTGGGCGGCGTTGTTGAACACACCGACTTTGGAGGAGTCTTTGAAGGTTGCTTTGATAATTTCCTCAAGGGATTTATCGGCTAGTTCCGTATCCTTAATCAAGTTGTTGAGGTTGTTGACGTAAGCAGCGTGGTGCTTGTCGTGATGGAACGAAAAAGTGTTCGCCGACATATGTGGCTCTAGGGCATTGGCAGCATAAGGCAGATCGGGAAGTGTAAATGCCATTGGTTCGATCCTCTCTACGATGTTTTGGTTATTGAGCTAATGCTACAGCTAGCTTCAACTGGCGGGTTCCCGCTCACCAGTTCGAGTTACAAGACTGGTAAACCCCTAACTTATGATAGAAGTTTATATCAAAAGTCGAACATCTTTGCATTCGAGGATTTGAAATACACTATTCTGAGGAAGAGCAACGGAGCAGAGGCGCGTCGGGGCGACCAAAGCAGAATTAATATTTTTCTCTTTTTCGGTTTCCTTTTGCCTCTCCCTCTTTACCGTAGCCCCAAGCCCTTTTTGACTTTTGACTTTTGACTTTTGACTTTACCTAGTCCCTATCATGTCCCCTGAAACACCATCCCCGATAAATTTGCCTGCTGATTCCCCGCTGCTTCGGGTTTTGATTGTGGAAGATGACCCCATGATGCAACTGGGGTTGGAGCAATCTTTAGCCGCTCATCCACAGATCGAGCTTGTGGGACAAGCCGAAGATGGTTATCTGGGAGTGGAGGCGGCTTTAAAACTCAAGCCGGATCTGGTGGTAATGGATATTGGTTTGCCCCGATTGGATGGTATTGCGGCGACGCAGCGAATTAAGAAGGAACTTCCCAGTGTGCGGGTGGTGATGCTGACTTCCCACACGACTGAAACGGAAATTATTGCCGCTCTTTCTAGCGGTGCGGATGCGTACTGTATTAAGGGGGCGAGTGTGGATCGCCTGCTGGCGGCGATCGCAGCTGCTACGGAGGGTGCTACTTATCTCGACCCTCAGATCGCTCGCAAAGTGATCGACCATCTCAAACCTCCTTCTCCTACGGGTAATGTGGCGAATTTGTCGCAGCGGGAGTTAGAGGTGTTGAAATTAATGGTAGAAGGTTACAGCAATCCGGAAATTGCGGAGGCATTATACCTCAGTCCTAACACTGTGAAAACTCATGTGCGGGGGATTATGAATAAGTTATCGGTTGATGACCGCGTGCAGGCAGCTGTGGTGGCGTTGCGATCGGGACTGGTTTGAGAAAATCGTCATGGGTGATTTTTCTTTACTGATGTTTCGGGGTTTGATGGCTGATGATTAAAAATGACGATCGCTTTCCGTCGTTTTGTCTGAAGTGGAGTATATTCAAAATAAATTCCCACTCCCCAAAGGCGGAGTAAATCGACAATGCAGCCCAAAAAGCAGCCCAGCCTCGCAAGCTCAAGAGACGCAGAGGATTCGATCGCCTACAAGCAGACGCCTGCAAACCGGGATCTGATGTACTCGCGAGAAATTATCTTGGACTATATCCGGATGCGGATGTGCGAGGAAGTGTTTCATTTGGCGATCGTAGAGCAAATTAAAGGCAAACTAAAAGAAAAGTTTTCCTCCAAACTGCGCTCCAGCAATTTAAAAAGTGATAGCGCTGGCGATCGACCCGTTGACGAAGTATTTGATGTGGAACATGAGATAAACGTATCTGACAAAGGCCAAAATATTGTGCTGTTTCGCATTCAAGTTCTTTTAAAGAAGTTCCCGACTCAATACACTTATGTGACAATAAATCAAATTATTGACTGCATTGAAACGTTTTTGAGTCCTTGCGATCGAGACGATGTTTGGCAACCCACAATTGAAGATCGCATTGTTTACATAAAATGGGATGAAAATGCTAAACCGATACCAGTGCTTGTGTTAGAGCAATCGGATCGAGTACCATTTGAACAGGTGTAAGTGAGATATTTTTAACTTTCAAATTGCAGATGGCCAAAATCTGCTTCGGAAAGAGAATTTTAAAAAATATTTTTTGATAAATTTTTCAAATCTATGTTTCGCCATAAGGCAGCTTAACTATAAAAATCGTCCAAAAGCATAGTAAGTGAAACTGTTTGCACCGATTTACCGATAGCGAGTTGCGTTCAAAAAGTGTAATGTGTAAGCAGGACAAAAAGACAACAAGAAAATTTCCTGTAAACAAAACTAATTATTTGATAGCAACTTGGGCTCGACCAATGGGAAAAAAAATTTATTCCAGATATAAGGGATTAGTTCATCGCAGTTTAGGGCGATCGCTATGTTCGGGATTTTCCATTTTCAGTGCTGTATTTTGTGGCGTAAGCCCCAGTAATGCAGCAGTTGGAGTTGTTTTGCTGCCAAGTCCCTCCGCAGCCGAATTTACTGAGGAATTAGCACAGAATGCACCTCAGATACCGCCTCAAATACCGCCTCAAATACCACCGAATCCGCAACCGAATCCGAATACCGATCGCTTTTTGCAACCAGCACCGACACCCTTACCGACCAGACCGGAAGACCAGCGTCCGGTTTTGGAAATAACGACACCGGAAACAGAGTCAGATGCACCTCCCATCAGAATAGCGCTTCAAAAAATCGAAGTCGTCGGTAACACAGTTTTAAGTACAGAAGAAATTAACGCCATCACCAAACCTTTTGAAGGACGGGAAGTTAGTTTGGATGAATTGAGGGCGGTTGCCGATGCAATCACCAAGCTTTACATCGACCGTGGGTACATTACATCAAGAGCGGTTTTGCCAGACCAAACTGTTAATAATGGTGTGGTGCTAATTCGGATTATTGAAGGTAGTTTAGAACGAATTCAGATCGAAGGAACGCGACGCTTAAGAAGATCTTATGTGCGCGATCGCGTGCGTTTGGGAGTCAGTAACCCCTTAAATACCAACCAACTAGAAGATCGACTCAGATTACTGCGCGTTAACCCGTTATTTGAAAATGTCGAAGCGAGTCTGCGAGCTGGCAGCGAGTTGGGAAAAAGTGTTCTCATCGTTCGCGTCACCGAGGCAAAGCAATTTGATAGTAACTTTACTATTGACAATTACTCTGCACCCAGCGTAGGTTCGGAAAGATTGGGAATTAATCTGCACTATCGCAATATAACCGGTTTTGGGGATGAATTTGCTGCTGCTTATTATCGTTCCACTACAGGAGGTTCTAATGCTTTGGATTTTACCTACAGCGTTCCCCTCAATGCGAGGGATGGCACTCTACAATTAAGAGTTGCACCTAATTTCTACGAAATTACTCAGCCTCCGTTCGATCGATTTAATATTACAGGTCAATCGAATCTTTATGAAGTCAGTTACCGTCAACCGATATTTCGATCGCCTCGTCGAGAATTTACCTTATCGCTTGGTTTTACCCGTCGGGAAAGTCAGACGTTTCTGGATGGCGAGCCAACTCCTTTTGGTGAGGGGCCAGATGAAGAAGGGAGAAGCCGCACGAGTGTAATTAACTTTCAACAGGAGTATGTGAGCCGGGATACGAAGGGAGCGACGGCGGTGCGATCGCAATTCAGTCTCGGTACCGGCTTACTTGACGCTACTATTAATCCCGATCCAATTCCAGATGGACGCTTTTTGAGTTGGTTAGGTCAAGTGCAGCGCGTTCAAAGACTCAGCAACAATCATCTGCTCATCTTACAAGCGGATGTGCAATTAACACCGGATAGCTTATTGTCATCCCAACAGTTTGTGATCGGCGGCGGTCAATCATTGCGCGGCTATCGGCAAAATTTGCGTTCGGGTGATAGTGGCTTTCGAGTTTCTCTAGAAGACCGCATTACCTTGCAACGCAATAAAAACGATTTGCCGACATTACAAATAGCACCGTTTTTTGATGTGGGAGGAGTTTGGAATAACCCGAATAATCCCAATACATCAGAAGAGATAGATGACGAGAGGTTTTTAGCGGGAGTTGGGATGGGTTTGCTGTGGGAGCCATTTCCCAGATTGAATGTACGAGTTGATTACGGTGTGCCGCTCATTAGTATTAGCGATAAAGGGGAAAATGCACAAGATATGGGTTTTTACTTCCGGGTTGTTTATCAACCGTAATGGTTAGCTCCCTTACGCACCCTTCTTAGATAAGCGAAATAGTGACTAATTGATAGTTTTATGCAAATAAATGGTTGATGCAGTTTCCCGATCGAGCGCAGCGCGAGTTCTGCCAACTTTGATAATGTAGGAAGGAAACTTTTGTTCTAATGTGAGAGTGATTCCTGGCATTACGCCGAGAGCCATTAATTTGCGAATCGTTGCTTCGTCCTGAGTTTTCAAAGCGGCGATGGTGCCGCTGTGTCCGCTTTTTACTGTCGAGAGATCTACCATTTTATACTGTCACCTTCAAAACGTTCAAAACTAAATTCATCAAGTAACCCATCAGGAAAGCGAAGGGTAAAATAAATGCTGTCATGGCGAAAGTAGTTTTGGCACCTCGCTCTTTCAGCATGATTTGAAATTGGGCAATGCAGGGCAGAAATAAGGTGAGGACAACGGAAGCAACGAGTAATTGATTGCCGTTGAAAATATTTTCTTGCTGCATATCGAAAAGTCCGGCGGCTCCATAATCTCGGCGGAAGAAACCGTATAAGAAAATGGGAGCGGCTTCTTTGGGTAATCCGAGAGCGATCGCGATCGGTTCGATGCCTTTAATGATAGCATCAAATAACCCAGTTAAACGCCCGATCCAAATAATCACAGATGCCCAAACGAATAGGGGAATAATTTCGATGAAATACCATTTCATCCTCACCCAAGTTTTAATCAGAATATTTCTAATTTTGGGCAACCGCAAAGGCGGAACTTCCATGTAAAAGCTGGCTTTTGTTCCTGGTAGTAATTTGGCTGTTAAATAACCGACTACTAGGAAAATTCCGGTAATAAATCCTCCCCAAATTAACAACGCTGCCGGTTTTTGGGCTAACAAACCGACAATTACGCCCCATTGCGCGGCGCAGGGAATGGCTAAAGAGAGGAGAAAGGTCGCAATCAAGCGCTCTCTTTTGGTTTCCAAAGTGCGGGTTACCATTGTCGCCATTGTATCGCAACCCAATCCCAACACCATAGGAATCACGGCGCGTCCCGATAAACCGATCGATTTAAATAAGCGATCCAGCATGAGGGATAATCTCGGTAAGTAGCCGCTATCTTCTAAGAGGGAGAACATTAAAAAATAAGTGGCGACTACTGGTAGGACGATGGCGACGGCGTAGCGAATTCCCAGCGTGATAATGCCGTATTCGTTGGCAATTAAATCTTGCAGGGGTGGCCAAGGTAAAATCTGCGCTGTCACCGTATTGACAATGGGATTGATATTACCTTCAAAGAAAGTTTCGATCGCATCTACTAAAGTCCCCGCACCGAATTCTCCGACAAATTTATAAACGCCGTAGTAGAGGATCGAGAGTAAAATGGGAAATCCGGTGATGGGATTAACAGTTAACTGGTGTAACCTGTCATTGAGGATTTTTTCTTGTTGATTGGGTTCGGAGAGTACCTCTTTTTCAATTTTCCAAGCTTGGTGTTGACGGGCGTGCGCGATCGCTAAACTGAGAGGTTGGTTTAGTTGCTGTTGTGCTAAATTAATTGCTGCTTCAATTGCTTGATATTGCTGTTCTTTTTGCTGCACTTTTTCCCAAAAATCGGGGTCTTTTTGTAACAGCAATAAAGCGATACTGCGTTGGGAAATTGGATGACGAGTAGATATAAATAGTTCTGGGGAAAGCAGAGACTCTATTTTGGCGATCGCTTCCTCAATAGGCTGCGGATAAGCAATCTGACTTAACATATTCAAACACCCTTTCCTTCAATACCGAAATACCGACATTTTGTGCCGCCGCCATTGTCACGACTGTAATTCCCAATTCTTTTTCCAGGCGAGCGGGATTGATTTGGATACCCAAACGTTGTGCTTCGTCCATCATATTATAAGTTGCACAGTCAAAGGTTGTTATGTTCGCACCTCTAACTAAAACAACATGAGGGTTGTTAAAAAATATTCTCAATAAGCAGACCTAAAACACTTATATAACGTTTAGAGTTATTGAGAAATAATTTTAACAATACTTGATAATTGAGTTGGGTTAAATAGGATACAGAAGCACTCGATCGATTTGGGTATGGGGAATGATATGGTTTCTGGCTGGATCTGAATGAGTGTACCCGATTTCAACCTTTATGGCTATTCCGTACTTAATCCTCCTCAAAATCGCTCGCTACCGATGGACTAGATACCGCGAAATACAACCCCACTAAAATTACAGCAAATGCAAATAAATTGAGCCAAGCCAACGTTTCTCCAAATATCCACCAGGCAAAGATACCTGTCAAAATTGGATCTAGTAGGAAAACTAGGGCAACGAAAGATGCAGATAACTGCTGAAGACTATATATTTGCAAAAAACTGAATATAGCAGCATTAAGCCCCAAAATAACAGTACCATACCACCCCTGAACTGATATAGGGAATAGTTGCTCGCGAACGATCGCAACCAGCGGGAGAGTCAGGATAATTGCTAATGCGTAACACCAAAACATTGTGGTGTTAGTATTTACTCGTTTTCTCACTCTTTCTGTACTCATTAAAAACGCTCCTAACGCCACACTAGAGACTAGGCTAAGAATATCTCCTTGGATTTGAGATGGCTCAAATTGCAGGTCATTTAATCCTAGTAAAATCATTCCTCCTACAGCGATAGCAAGACCCATCATAAAGTTTTTATGAAAGTATTGCTTGAAGAGCAACCATTCCGCTGTTGTTGTAAAAAAGATGGAAAAATTATGAATCAAGGCAGAGTTGGCAAGATTAGTCTGAGTGAGTGACCAAGACCATAAAACCTGCATAGTAGCGAAGCAGAATCCCGATATTAACAAGAGGCATACTGTTTGAGTCGTATAAGATATGGGGGAGGATGTTTCCTCATTCAGTTGACTGGACAGATTTTGAGATTTGCTCCAAAAGCGGTGTCCAGCCCCCAAGCCATTGCATAATAGTAAAACTGTTGTGGCTATCCAGTAGCGGTTAAAGACGAGCGCATCTGGTCCGACTTCGCTTTCGCAAAATCGAATCAGTATTGGTGTGAATCCACAAATTAAAACAGCTAATAATATGGCAGCAATTGCCAGGAAATGGGAATCTTTTGTGACAATCTGCGGAGATGGCTCTAATATTGACATTGGTAGTTGTTCGATTTGTTCTGTATTACTTGAATATGTTGGCAAATTTATGCTCTTGCACTTTTGTGGGAAATCCCTGGGTAAATTGGGAAAATCCTGATACTGGGGTGAGTAAGTTTTGCTCCGACTTTTATCCCAGAGAATTGCTTCGTCTTTTCATTGTTCAATCTAATGAGCGTAACCAAAGGTGGATATTCCTACATAAATAATAGCATCTAATGATTCCTGCTGAAAGAAATTTTGTTTCCCAAGTTTCCTGTTACAAATCTCAATCGACTTATTTTTTTTCGAGCAATTTCTAACATTTCCTGGGAAAGATAGACCCCTATTTGGGTATTCCGGTAAAACTTCAACCGTTATACCTCTTTCCAATAGCTTGAGTGATGCGATCGAGCAGAATTGCCAACAAAACAATTCCTAATCCCCCCACCGCTGCCATCCCCACATCTAAGCGCCCCACGCCTTGTAATACCGTTAAACCAAGTCCTGGAACTGCAATCATGGAAGCAACCACCGACATCCCCAGAGCAAACAACACAGTTTGATTAACTCCAGCCAGAATAGTGGGTATAGCCAGCGGAATTTGCACTTCCCATAAGGTTTGTCTGGGTGTTGAACCAAAGGCACTAGCTACCTCCACAATCTCTGGAGAGACTTGTCGAATCCCCAAATTAGTAAAGCGAATTAAGGGAGGAAGGGCATAAATAATCGTAGCAATCACCCCCGGAACTTCTCCAATTCCAAAGAGCATAATTACCGGCACCAGATAAACAAACACTGGCAGAGTTTGCATAGCATCAAGGATGGGTAAAAGCGCTCGCTCAAATCGATCGCTCCGGGCACAAGCTACACCCAATGGAATACCAACAATAATGCAAAATACCACAGCCGTAACCACAAGAGCTAAGGAAAGCATCGCCGCTTCCCACAGCCCAGTCAAACCAATTAATATTAGGGCAAGTAAGCTGTAAATTCCTACAGGTTTTCCTGCAACTCGCCATGTCATAACACTGGCTAATAGTAGCAAGATTATCGGCGGAATCGCCAATAATAAATTCCGAATTTGTTGTAATACCCAACCGATCGGAATGCGAATTGTTTGGAAGAAAGGACGAAAGTTATCCACCAAGAAATTAATAGTTGCTGTAATCCACTTGTCTAGAGGAACGGTGTAAAGCTGAAATGGATTTAATAAAATACTCAGTCTCGTTAAAGTTTGGGTTTTAGGGTTAGGATTATTCCCAATACTTGAAGAGGTTTCTTCTAACAGGTTATTATCGGTTTGCTTGATTTGATTTATCCAGCCCTGAAACAGTTTATTATTTTGCTTCACCCATTCCTCGGCATGACGACGAATATCTTGGGGTTTATCTTCACCCCGTTTAATGATAAAACTTTCCCTAATCATATCTTGATAAGGAATTTTCACCAGTTCAAAGAAACGTTTAACCGAGGGATTTTTCGCTAAAAATTTTCGGTTGGCAAGTACTCGATATCTACCTTGAACCATCCCCAGATTTTTTCCGTTTACAGATGTATCTTTGGCCGTAAGTTTTCCAGTGGCTTTGGAAGAGGTAGTAAATGGAACTTCCAGCCAGATCGTATCTCGATCGACTTTCATTACCTGACCCAGCCAGAAAGGACTATAAACATAGGAAAAAAATGGTTTTCCTTGTTTGTAACGAGTTAAGGCATCTGCAATCAGAGCTGTATAATTTCCCTTATTAATTTCTACAGTATTCCGCAATTTGTAAGCATCTAGATGACCATCCATTTCTAACTCACAACTCCAACCCGGATCGCAACCAACTAGATCGGCTTTGCCATCTCCATCGGTATCAAATAGCTTGGCAATCTTTGGGTCTTGAAATTGTTGTAAGTTAGTAATTTGATATTTATCCGCAGTCTTTTTATCAATCTGATACCCCTGGATGAGTGGAAACAGCAAACCTACCTTCTCTAATTTTTCTGCACCACCAGCATTTTGATAAAATAAATTATGCCCGGGTTCTCCAAAGACAGGAGCAAAATCCAAATCACCATTAGCGACTGCGGTATAAAGGGCTGGATAAGCCGCTCCTACCAGTGGCGCTATTTTGTAGCCGAGTTTCTCCAAGCCAATATTGATAATTTCAGTTTGAAACCGATCCTCAATCCAATCGCTTGTTCCCGGACGAATCGTAATGCCTTTTCCAGGTAGATTTGAGTTAGTTGTTGTTTGTGCTAAGGAGAAAAAATTGATTAAAACGATCGAAAATAGAGTTATTAGAAAAAACGAACTAAATTGTTTTATGCGTTGTGCGAACATACATTTATTCCTATAGAATTGACGTGGGCTCATCCTACAACAAGCAAGAGTTAAAGTTTGACTATTGCGTAAATCCTGTTTCATTTTGTTCGAGGATCTAAACTAGAAGATAAGAGAAGTTCGGAGCGAGCCGATCCAAACCGGAGAATTATCTGAATTATGCTCTGGGTTAGTAATTACTAAAAATCCTGGAGTGAGAAAAATTTTGTCACTTATTGGGTAGCTATAAGATAACTCAAAATGCAAAGAAGTATCCGGATCTTCCCGTACATAAATATCATTATCTATCACTTTAGGAGGCATACCAAAAACAAAACTTAATTGCGAACCAGCTTTACCTAAATCTGCTAAAAATGCAGTCATCGCCCAACTCCAAATATCTGCTTGAGAACCCCGAAAACCATTTAAACCACTAACACTGGGAGAAGCTTCCGCTTTAGAATTAAAGTAACTAACCCAACCACCTAATATAAATTTAGTGTTGAGTTGGTAAGTAAATTGTAAGCCAAAAGCATTGGAGGAAGTAGCGGTACTTTCCCCAAAAGGTAATTGAGCGAATCTACTCCCTTTACTCCCAGTGACATTAACAGTCGCACCAGGTTCGGGGGCGTAATAATGACCGTAAGTAAAAGCTAATCCAAATTGCTTAGATGGAGTATAACTTATTTGACTCAGGACAGTATATTGACCGTTAAATAGTCCCTGACTTACATTCCCAGCCGAAGTAGTTAAATAAGTAATTCCTCCAGCTAGTTTGTCAGTGAAATTATAATAAATTATGCCACCACCACCAAAAGCAAAAGAATAAATAGGACTTTCTGCACCAAAATTTGAGATCGAGTTAACCGGATTAAAAGCCGGAAAAATTCGAGTGGGAAAGTCGGCAACAGGAGCAATAGCTATTACGCCCTTTTTTCCAAGCGTAAATTGATAAAATAATGACCCTAACCTAATATTATTACGAGTGTTTATTCCACCGATCAACAGACTCATATCTGTGCCAGTGACATCACTACCATAACTATTAATATTACCGGCTACAATTTGAGCTCGCAATATATCTTTACCAGTAAAGCTAGTAACCAATCCCAGTACCCTCGATCCTGAGAAAGTCGGATTATCTTCCACGTTTTCCGTAGATTGACTTCCTGGAGAAACTGCTTTATTGTCCCCAAAAGCACTAACTAAAGCAAAATCTGCTCTACCGCGTAACACTGTCATAGGGCTAAATTGATGCCTTTCGAGAAAAGTTACTTGTTGTTCTATTTTGTCTACTTTGGCAGTAATAATTTGGAGTTCTGTGGCAAATTCTGATTGCAATCTTTCGATAACGGCCAAGTCCTCTTTTTGTGGAAATCGATTGTTTGAGCTTTCAACTAAACGTCTAATACTGATTAAGCAACTGTTTAATCCCGCAGCGAATTCATAGCGAGTCATCGCCCGAGTTCCATTAAAATTTCCTTCAGGAAAACCACTAATACAGCGATATTTTTCTGTTAAACTTATAAGAGCTTGATAAGCCCAATGATCGGGCGTCACATCTGACAGTCGATCGACATAGGTGATGTTTTTCTCAAGTTTGCGAGGTATGTCGCTATATAATCTTTCGATTTGCTGAATCGGAGTTTCTTGAACTTCAGATTTGGAATTTAAATTTGCTTGCGCTAAGACTGGAGATAAATTTAGTAAATGAGAACTCAGGATTACTGAGGTAAAAGAAAATAAGACATTTAAGTTCTTCATGATTGCCCCTGACAGATTAATTATCACACCTAAAGCCACTGTTATATTTGCGGCGACAATCGCCAAAAATCTAAGTTTTAATAAGGTTGAATTCTCAATTCGTTATTTACAGATGCGATCGCCTTTTGCGCCACATCTTCAGGAACTCTGGTATATTCCAACTGCTCATTAAATTCTTGACCATTGGTTAAAATCCAAGTCAACAAGTTTTGTGTTGCTTTCAACATATCTGGATTGAGATACCTACGATAAACTAGCAACCAAGTTAAACTTACTAAAGGATAACCATCTTCTGGATCTTTGATATCTTCAGTGGTAAAATCATCATTAAACTTGACATTTACTAAGGCTTTTTTGGTTTCTGCTAAAGTTGGTTGAACGTAACGACCTTTCTGATTCTCAATACTGGCAATAGACAGCTTGTTAGCGACAGCAAGGTTGCTTTGTACATAGCCAATAGCACCATCAATTCGGCGTACTTCTCCCGCTATTTCACTATCTTCGGGAAAGGCAGAATATACCTGAAATCCCCAAACTGGATTTCTACTGGCTTCGATTTTTCTCCTGGTAATTTTGTTTAAGTATTTAGTGAGAATAAAGCTAGTAGCACAATTACCAGAACAAGCTACTACTTGGATTTTTTGATTGGGAAAGGTGGAATTAATCTGTTGCCAATTGGTAATTTGACCTGTGAAAATTTTCGTTAACTGCTCGCGGGATAATTTGACTTGTTTTGTCACACTTTGCAGGTTATAAACAATCGCTAATGCACCTCCCCCTGTGGGTATCATTAATAAACCATCTTCCATTTGATTTCGCTCAATAGGCGTGGGAATTAAACTACTGCCACCAAAGTCGATCGACTTGTTGATAAATAACCGAATCCCACCACCACTACCAATAATACTGTATTTAAAGCTGGCTCCAGTTTGCTCTGAGTATTCTTTGCTATAACGCTGATAAAGAGGTTCGGCAAAAGAATCACCAGCACCTCTAAGTAACTCTGCCCCAGTTGCATTAGCGGTAAAAGAAATTGCGGTTATAGCTAATGTGGGAATTAACATTTTTTGCCAGTTATTGATTGTCAAGTTTTTCATGAGTTTTCTGCTCAGAGCAAGCGTTTTACTAAACATTGATTTTTTTGCGGTAAATAACAACTTTACTAGCATCTGGAGAAATTTCTAACCAAAAATCCTGAATGACAAATTGATAGAAAAATTCGCCAAGACGGGTACTCCGCCAAGTGCTGAGCAGTTGGTCATTTGGGGCCCATCGTTTGAAAGCTTTTACAGCAATTTCAGGAACTGCACTGATATCTATTTGCTCGTCAACTTGAACAATAGTACCAGTGGGAGTAATTTGTGCTTCTACTTCAAAACCTTGTTGATTTTTACCTCTGAGAATGTAGATTAACGAACCATCTGACTTTAATTCTATTCGGGCTTGGTTAAATTCAGCATTAGTGGCTGTTTTGGCGGCAGACATTGCTGTAGGTACTACTTCTTCCAGGGGTATTTTGCGGACTATTCCCCCCAAATTTTGGGTGATTAATATATTTTCTGTCTCAATCTTTGATTGAGCTCGAACATGACAGGGGTATATGGAAGAGGCAGAAACAACCATGCCTGTAATGATTAATATGCTTTGCCAAGTATGCGAGTAAAATATCATAAGTTTTTCCTTGGTTTGTGTTACATTTATACCTTACTTTTGCTGAAATTTTGTCAAATTTAATTATTTATTAACTCCATTGCATCTTCCAACCCCAAATAATACCAAATTAATTTTGGCTACTTAAATGCTGATGGGTATGCCGGGATTAGTCGAAATTTTTCAGTATGTCTAACATTGCTTGCATAGGTTAGCTCAAAGGTAGTTGATTTTTGACTTAACAAAGAAAGTAATTATGATGAGGCAGGACTAATTTGTTGATAAAAGTTGTTTGCACTATCTAAATCTCCTTGTTATTGAATGGCAATGACTCATCAGAAAAATCACGATTCGTGTATTTCCTCGAGCGATTGGCTTGATTATCAATACTTAATACAGAATTAAGTATCAAAAACCCTTAACCGAGCAGTATTGGGTTTCGAGGTTATTCGCGGGAATCCCAGAGCTGCGATCGTGAATGGAGAAGCACGATCGGGTAGTGGGTGTAACCAGACCCATAACTGCAAAGGGTCTAGTTACAGCCGAGAATAATCGGCGGTGTTTAGCTCACATTCGCCAATACAATCTTTGAGTCGTCAGATGAAGCTTCACTAACCATCGCGGAATATTCCCCGTTATAGTTAGTAAATCCAGACGGGCCTCTCCGAATATTAGATAGACGAATTTGCCAATCGGAAACTTCCTCGTAGGTAAGGTGATGAGTCTTGGAAGTGGTTGTCCATACCCCCCAAAGACAGCTGTCTTCAAACTGAAGCATTCCTGATTTGCGTAAGTTATAAGCTTGGGGAGTTCCGGGTAAGGGAATAATGCTGTAGCACGAAGTCTGAAATTCCAGTTGAGGGTTAATCTGTACCAGTTCATCCACCAAGTCTGAGATCGCTTCCTCAAGACGTAACAAATCCTCATGGTCATCATCGGCTAACCCGATAATGATGCCATAGGCAATGACAGGGACACCCGTTCTCACTACAGATTTCATCAACTCACAATGCTCTTGCCAGGGCAAGAGCTTTTTGTATGCTTCTCGTCCAAAAACCGGACGTTCGGCAGGGATATATGCCAAAGGACAACCGACTTTGCCATCCCAACCAAACAGTGCTTCAATCAGTTCTTCATCAGGTCTGAGGTCGGTGCTTTCGTAGTTACGCCCCGCCCCCAGAGTAGTTTTTCTCAGCTCTAAACCATTGGGCCACATGAGAGTTATACCCATCTCTCGCGCACCATTGGTAATTTCAAGGATTTCTTCTCGTCCTCCCGGAAAGAGTACACGCGCCAGGAATTGATCGGAACCGATATTGATCGATCGAGCTCCCGCTTCTTTCTGAATCGCCAACCATTTGAGGGCTGTTTCTGGGGACATTCGCCGAAAACCTGTGCCGTAGGTGGGTGTCATGCAGAAATCGCAGGTGCGATCGCAACCAATATCAGCCACCAACGAACCGACTGGCACAAATCCTTGCACATTGGGGAGTGTTCCCAAACAGTCCCGCGCCACTTCCAGTGAGGGTAGTGCCCACTCATCTGGACTTTTTGATTTCGTCTTCCTGGGATACTGTTTACCATCTGCCAGAATCACACCCGTGACTTCTTCTCGCGGCGGTCTTCCCAGTACATAATCGAAAATAGCCCAATTCGCTGCCCCTGATTTATCCTGAACTACGGCTGTTGCGCCAGCCTGGAAGTAGTGGTGCGGTTCGGCGAAAGCATCCGAGCCGCCAACGACAATAGGACGACCCCCCTTAGCCAGATGCTCGATCAGCATACAGCTAACTTGACGATCTTGGGAGAAATTGACTGTAACTCCCCAAGCATCGAAGGCGTGGGGATCGAGAGCGGAAATTTGGCCCCCTACATAAGTTTTCCGCAGGGTCATTCCTTTCCAGTCAATCTCCCCAAATTCTTCACTATAACTCTCATCTCTGAGGTTGACCAATCGGGCATCAAATCCTCCGGCTTGCAAGTCAGCGATCAAAACTTGCTTGCTGATTAAAGAACGATGTCTATATAGAGAAGTCCAATTTTTGCCTTCTGCATCGTATAGTCCCGTGGCTGGAACTTCAACCAATCCAATCGAGGGAGTCTTATTGCTGACCATAGTTCAGGTTTCGTAAGTGAGATGACCGTAGGAGCTTTGGAGCTGTCACGCTCCCAACTCTTTAGAACAGTAAAACAAGTCGGTGAGTTGATGCTCTATAAAACTTACAATATACATGAAAAACATATCAAATATATAAGAATAACCAAATTTTTAATTTTCTTCATAGTTTCTCTGCTGATGCTGTTTTGCTATAATGCTTAAACTTTGTTATTCCAACTCCTACTCCCCCACTCCCCCACTCTCCCCCTCTCTCCCTTCCCCCCTTTCGCCCTGACGGGGCGACAACTATAGCTCAAAGGTAGACTGGATAAGCATTTCGGCGCGATGACCTCGTTGATAATAAGGTAATTTATGAGGACTTAAAGACATTAATTTAGCAGTTTGTTCACTAAATAAATCTAGAGATTCC
>NZ_JBHFNU010000009.1:0-90647 GCF_041929145.1 Aerosakkonema sp. BLCC-F183 | reverse complement strand
TTTTTTTGTTTTGTTGTTGCTCTTCAGCGCTGAAGCGCAACTACGTACTTTTGAGAAGAGCGCTGAAGCGCAACTACGTACTTTTGAGAAGAGCGCTGAAGCGCAACTACGTACTTTCGATCGGAGCGCTGAAGCGCAACTACGTACTTTTGAGAAGAGCGCTGAAGCGCAACTACGTACCTGTGTTAATGAACAGTCGATAGTTGATGTTTGGTGGCTGAGAATCGATCGATTTGAGAGCGTACCCAATCAAACCAAGTTTCCAATCCCTCTCCTGTTTTGGCAGACACGGGAATGATGGTGACGTGGGAATTCATTTGGCGCACATTTGCCACAATTTGATTCACGTCAACATCAAGATGGGGTGCTAAGTCCATTTTGGTGATTAACAAACAATCTGCTTCTTGAAACATCACCGGATATTTGAGGGGTTTGTCTTCTCCTTCGGTCAAACTCAAGAGCGCAACTTTGGCGTGTTCGCCTACTTCAAATTCTGCCGGACAAACGAGATTGCCAACGTTTTCTACCAGTACTAAATCGAATTCGGAAGGGTTGTATTCGTGGGCTAAACGATGAATTCCCCCTGACACCATTTTGGCATCTAAATGACAGGAACGACCTGTGTTGATCGCAATCACGGGAACGTTGTATTTCCGCAGGCGATCGGCATCTAATTCGGTGGTCATATCGCCTTCAATGACGGCGATTTTGTACTCGTTGGTGAGTCCGGCTAGGGTTTTTTCTAGCAGCGCCGTTTTGCCCGCGCCAGGACTGCTCATCACATTGAAACAAGTAATTCCCCATTCATCAAAATGTTCGCGGTTGTGGTCTGCTCCGGCTTGATTGGCATGGAGCAAGTTAATTCCTAAAGCGGCGTCAAACGTTTGGTGCATAAGTTTCCGCAGAATCAGAACTATATTCAATGCGATCGATCTTCAGTTCTCGGCCCGATCGAATATCTTCCATTGGCGAGTGGCAAGTCGGACAAGCGTACTGAATGCCAATCTCTGGGCGATATTCTTGTTGGCAGTGATGGCAAAACGCAATTAATGGCGTTTCCTGAATGACTAGCTTTGCTCCTTCTAAAAAGGTGTTGCGGGTCTGGACTTCAAAGGCGAATTGCAAACTCACAGGTTCGACGCAGGTGAACTGACCGACTGTGAGATGAACGTGGGAAATTTTCGGTTTTTCTGGTTGTTCTAACCACCATTTCTTCACCGTTACAATTAACGCTTTTGTCATGTCAGTTTCGTGCATGGATTTCTCCTGAAAAAAAGGGGAGAGGGAAGAGGGAGAGGGAGACAGGAGAAGAATAGGCTTCTTGCGAAATGGGAATTCCCGCTCTTTTTACCGCAGATGAAAGCAGATAAACGCAGATGAATAATATGAGGTTTTTCGGCTTTTGCCAGAGGTCTACTGTTCCCTGTTCTCCTCTGCTTTGAGTTTTTAAGTCCAGGCTACGAGTTCGGGTTGCGATTCTGGGAAAATGTAAGCGGGTTTTTGTTTGCGGGGTAGTTGACCGGATATGACTAAATGCGCCATCGTGTCGCAAATGACGCGAGTTGCCATGAGTGAGGTCATATCGCTGATGTCATAAGGTGGAGAAACTTCTACTACTTCTAAGCCGCAAATGGGTGCTTTTTGCACTATTTTGCCGAGTAAAGATAGCGCTTCGCGGGGTAATAAACCGCCCGGTTCTGGCCAACCGGTGCCGGGAACAAATCCGGCATCGATGCAGTCGATATCGAAGCTGATATATACGCAGTCGGTACCATCTAGTGCGCGTTCTAAGGCAAAATCAACGGCTGCATCAATTCCTTTTTCTACGATGTCGGTAACGGTGAGAATGTTAGTAGAACGTTCTCGACAAACTTTCACGCCTTGACGGGGAACTTGCCAACCGCCAATTCCCAGCTGTACGAGGTTTTTGGCTGGGGCGTTTTTCATGTTGGTGGCGTGAAACCAAGGACAGGTGTGCATCCGTTCGTCGAGGTCGGTTTCTTGGGTGTCGGCGTGGCGATCGAAGTGAATGATACCAACTTTCTTATCGCCTAAGTGACGGCAAATGCCTCGTACTGTTGGGAAACCGATCGAATGGTCGCCGCCTAAAATAATCGGAAATGCGCCGGAACTAAAAATGTGGGCAACGCCTTTAGAAATTTGGTCAAATGATTTTTCGTTGTTGGCGGGAATGGTGAAGATATCGCCGACATCGCAAAGGGTGATTTGTTCGCGCAGGTCAACTCCCAACTCAAAGTTGTAGGGGGTGTACAATGCAGAAATGCGCCGAATCCCCTGCGGGCCGAAGCGAGTACCGGGACGATAGGTAGTTCCGGAGTCGTGGGGAACGCCGACAATCGCCACATCGTATTCGCCAACTCTACGCACATCTTCCACATAAGGCGCTTTCATGAAGGTGTTGATGCCTGCGTAGTGGGGAAGTTCGCCGCGAGAGAAGGTGGGAATGGTGCGATCGCGAATACTTTCTGCTGCTTCTAATCCATATTCCAGACCTTTTGACACTTCCTGCTGCCAGCCTGTCAACGGCAATCTCGCTTCCAGTTCCAAGGCGCGTTGTGCTTGGCTGGGAGTATGGCCGTTATTTGACTCTGGACTTTGAAACAAAGGATTTTCAGTCATTTGAACACTCTGGAGATTTACAAAACAACATTCTGCTGTTGATTCACTTGCTTGTCTCCTGAGTTCCAAAGCAGAAAGCCCAGGAGAACAAGTTTAGTCGATCGCGACTTGTGCGTTTCTCCCGGGCTTTTCTCCCGCCGTGTGGCTAGCTCATCCTTATAAATATAAATATTCTACAAGAGCCAGCTGCTTCTCTCGGACCAGCATTTGGAGTATCGCCTGTGTCGCTCTATCCAAACCGGAACCCTAGAAGCTATCAAATTCTTCTCTCTGATTCTGCCAGTTGCCTCAAAAAACTTTCAGCTTTGACGCTAAATACTACAGAGGGTAGAAAGATTGAATTTTATTGATAAGTTATTCTTTGTCTTACCTGCTTAACTTAGCAATCAGTTAAGCTAAAAAATGTATCTTAAGTTACAAAAGATTAGTAAATTACTCTATTTTGTCTTTTGATGATCGAAGCACCCTTACCCGATAATGAAGCCGAGAGAATCGAAGCGCTTAAGCAATATAAGATTCTCGACACTCCTGCGGAAGCAGCTTTTGACGACCTCACACGTTTAGCGTCATATATTTGCCGAACCCCGATCGCCTTAATCACTCTAGTTGACTCTAACCGCCAGTGGTTCAAGTCAAAAGTGGGTTTGTCGGCGCTGGAAACACCCCGCAATGTGGCGTTCTGCGCCCATACTATCCTGCAAAGAGAAGTTTTTATTGTTCCCGATGCTACAACTGACGAACGTTTTGCCACAAACCCCTTTGTAACTTCCGACCCTCATGTGCGTTTTTATGCAGGTGTGCCGCTGATTAGCCCAGAGGGTCACGCATTGGGAACACTTTGCGCGGTCGATCGCATACCGCGAAATCTCAATCCAGAACAGGTAGACGCATTGCGAATGCTGGGTCGTCAAGCAGTCAAGCTGATGGAACTGCGGCGCAATTTAGCAAATTTATTACTCGTCAATAGCGATCGCAAACAAGCACACAAGAAGCGCAGGACGTTCTTCAAGCGAATTGCGGCAGGGTTTGGATTAGCGTCAGCAATTCTAGTGTTAATTGGGGTAGTTTCGTACCGCAGTATCGATGAACTCGTCAAAACTTCTAAGTGGGTAGAACACAGTTACGAAGTACTGGGCAATCTTGAAGATGTTCTCTCCAACTTGAGGTATCTCGAAGCCGGACAAAGAGGATACATACTGACTGGAGACGAGTCTTATTTAGAAGTTTACAACACAGCTATTCCCACTCTCAAAGAAAACATTAAACAACTCAAAACATTAACTTCAGATAACTATATACAACAATATTTACCGACATTAGAACCTATCATTGCCAGTAAAATCGACCTCCTAAGTGAAATAGTTCAATTGCGTAGGCAGAGGGGATTGCAGTCAGCCTTAGATTTTTTTAATACGCATCAAAACCGACAGCAAACAAATGAGATTCGCCAAATAATAGAGACTATACAAAAAAACGAAAAGACGTTATTGCGTCAGCGTCAAGCGGCAGCAAAAGCCAACGCAAAAAAGGCAATATTGACATTTTTAATAGGCATATTTGTGTGTTTTTTTATTCTCGCTTCGGTCTTCTACCTAATCTATCGCGAGATTAGCGAACGCAAGCAGGTAGAGGAATGGCTTAAGCAAGAGCGCAACTTTATTTCTGCCATTGTTGATACAGCTAGCGCCTTCGTAATAGTTTTCGATCTGCAAGGAAAAATTGTTCGCTTTAACCAAGCGTGCGAAAAAACAACGGGTTATTCCTTGGATGAAGTGAGGGGCAGGTATTTTTGGGATTTATGCTCGATTCCAGAAGAAGTAGAAACCGTCAAAGCAGTTTTTAGACAACTGCAAAGTGGCAACAACCAAAACGAGTGCGAAAATTATTGGGTGACAAAAAACGGAAGCCGTCGCTTAATTGCATGGTCGAATACTGTGCTTTTAGGTAATGAGGGAGAGGTTGAATATATCATCAGTACGGGGATCGATCGCACCGAAGCCAAGCGCACAGAAGAAGCGCTAAGGTTAAGTCAGGAAAGATATGAGCTAGCAATTAGCGCCGGCAATGTAGGCGTTTGGGATTGGGATATTCAAAAAAACGAAATCTATATCGATCCCACCATTAAAGCTGCACTTGGTTATACAGAACTCGATATCCCCAACACTTTATCAAGTTGGCTTTCTTTAGTTCATCCAGACGATTTGCAACAAGTGTTGAATGCCACCAAAGCACATCTAGAAGGAAAAACACCTCTGTATGAAATTGAACATCGTCGGCTGCATAAAAATAAGAGCATCCGTTGGTTCCTTTCTCAAGGTACAGCTTTCCAAGATGCGGAAGGCAATATGTATCGTATGACTGGAACAGACACCGACATCACCGATCGCAAACTGGCGCAAGAAGCATTGGTAGAAGCGCGAGAAGCTGCTCTGGAAGCCTCCCGTTTTAAATCACTATTTCTTGCGAATATGAGTCACGAAATCCGCACACCTATGAATGCAGTTTTAGGGATGACTGGCTTATTATTAGAAACAGACTTAAATCCGGAACAGCGAGATTTTGTCGAAACAATACGCATCAGTGGAGACGCTCTCTTAAGCCTAATCAACGAGATTTTAGATTTATCCAAACTTGAAGCTGGGGAAATGCAACTAGAAATTTTAGATTTCGATTTGTCTGTCTGCATTGAAGAAGTGGTCGATTTGCTGGCTCCTCAAGCTCATGCTAAAGGATTGGAAATTGCTGCTTTAATTTTTCGCAATGTTCCTACCGAAATCAAAGGAGATGTCAGTCGCCTGCGACAAATTCTGATGAACTTGATTGGTAATGCGATTAAATTTACTAACTCTGGAGAGGTAGTAGTGCGGGCAGAATTGGAGTCAGAAACCGCTACTACAGCTACTATTAACTTAGCTGTAATCGATACCGGCATCGGTATTGCTCCAGAATATCGAGACAAACTTTTTGCACCGTTTTCCCAGGTGGATGCTTCCACCACCCGCAAGTATGGCGGCACTGGTTTGGGTTTAGCTATCTGCAAGCAGTTGGTGGCTTTAATGGGAGGTGAAATAGGAGTTGAAAGTCAGGATGGTAAAGGTTCTCAGTTTTGGGTTAGCATACCTTTTTGTAAGCAAATTCAGCCGATTTCCCCAGTTAAAGATCTTGGCTATCTCAAGGAGTGTCGGTTGTTAGTTGTGGATGAAAATGCTACCAACCGAAAAGTAATTTTTTATCAAGCTACCCATTGGGGAATCCAGGTAGATGAGGCTGATAGTGCGGCAGCGGCGCTGCAAGCTCTACAGGCGGCTTGCGATCGCGGAATGCCTTATAATATCGTTTTGATCGATCGGCAAATGTCTCAGATAGATGGCATAACTTTGACAGAACAAATTAAGCGTCATCCGGCTCTAGCTGAAATACCGCTGGTTATGCTAACTTGTACTAATAAAAGAGATGAAGTTCAGCAAGCACTAAAGATAGGATTTATCGATTATTTACTCAAACCTGTTAAGCCATCCCGGTTGCTGGATACGATTATTCCAATTTTAGGCAGTCATTTAAATTCAGACGAGTTAAAAACCTGTGGCGTTGATAATATTTCCGATAACTCCCAGTCTCAACAGCCCGAAACTGCTGTTAAAAACAAGTTAAAAATTCTGCTAGCTGAGGATAATTTAGTGAACCAGAAAGTAGCTCTCAAGCAGCTGGATAATTTGGGTTACAACGCTGATGTTGCCGCCAATGGAGAAGAAGTATTACAGCTATTAGAAAAAGTTTCCTATCATTTGATTTTAATGGACTGCCAAATGCCCATTCTCGATGGTTTTGAAACAACGCGAGAAATTCGGCGCAGGCAGGAACTATCTCGTTTGGTCGGACATCGCCCTGTGGTAGTTGCGATGACGGCAAATGCCATGAAAGAAGATCGAGAAAGATGTTTAGATGCCGGGATGGATGATTATCTGAGTAAGCCCGTATCCAAGGAAAAATTAGCAGTGGTACTGGAGCGTTGGAGTAGTGTAATAGTTACAAGTGAAGAAGTCGTTTTGCCCGTGCAAGCTGTTGCTAGGGAAGCGGCGACTTTACCAGATTTTGATTGGGAACATTTGCATAAAATTTCCGAAAACAATGAAGAATTTGAATTGGAATTATTGCAGATGTTTGTAGAAGATGCCCAAGCTCATCTGGAGCTAACTAAAGATGCGATCGCCAATCGTAACTTTAATCAAATTCAGCGGGGCTGTCATCACCTTAAAGGTGCCAGTGCCAATATCGGAGCTACTGCTATGAACGCAGCCGCATCCCAACTTGAAAAACTCGCTCGTTCTCAACAGCTAGAAGGAACGGCGGAATTGCTGACAGAATTTCAAGCATCTCTTAACAGGATACAAGACTTGTTAAAAAAATGGGAAATCCAATCAATAAAAATTTAATACTGTTTGCTGAGCGACAGACAATTCCGACGATCGTCTGCGATCTTGTAAGAAAAGCAGTCCGCAAGTAATGATATAATTTTCAACCCGCGCCCCCGTCCCTCAAAATTATCTTCAAGTTCGGGGATTTGCGCCAATTGAGCTTCTAAGTCAAAATATGGGCCATAACCGTAAATACGAATCTCTATATGTTCGTCAAACCGTACAGCTTCTATATCGATCGGTGTGTCAGGCGGCAGATCTTTATGGGCGTGTTCGACAATATTAGCAAAGCCTTCTTGAAGTAGGGTTTGACACTGCCACCAAATTTTCTTATTGATGGGAGGATCGTTTAACTGCTCAAACCATGATAAAACTTGGCCAGAAGCTGTCAGATTTGTATTAACTTGAAGATGAATTTTTTTAAGCACTTGTGACTAACCTTCCCTTTCTAATGCAATAATAAACTGTAATAGATGTAAGTTTACTTGAAGTCCTATGTTTAAAATTCTTATCGTTGATGATGACCCTACGCTGCGGCTGCTCTTAAAAAGAACACTCCAAAATCAGGGTTATGATGTAATCTTAGCAAGCAATGGTGAAGAAGGTATCGCGCAAGCACAACTGCATCCTCCCGCTCTCATAATTTGTGATTGGATGATGTCGGAGATGGACGGACTGGAAGTGTGTCGCCGTATTAAAGCCGATCCGGAGTTATCAACTGCATTCTTTATTCTGCTGACTGCGAAGGGAAAGGGTATTGAGAAGGAAGCAGTTGAGGAACGTGTTAAGGGACTTGATGCAGGAGCAGACGAGTTTTTGTCCAAGCCGGTGGAAATGGAAGAAGTGAAAGCGCGGGTGCGAGCTGGGCTGCGGTTGTATGAATTGAATCAAAAGTTGCAAACGCTCAACCAAGATTTGCAAACCCAAAAGCAAGCGATGGAAAAAGCGAACCACAAATTACAGGCAGAATTGGATGAAGCGGCTGCATATGTGCTATCGCTGCTCCCCTCACCTTTAAAAGGAACTGTCTCCAGTGAGGCGGTGTTTATTCCTTCTGCTCGGCTGGGCGGCGATTGTTTTGATTTTTACTGGCTATACGATGGGATTTTAGGTATTTATTTGCTTGATGTATCCGGACACGGAGTTGGTGCGGCGCTGCTATCAGTTGCCGTACTAAATTTTTTGCGATCGCAACCCATCTCGGAAGTTAATTTTCTTCAGCCCAGCCAAGTTTTGAAGGCGCTGAACGATAATTTTCAAATGGATAATCACAACGATAAGTATTTCACTATTTGGTATGGAGTGTATGACCAATACTCGCGTCAGCTTGTATACGCGAGTGCCGGACATCCACCAGCTGTAATTTTATCTGGCACACCGGAAAACATCCAGGTTAAGCGACTGGTATCTTCCGGACTGCCAATCGGTTTTTTACCCGATTCCGAATTTGACAATTGCTATCTCAATATCGAAGAAAACAGCAGTCTATATATTTTCAGCGATGGTGCTTATGAAATTCATCAGCCAGATGGCAAAATATGGGGAATCGATGCTTTCATTAGTTTACTAACAAACTGCCGTCAGAAAAATACCTCTAATCTGAATGAAATTTTACAACATATCCGCAATCTAAATCATGGGCAAAGTTTTGAGGATGATTTGTCTTTGCTAAAAATTAACTTTAATTAGTTGTTCATTAGACATCTCCAAAAATTATTGTGGTGTAGGCATTCTGCCTGCCGAGAGAGATTCTTTTGGAGGAAATGTCTGTTGTTCATAGCTCGCATAGCAATCTACAATCGCCAATGTTGCAATAAACAATAAACGTTGCGGCCTGTAACTCACCTCCACCCAATGTACAAATAATTACCATCAGAATCATTTGCGATTGAAGCTGTACATACGATCGAATGAAATTTTTATACTAATATTGCATATTTGCACAATCTACACTTTTAATGATATTAATAACATTCAGACAGTTAACCTGCTCGTGAAGCAACAATATTTTTAAGCTACTGCACGAGCCAACTAGCGGAGAAACTAAAAATGTCTGACCAATCGCGGAGAACCTTCGTGAAAGCCAGCGCAATCGGGGCAGGCAGTTTTTTACTCAGCCAGGGTCTAGCTGGAGTAAGTAACAGTGCGGAGGCAAAAATGCAGAATACGGAGACGCAATCCAAAGGCTCCTACACAATGGAGCGAGTCACCTTCACAAACGACGGCGTGGAACTGGTGGGGAATTTATACATCCCTGACGGCTTAACCCAACCAGCACCCGCCCTGCCGATTCTCGGCCCTGTAGCATTTGTCAAAGAGCAATCGCCTGTTCAATATGCTACGCGAATGGCAAAAGAAGGTTTTATATCCTTAGCATTTGACCCGCGTTTTCATGGCGAAAGCGGTGGGGAACCGCGCCGTTATGAAAGCCCACAAGCAAAGGTTTCTGACTTGAAAGCCGCAGTTAGTTATTTGCTCACCCGCCCAGAAGTAGATCAAGATAGAATTTACATTCTTGGTGTATGTCAAGGTACTAATTGGGCAATTCAGGCAACCACGGAAGACAGCAGAGTAAAAGCATTAGCGCTAGTAGCAGGTCACTATCTGACCAAACAAACCGCAGATGAATACAATGGCGGCGAAGAAAAGACTCTCGCTCGCATTGAACGAGCAAAGCAAGCAAAGGCTAAATACGAAGAAACGGGTGAAATGGAGTATATTCCCATTGTAAGTCTCGAAGATCCTCACGCTTTGCTATTACCAAAACCGATATATGAGTGGTACATCCGTTGGGCAAATCGCGGCCCAGCTTGGAATTTTCAAGGGCTTTGGGAAAACCGCATTACTGCGATGAGCGAAGCAGAATTGTGGACTTATCGTGTGGATGAAACCATCAAAAATCTCAACAAGCCGACTTTGATGGTACACGCTGACAAGGCGGCAACCGGGCCGGTGATTCCTAAAAAAATATTTGAATCGATTCCCGCCAAAGACAAAGAGCTTGTTTGGTTAGGGGATAAAATTCAGTTTCAGTTTTATGAAGAACCGGAAACGATCGATAAAGCTGCAATCAACATTGCTGCATGGTTCAATCGCCATGTTTGATAGCTAGTTATCATCAATTTGTAGGTTGGGTTGAAGTCATTCGATTTTGGATTTTGGATTTTGGATTTTGGATTGGCTCCACAATGAGCGGACGGATCTAGAAATTCGCTATGGCTCAACCCAACCTACAATTACTGCAATTACTTTTAACAAAACAGGTACGATCTCACTCACGCAAACCAATAATTGTAATGACACTCGATATCCATGTCAGAGCAGCTTTTTCTAAAGAAGATTCTCTCATTGCAGAACACTTTTATCAAATGTGGCTGGATAATGATGTTCCACCAAATAGTATCCAAACAGATTGGTTTAATATTACACTTGAATTTATCGATCGCGCTCGCAAACAACTTTGCTATCAAGCTTTTGTGGCAGAAGTCGATCGTCGAGTTGTAGGTTCCGTAAGCTGTCAGCTTTTTGCTGGCCTTTATCCCCATATCCTCACCGCAGAATATCGCCAGTATGGATATATTTGGGGAGTTTATGTCGAACCGAATCATCGCCGACAAGGAATTGCCAAACAACTCACCACCACAGCAGTAAATTATCTCAAATCCCAAGGATGTACGAAAGCAATTTTACACGCTTCTCCATCTGGCTTACCTGTTTATTCCAGTTTGGGCTTTTCACCTACTAACGAAATGAAATTGGATTTGATTTAAACATTTCCTTTCGGTGTTAAAAAACAATACAAAGTTGCCAGATTTACTTGCCAACCTTCCTAGCGAATTGTAATGTTAGAAGACTAATCTTGGCTGTGCTTAACCAACCAATCTAATTCCTGCTGCATTTTAGTACGAACCATTTCATAACAAGCATTAACATATTCGCGATCGCGTGATGCTTCATCGCCATACCGTTCAAACACAATCGGAGGACAAACGCGAGTATAGATACGCACCGGTAATGGAATGTGAGGCAACGGCCCAATCGCCAATCCCCAAGGTAAACCGAGATAAATCGGAAAAACTTCCGGGTCGATACCAAAAAGCCAAGGTATTCCCCACGAATTTAGCTGCTGCATTTGCTCGTGGATGTCTGCAAGTACAATCAGCGTATCGTGTGCGCCATTGGAAATCACGGGAATAATCGGCACTTCCTCTCGCAGCGCTACTTTGATAAATCCTTTGCGATCGGCAAAGTAGATTTGATGACGCATATGGTAGGGTCGGAACAAATCTTGCGGGCCACCGGGATAAACCAACACGCTGGCATTTTGGCGCAAAGCTGCGATCGCCATTTTAGGATGGGCCTCGATCGCGCCGCATTTTACCGCCAGTTCGGCTAACGAAGGCGCTACTTGCCATGTGAGATGGTGCATCAACCCATAAATCCGGCGTTCGTAGCCAAAGCGCCGAAACCAGTCATACATCATCATGAACATATCCGGCGCAGCAATTCCCCCGTTGTGGGAACCAACGAACAAGACTTTTCCCTCGTCGGGAATATGATGCCAACCGCTCGTTTGCACCCGGAAATAGTTCTCGTACAGCCACCCCCATATTGGCATCATGGCTTGAATGACTTTTGGATCTCGTTGGTCTAAAGACCATCCGGATTTAGGTTGAGTGCGATTTTTCTCGTGCATCAGGGCATCTTAGCAGAATCCCCAGTCCAGTTAAACCCGTTGCGGTAGAAGATATCCCGCAACAGTTCCTTGTCTTGTGCCGTCAGCGGATGTTCGATCGCCTCCAAGGCGGCGAGTACATTGTCGATCGCAGCGATCTACTCCAAGTCGTTGTTGCGAGAGGTCGCGACGCGCTCAAACTCCCGGATAGCCAAATCGCATAAGTAAGTAAGACGCAGATCCAACCCGAATAATCTCTACTGCCCCAGGTTCTTAAATCTGGGGTGGTTTGACGAGGGTGAATTTGTTGCAGAAAGCCTAACGCGGGATTTACGGTTGCGATCGTCATCGCGGATATGCCGTATGGCAATAAGCTATGTTGTCCAACTTATCCGGGTTTCCGCGCAAATTGACACAAAATTTAATAACTTATAGAGTATCCCAACTAATTGCACAAAAAAACTGCCATTTCTTTGGATGAAAGATGCACCAGTTTTTCAGTCTACTTTGCGATCGCTTCTGTAAAGTTAATTTAGGCTTTATGTTGCTGTTTGCGCTTTAGCAGTACTCCGCTTGTAGCGCCAAACGCCAATAAACCCAAGGCAGAAGTAGGTTCGGGAACGGAGTTGGGCGTGGGAAGATTTCTGCCTGCCAGAGACATAATATTCCCGTTGGCATCAACATCCACAATATTGAGTCCAAAAGTTCCATCGAAGATGTTGTGAGAGGCGTTTCCGTTGATATCGTTGTTTGTCAGACCTAAACTCGCTCCAAAAGGTGTAACTGTAAAGCCTTGTTCTGACTGATTCAAAGCGGTACTTGTCGTGATAAAAGGTAGGTACCCAAACCAGCCGCCATTAGGGGTAAGATGAGCACCGTTGTTGCCTTCTGCCATAGCATACAAACCTCCTCCATCGTTAAGGAAGTCTATGATGTCACCAGAACGGGCATTCAAAATGTCCAGTTCTGCCTGTGTTAGGACACCGCCGAAGTCCGAAGCAACGACGATCGCGCTGTAGGTAGTACCCAGCTGGTCTAAAGCTGCATTCAATCCACTGGCATCAATACGATCGAAGTCAGTACCAAGGGTGTAACCGCTGGCAATAATACCATTGACGCCGTTGACATGACCTCCTGGGGGAGTAATCTGAGACTCCACAAACAGGAATTTGTTGATTCCGCCAGCGACAAATGTGTTGAAGGCTGGGTCCATTACATAGTCGATCGCCACATTATTGATTTTCCGCGCACCTGCGGTGTTTCCACCCAAAAAAGCATGGAAGTCTGGGTCATGACCGGTCAGAAAAATAGATACAGCCCAGCTGGGCATTGCGGTAGCTACAGAAAAAGCGACGGTGGCTGCAACGGCAGCTGAACGAACTAAACCAATCGGGGCTTTCTTTGCTTTCATTTTTCGCCTAACCTACAAATATTTGTAAGACTTATTTCAGTAAATTCACCATTGTCTGAGAGTCGTTTTTCAATAAATCCAGACATGGTGAAGGCATCTTGGCAAATTTTTCCTCAAACCTGCCAGTATTAATACGTAAGCTTTACAAAAATATAAATTTCTATATACGTTAAATACGCAATTCTTCTGAGAAAAGCCTATTCATATCAAATGTCCAAAAGCTGACAATCCTGGGGACTTGATGACAGCTACTCAAAACAGCCACCCAGCCTCCAGGATTGTGAGAAAAAATGTAATGTTGTCTGAAGAATCGGTATTTAATTTAAACCAGCTCTAATTTACTCTGCCGTTGCCAATTCTGCGTCGGTGCTGCCGCGAGTGCGTTTGCGGGTCAGAGTGTTGTAGAGCATCAAACCAATAGCCTTGATCAAGTTGCCTTCCAGTTCCTTGAACATATTCATATTCATACCAAAGGCAGCATTGGCTTCGTCCACGATGCGTAAGGCTGTAGCTTCGTCAATGGGCAGTTCGTTCAAGGCTTGCCGATAGGTGGCTTTAAATGCTTTTTCGTCAGAAATATCTTTGAAATGGTAGAAAGCAACGCCTTGACCGTCGGTTAGGTTCATGCCTCTTTCGGCAATCCCTTTGAGGATTTGACCGCCAGATAAGTCACCCAGGTAGCGAGTGTAGGATTGGGCAATTAAAAGTTCCGGTGCTGTGGCAGATACTTCTTTAATCCGCTGCACGTAGGCTTGGGCGGCAGGAGAGGGAGCGACTTGCTCGCGCCAGTTGGGGCCGAAGTAGTAGCTGAGATCTTGCTCCAAGCTTTTCTTGCGATTCAGCTCTTTGAAATAAATTTTGGAGAGGATGGGGTGTTCGCGGTGCCGTTCCATCTCTTCTTCGATCGCCGAGTACACGAAGTACAGGTTGGCTACCAGCTTACGATAGGAGTTCTTTTCTACTACTCCTTTTAAAAAGCACTTGACAAAACCGACGTTTTCTGCCATCGTGTGGGCTTTTTTGGTGCCTTCACGCAACTTGGTCGCTAAATTACTGCTCATGCTAAATTTGTGTCCCTATGTCTAGGTCGGAGCTTGTTTATTTTACTAACGGTTTTAAACCGTCTATTTCGTAACATTAGACTGATTTGATGAGAATTTTTATTAAGATTTCTTACAAAACGGCCTGTAAGGGCGGGCCTTGTGCCCGCCCATAAGGGTTTAGATATCCAAATCGGTGAGATTCAGTTTGGGGCCGTAGGTTTCGATGAATTCGCGGCGGGGGGCAACGCGATCGCCCATGAGGATGGTAAAGATGCGATCGGCTTCGGCGGCGTCTTCAATTTCCACCAGTTTGAGGGTGCGCGTTTCTGGATTCATAGTGGTACTCCAGAGTTGTTCCGGCATCATTTCACCCAAACCTTTGAACCGCTGGATGGTGTAGTTAGCGTTGGCGGGGAATTCGTGTTGAATGAGGTTTTGCAGTTCGCGATCGCTATAGCAATAGTAATGATTGCGACCCCGTTCCACTTTGTACAGCGGAGGACAAGCAATGTAAATGTAACCTTGCTCGATCAGTGCCCGTTGATAGCGATAGAAAAATGTTAGCAAAAGCGTGCGTATATGCGCCCCATCAACGTCAGCATCCGTATTATGCGCCGCCAAACCACCAGTACCGCAGATGAAGTTTTCATCATCATGAACTGAGAAGTCGTAAACATAATCACCGACCAGTTCCACTTCCTCAGCAGAAATCACTTTTAACCCGATCAAATCTTCCGAGATCGTTACACAATCCAAAGCTTTGCGATGGGGGCGTGCTAGACACTCCTCCAGCTTATGAGCATTAGCATGGCGTTGCCAAATTTGGCGACAACCTTCAATCTGCTCTTTACCACATATGGCGATCGTGTAATAGGCGTGACGAGTTTGAATCGGTGCATCTGGATGACAAGACGGCTGATGATGACTTGTACTTGCAAGAATTCCCAGTTGTCCTAACAGATATAAAAGCCCATCCTTGAGTTGCGTGGAGTTTGTCGTGAATGACAAATGGTTGCCGTCTGTAGTGCCATCACCCAAGAAATAACCCTCCAGGAACGCCAACTGAAGTTCTTCAGACAAGCTGAATACGAGATCGGGTAACTGCTTCTGGTGTGCCTGTTTAGCTAAACTCCAAGCTTGCAATAAACGCGCTGCTGCAACGCTGTGAAAATACAGCTTAATGCCATCACTTTCCGGGTCATTATAACAGCGTGGTGTCTCGCCGAACACCGCTTCAATTGCCGCCACAAGTTCGGGGATGAATCGCTCATCTTTTTTACCTAAATTGAGGCTGACCTGATGTTGGCTCAGCGTTCCTTCCGCAACGTACCAACCCAAGAACCACATCAGCTCGCGAGAGATCGGCAGATAGCGTCCAAACGCTTTTTCGCCGTGCGCCTGCGGGACTATTTGCACATCATCGCCCAACTGCGCGATTTCACTGAGAGTGAATTCATCTAACGGCTTGTAGCAACTGACCTCGCGCCAGAGAGCATTATTGCTGCGATCGTCTTGTGCCTGTAGTTGTGCGATTTTTGGCGGTAATTGCTGATAAACAATATTTTCGTTCCCACCAATAGCCTCAAGATAACTCAAGAAATGAGATAAAATTGGGCGATTGATACCGCGTTCCCATTGGCTAATAGTAATCGCTTGCTTTACACCCACTGATGCTGCTAACTGCTTCTGGGTTAGTCCAGATGCTTGACGTTGGGCAATCAACTTTTTCCATCCCTCAGCATCGAGCTTGACTCGCGCTTCACTCCACTGATTTGGTTGTGCTAGTTTCGCCAACACACGCTCTCCGGCAATTCGCCGCACATCGTCACCTTTG
This sequence comes from Aerosakkonema sp. BLCC-F183, assembly GCF_041929145.1. Lineage (NCBI taxonomy): Bacteria > Bacillati > Cyanobacteriota > Cyanophyceae > Aerosakkonematales > Aerosakkonemataceae > Aerosakkonema > Aerosakkonema sp. BLCC-F183. The sequence continues at coordinate 74,629 of NZ_JBHFNU010000009.1, read as the reverse complement.
AGGTAAAGTGCCTTGGTTAATTCAGCGTTGTAGAAAGTTTCCAAGAGATCTATGCGTGTTGCGCTATTAGATGGGCGAGGCAAACGGCGACTGGCAACTAATAAGTCACCCGGTTTAATTTCGTTGCCTTTTTTGAGAATGACTTGCCCATTTTCAAACACAAATACGCTGTGAGATGATGTTACTTTTACCGAGCGATTGTAGCGCGTCGTGATTTTGTACATCGGCTCCTCGTGACCGTGACGAATCACAGCTTTCAAGGGGCGGAATCGGGTAGCGTTGGTGGCAGGATCGAAGGAAATCACTTGATATTCAGTGTGACTGCGACGCCCTTCAATGCAATCATCAATAAAACGACCGATTTGTACAAACTCTGTACGTCCCGAATTGTGCATGACAAGGGTTGGTTCATCGCCTGCTACGCTCATAATCACAATGCGGTGATAACGCAGTCCGGAAGGGTCAAATTCTTCACCTTTGACGCCTAAACCCAAAGCGGTTATCAAAGATTGAATTTCGTTATTCTTGTAGATTTTGGCGTCGTCGGTTTTCTCGATGTTGAGGATTTTACCTCGTAAAGGTAGGATGGCTTGGAAGCGTCTATCTCTTCCTTGTTTGGCGCTGTTATGCACAAATATCCCGCTTGCTAAAGCGAAGTTATGCGTATTGGGAACTTCGATATCGTAAACATCGTATCGTTCCTCTAGGCGTTCGATCGAGACAATGCGGTGGTTGTAGTTGGCGATCGCTTGACGCGCTTGTACCCGACTACCGTCAAAGTAGCGATCGCAGAAAGTCTGAAATTTCAAGATCGACTTGTCTTTCAGTCGGCGACGGTAAAGATCGTAAGCTTCCAAATCCAAAAAGCCCAGTTGAATTTCTACATCCTTCAAAGCCTCAATAGTCTTGCGATAGTAAGTTTGGTGAAGTGCCGCTTTTCGCTTAGCTCGAAATTCGCTTGTCCATTGTTCTTTTGTTTTTTGACGCCGCCATTCTAACAAATCCTCATCTTGCCATTTTTGTTTGGCAACTTCTGAATGAAGCTGCCGCATTTCCGGATTTTTTTCAAAATATTCTCGAACTCTTTCTGCCTGCACTAAACGATTCAGTTCATCACTCCAATATTCTTGCTGTGCTTTGTTCAATTGGGCCCGATTTTGTTGGCGATATTCTTCGTTGTTATCATAAAAGTCTCGCCATTTTTGCATCATGTATGCTTTGTACTCTTCATCTTCCCACTGAGCCTTAGCTTGTTGTGAAAGAATGTAACTCGTTTTTATCTGTGACATCCGATCGCTCATCATGGCACGATATTCTTCGCTCATATGAACTTGACGGCTCTTTTCAATTACATCCGGTCGATGCAACGTTTTTTCGATATGGGCGCGGTGTAAGGCTAGATGTTCTTCAGCAGGAAGCCGCTTGATATTGGTCGGATTATTGTTGAGTTTCTTGAAATCTACATGATGGCGATGATTGCCATCTTTGGATTCATAAACTCCATTCTGGAGGTTATAAATATCCGCCAGAATATGGGTATAAATCCATTTATCATGCTTGCCATTCCAAGTCATTTCATAACCGTCAAGTCCATTGCCTCGTTCATCCTTTTCTGAAATCTTTCGATAAAGTGGCATCAGGGAATCTTCAGGTGTTAACAAAGCTGCTGCTTTATAGCTACCATCCCGCAACATAAAAAGGTGATCTGGCGTGCATATAAGAGTTTGCCCATTATCTAATTTTAGCTTGATAACTTCTGCATTTTCTTTTGTCATCCTGGGGTTGATAATGCGCTCTATGCCGATGTTTCCGTCTTGGCAGATGGTGTAACAAAAATGCTCTTTTCCTTCCAATTGTTCGGCAACAATTTGTTTAAAGCTAATAGAGCGTCCATCAGCTAATAAAATAAGTGTATCTCCAACCCAACAGCCGCCCGCGGAATCTCCTTCGACCAGGTATATCTCTGATTCTGAGGGATCTCTGGTGCTGCAATCTGCTAATTTTCCGGGTAAAGGAGAAGACTCCAAAACTGATTTTCGGCGGACTAAATCGCGAGCGCGACGGGCTGCTTCTGCCGCTTTAAATGCTTGAATTGCTTTTTCTAAAATGGCATCAGCAATAGGGAGACGAAATTCTAAATACTCGGTTAATGTTTCGCCTACCAGGGAATCAACTATTCCCCGCACTTCGGGGTTTCCTAACTTGGTTTTGGTTTGACCTTCAAATTCCGGATTTGGTACTTTGACGGAAATAACGGCAGTCAATCCTTCGCGGATGTTTTCTCCGGCGAGGTTAGGTTCATTTTCTTTGAGTTTGTTGCGCTTGCGGGCGATCGCATTCAGCGTGCGCGTCAGCACCGCCTTCAGTCCCTCCATGTGGGTACCGCCATCAACGGTGCGGATATTATTCGCAAAGCCCAACACATTATCTGTGTAAGCGTCAGTACACCACTGCAACGCTACTTCTACGTGAACGTCATTGCGCTCTCCTTGCACGTATATAATTTCTTCGTGCAAAGGTTGCTTATCGCGGTTCATGTAAGCGATATACTCGCGAATGCCACCCTTATATTCGTAGGTTTCTACTTTAGGAGCATTACTTTTAAGTAATTCCAGGCGGTTATCGCTAAAGGTAATTTTTACCCCTGCATTCAGATATGCTAACTCCCGCAAACGTCCTGCCAGAGTCGTGTAATCAAACTCAACGCCAGTGGTAAATATTTCCGTGTCAGGGTTAAATGTCACGGAAGTGCCTGTGCGAGTTTCTTTGCTGGGTTTGGACTCCAATTCGCCGATCGGGATACCGCGTTCAAAGCGCTGCTTGTGAACTCGCTTGTCGCGCCACACGGTCACTTCCACCCACTCGGACAAAGCGTTTACGACGGAAATACCGACACCGTGGAGTCCGCCAGAAACCTTGTAACCGCCACCGCCAAACTTACCCCCAGCGTGGAGAACTGTCATCACCGTTTCCAGTGCGGATTTGCCTGTGCGAGGATGGATATCTGTGGGGATGCCTCGCCCGTCGTCCGTCACCGTCACCGAACCATCGGCATTGAGGTCAACTTCAATGTGAGTGCAGTAGCCAGCCAGCGCCTCATCGATGGAGTTGTCCACCACCTCGTAAACTAAATGATGAAGTCCCCTCGGACCCGTCGAACCGATGTACATACCCGGTCTTTTGCGGACCGGCTCCAGACCTTCCAGAACTTGGATCTGATCGGCGCTGTAACTGCTCGTCATAAAAGGAGTTCTCCAATAAAGGCTTTGAGCCGTATAATGGCCCCAAAAGGAAAAAACACTCCAAAATTGTAACACAAAAGGGTTGGAGGCGGCTGTAGGTCAATTTGATGGGAAATTTTTTAAGGGGATGAACCCATTGAATATTTTCGATTTGAGATTTTGGATTTTAGATTGACTGCTACAAAACTGATCGCGATCTGTGGCCCCACGGCGACGGGTAAGTCGGGGCTGGCTTTGGAATTGGCTCAGCGGCTGGGTTGTGTTATCCTCAGTGCTGATTCCCGTCAAGTGTACCGCGAGTTCGACATCGGCACGGCTAAGCCTTCTATAGCTGAGCAAAATCTGGTGCCGCATTATTTGATTGATATCTGCGATCCTACGGAAAATTTTACGGTTGCCGATTATCAACAAAAAGCTCAAGCCATAATTGCTTCTCCCCCACTCCCCCGCTCCCCCGCTCCCCCGCTCTTACTCGTTGGCGGTACGGGTTTATACATCCGTTCGATCGCGCAGGGGATGAAAATTCCCAGAGTGGCACCGCAGAAAGAATTGCGATCGCAACTGGAATCTCTCAGACAAACTTACGGACAAACTCAACTTTACGCATTCCTCCAACAAGTCGATCCCGCTGCTGCCCAAAAAATTCACCCCAACGACCCAGTGCGAACGTTACGAGCCTTAGAAGTATTTTACGTCACCGGCAAACCGATTTCCGAGCAGCAGGGAGAAAATCCACCCGATTATCCGATTTTGCAGATTGGCTTGGATTGCGATTCTTCTCACCTGAAGCGTCGCATCGAACAGCGTACCGAAATAATGATAGCAGATGGTTTGGTAAAGGAGGTAGAAATTCTCTGCCAAAAATATGGTGCCGATTTGCCTTTGCTGGATACCTTGGGATATGCTGAAATGAAACAATATTTAGCTGGGGAAATAAGCCTGACTGAAGCGAAAGATTTAACTGTTTTGCACACCCGACAATTTGCTAAGCGACAGCGCACTTGGTTTCGCAAATATCCTGAGATAGAATGGTTTGATGTAGAACACCCCGATTTGTTAGAAAAAGTGTGGCGAAGAGTGCAGGAATTTATCGCAGAATGTCCGCAAAAAAGCGACTAAAATATATATGCAATCATCTTCCTTTAGTCAGAGCGACTAAAATCTAACAGGCCGTACAAATCTAGAATTAGCTCGCACTAAACAGATGCGATCGTCATCGTCAATACTGACTTTCAGCCAAGGTAAGCCATTTTCATCCTCAAAGGTTCCCGATCCGGCTGGGCCGAGGTTAACGCCGATCCTGGTGTTTTTGCGAAAACGACGCACTACCGGCCACTCACTGATATTCATTCTGGGGAAAGTCGCACCGGGGTCCATCCATTCTCTCGGCATTCGCGAAGACCAACGGCAGTTGAGTCCGTTAGGATCGGGGTCTACTACTACCCACCGCTCGCTCATTACCAGGGGATAATTCCCGTTGCGATCGGCCCTTGGCAATGGCGTTTCTTGGGCTTTTGCTCCTATCGCTACTAGGCAGAGAGCAGTTGCAGAAAGCAACAGCGATTTTATCTTGAAACTCCCTTGAGGGGAAAGTAGAAAATTGTTTTCGTTCATCAAATTTTTCCTCGCTTTGAGGAGTTAATCAGCTTTCTTTTTCTAATCTATTCTTTAAAAAGTTAAACGTCGATTGTACTTGACAAGCTGTATCAATATTTTGGAATTTTTAATGTGGTCGGGCTGCGGCAGTGATGGTTTAAGGAGCGATCGCTTTTTACAACTTCCTGTAGGGGAGTTAGAATGGTGTAATAGTCAGAATTTTCAAGCTGATTTGCGCGGCATTTCCAGTTCTTCAACGACGCTGGGTGCTGCTATTGCCGTAAGCTGTCCCATCGCCTACCCCATCCACAAGGTAAACTGTAAATATATTTAAGTAACTTCAGCCAAGAGAAAATCCCGTGAATACTCTATATCAACAAGCTTTAAACTTACACCACCAACAGCAATTCGCCGCCGCCGAGTCAAAATATCGAGAATATTTAACCGTTCACAGCAATAACGCCGAAGCTTGGCTGAACTTAGGCATACTTTATTATCAAATCGAAAGTTATGCTGATGCACAAGCAGCTATTGCAAAATCTCTGGAGATTGATGCAGTAAATGCAATGGGATGTTATGTGATGGGTTGTTGTTTGGAAAGAATGAATAATATTAATAAAGCAATATCAGCTTATCAAGATGCGATCGCACTCGATCCCACCTTACTCGATGCTTATAACAACTTAGGCAATCTCCTCGCACAAATAAGCGAAATCAACGAAGCCGAAGCAGTTTACCGTCAGGCAATTGCTGCCAATCCCGAACACTTCGGTAGCTATATCAATTTAGGAAATCTTTTAATGAGACAGAACCAGATCGAGCAAGCGATCGAAGTATATCAAACAGCCCTAAAGTTAAATCCGGATAATCCAGATTTATTAAATAACCTGGAAGTTGCCTTAAATATAGAAAAAAGTCCCGCTTATATTCTAGAATCTGCTCATAAATTATACAAACAGGGAAGATATGAAACTGCGATAGACAAATATCAGCAATTTCTTAAAACTCGCATTAGAGACCCACAAGTTTATTTTTACCTCAGCGAATGTTTTAAAAATCTCAATCGAGAAGAAGACATTATCCGCACATTGCAAGAAGGTATCCGCCTTTATCCTACAGCAGGTCAACTGCATTTTGCACTGATAACTTTCTTTCAAACAAAAGGAAAGACAAAAGAAGCGATCGCCAGCGCTGAATCTGCATCGCGCCTTTTGCCTAACGATTATACTTTCCAGATTCTCGATAAATTAATGCTGCCTCTCGTCTACAATAGTGAAGATGAAATAAAATTTTATCGTCAGCGCTACGAACAAGGTCTGCAAGATTTAATTGAAAAAACATCTCTTGCAACAGTTGAAGATCAAAAAAATGCTCTGGCAGGTTTAGTTTGTGTCACCACTTTTTATTTAGGACATCAAGGGCTGAACGTTGTAGATTTGCAGCGTCAGTGGGGAAGTTTAATACATCAAATTATGGCAGCTAACTACCCGAATTGGGTTCAGCCATTGCCAATGCCCCCGTTGAAAATTAATAATAAAATTCGCATTGGGTATATTTCAAATTATCTGCACTCTTATAGCGGCACATTATGGCTAGTTGGCTGGTTACGTTACTGCAATAGACAGAATTTCGAGGTTTACTGTTACTACACAGGTAACGACCCAGATTATATCACGAAACAATTCCAGAATTACAGCGACGTTTTTCATCATATTCCTGAAAATTTAGAAGCAGCTTGTCAGCAGATACTAGACGATCGACTGCACATTCTTGTCTACCCAGAAATCGGTATGGACTCACAAACAGTCAAAATGGCTGGATTGCGTCTTGCGCCAGTGCAATGTACCGCTTGGGGACATCCGGTTACTTCTGGTATTCCAACTATTGATTACTTTTTATCCAGCGACTTGATGGAACCAGAAAATGGCGAATCACATTATTCTGAAAGAGTAATTCGTTTACCAAATATTGGCGTTGCTTACCCAAAACCAGAAGATATTCCTGCGCTAACAAAGACTCGCTCTGATTTGGGATTGCCGGATGATGCAGTTCTATATTTATGCTGTCAAGCTCCTTTTAAATATTTGCCGCAACACGATTATATTTTCGCAGAAATTGCGCGAGAAGTACCTGAAGCTAAGTTTGTTTTTTTGCGGGGTGGATTGCTGAAAAAACGGCTCGATCGCGCCTTTGCAATAGTAGGTTTGAATAGCGAAGATTACTGCATATTTCTCACCATTCCCACTCGACCTGATTATTTGACAATTAATTTACTTTGTGATGTATTTCTCGATACTTTAAGTTGGTCGGGTGGGAATACGGCGCTAGAAGCGATCGCTTGCCATTTACCCATTGTTACTTGTGCAGGCGAATTTATGCGAGGTCGTCACGCCGATAGCTTTCTCAAAATGCTGGGAGTAACAGATACGATCGCTCAAAACGAAGCCGAATATATTTACATCGCTGCCAAATTAGGTTTAGACCCAGTTTGGCGAAGCAACATTAAAGAAAGCATTAAGGCTCGCCAGGATTATCTTTATGAAGACCGAACTTGTGTAAAAGGGCTGGAAGAATTTTACCAAAAAATTGTACAGCATTCCTAGCAATGCTAGCCTAATTTAATTATTTCATAATATTTAGCAAAAAGTCTTATAAAATACTTTTTGCTGTCTACCCATATCTGTTATCTTATTTGAAAGTTGATAGGGAAAAAGATAGCCGTTCATTAATTGCTCCGGCCTAGTAGTTTAAGACAAGTTTACAAAATCAACGCCATGCGAAAACTCATTAAAGGTCTGCGGGAATTCCAAACCACCTACTTCAACAGCCATCGGGAGATGTTCGAGAAGCTTTCTCACGAACAGCACCCCAGAGCGTTGTTCATCACTTGCTCCGACTCCCGGATCGATCCGAATCTACTCACCCATACCGAACCGGGTGAGTTATTTATTATTCGCAATGCGGGCAACATCATTCCACCCTACGGTGCAGCCAATGGGGGTGAAGGAGCTGCAATAGAATATTCCGTCGTAGCTTTGGGTATTAAGCAGATTATTGTCTGCGGTCATTCCAACTGTGGAGCGATGAAAGGACTCCTGCATATGAATGAACTATCAGAAGAAATGCCATTGGTTTACGAATGGTTAAAGCACGCCGAAGCTACCCGTCGGCTGATTAAGGAAAACTATCAAGGGTATGAGGGAGAGGAACTTTTGAGTGCCACAATTGAAGAGAACGTCCTCACTCAGATCGAAAACCTGCGAACTTACCCAGTTATTCACTCCAAACTCCACAAAGGCGAACTCAGGATCTATGGCTGGGTCTATAAAATTGAAACTGGAGGGGTTAATGTTTACAGTATGGAGCGGTGCAACATCCAAGCCAAACATGATGATGGCGAATTTTTAGAGGAGGAAATTCCCGAAATGCTGCCCGATCTGAATGTCAACGGGATAGCTTCATTGTTAGGATAAAATGCCTGTAGCGATCGCCAAAAAAAATGGAAAGTCTAAACCTGATATCGCACAGTTAAACAGGCGGTATTATTAACAATTTCGCCTGTTTTATCGGCTAATTAAATATCGTTTTTGCCACGCAGAGTAGGCGACAAAACTGTTGCGTTACCCCGTTCATCGTAGGGACGGTTTCCCACTCTGTTCATGTTTTCTGGTTGGCTGGCATTATCCATGAAGGGAAAGCTTGAGCCCACAGAGTAGGCAAACTAATCAGGGACATCAGATCGGCCAGCAGCACTATGAAAAGTCTGCGGCGCAGTAAATTGAAGATTTTATGAAGTTCGCGTATGGGAATCTTTCCATCTGTAGCTAGTAACGCCATAAATGTTAGGAAAACATCAATTAACCTAGCTTCTTCCTCTAGGCGTGTTTCACAAAACAAGTCAGACTTCTCTCGATATATAAAAATCGTCTCACAGACAGTTGTTTTTTTTTATGTGTCTTCTGTGCCAAAATCCATGTAACAATCAGTACCAGCAATGCTACAAGACACGAACCGGATGCTTGGAAAGACACTGCGTGGGCGTTACCAAATCATTCGCTTGCTGGGAAGCGGAGGTTTTGGTGCTACCTTTGTGGCGGAAGATCGAGACCTCCCAGGCAAACCCCAGTGCGTTGTCAAGCAACTTAAGTCTAAAGATGTAGATCCCTCGCTGTTGCAAACGGCAAGGCGCTTGTTTGAGACGGAAGCACAAGTTCTGTACCGCCTGGGAAAGCACGATCGCATCCCCCAGCTACTCGCCCACTTTGAGGAAAACCAAGAATTTTATTTAGTTCAAGAATTCATTGAAGGCGAAGATCTCAGCCAAGAGATCACTTCAGGCAAACAAATGAACGAAGCTGAGGTTATAGCTTTTTTACAAGACGTTTTAGAAACATTGGTGTTTGTTCATCACCAAAATGTCATCCACCGCGATATTAAACCTTCAAATATAATCAGACGACGGCAGGATGGCAAATTTGTTTTAATTGACTTTGGAGCGGTCAAAGAAATCACCAGTTTGGTAATTACCACTCAGGGACAGACAGGCGGAACCATTCTCATTGGTTCCAGCGGCTATATGCCAAACGAACAATTGGGCGGAAAGCCGCGCTTTAATAGCGATATTTATGCTTTGGGAATGACAGCAATTCAAGCATTAACCGGAATCTCGCCAGACGAATTGCAGTCAGAAGCAGAAACCGGCGAAGTTATCTGGCGCGAACAAGCACGGGTAAGCAAGCAGTTGGCAGCGATTTTAGACAAGATGGTGCGATCGCATTTTCGAGAACGCTACCAATCAGCTAACGAAGTACTACAAGATCTCCGAAAGTTACAAAGTACTCTTGTTGGTTATACTCACTACCTTATGCTACCTGCCTTCAGTCAAAAATCGATCATTAAATACTATGAAATATATTTGGTCATAATCACAGCGGTAACAACTATTTTTCTGACTAGATTATTTCAAGAAGCCGCGACAATAAATAATCAGAACTCTCCCAAAGTTCTGGCGACGCTTTCGGCTCAAAAACCGGAAGTTGTCGAGCTTTTAAATCAAGGCAAAACGCTAATAGAATTGCGTCGCTACGATGAAGCGATCGCTACTTTAGACAAAGCAATTCAAAGCGAGCCAACTTATCCGGAAATATGGCTGGAGCGCGGTAAAGCGCTCTTAGAATTGCAAAAATTTGAAGAAGCGCTACGTTCTTTTGACGAAGCGGTGAAATTGAAGTCGGATTATGCGCCAGCTTGGTATTGTCGAAGCATAGTGCTAGAGAAATTGAATCGTAGCACAGAAGCTCTCGCATCTTTAGATAAAGCTGTAGAAATTGAGCAAAATTATCCCGAAGCTTGGTATATACGAGGGGAAATATTATATAAGTTACAACGCTATCAAGAAGCAATCAAATCTTTTGATAAAGCTGTAAAATTTCAGCCAAATTATGTAGAAGCTTGGTATATACGAGGCATTGTTCTAAATAAATTGCAGCGCTATAAAGAAGCGCTATCAGCTTTGGAAAAAGCCGTCCAAATTCAGCCAGCTTATCCGGAAGCGTGGGTAGAACGCGGCTCGACTTTGGAGAAATTGCAAAAATATAACGATGCGATCGATTCTTTTGACAAAGCTTTAGCTCTCAATCCTAATTCTGCGGAAGCTTGGTATGGCAGAGGTGACGTACTGGCAAAATTGATGCTCTACGAAGAAGCACTCGCCTGCTTGGAAAAAGCCGTTCAAATTAAACAAGATTACGCCGAAGCTTGGTATAATCGAGGCATTGTTTTAGAGAAATTAAACAAATATGATTTAGCGATCGCTTCCTACGATAGAGCCGCACAACTAAAGCCAGATTACTCCGAAGCTTGGTATCAGAAAGGCATTGTCCTAGAGAAATTGCAAAAGCACGACGAAGCGCTCGCCGCTTACGATAAAGCTATTCAAATATGGCCTGCCAATCAACCAGCAATAGAAAATAGAAAGCAATTGCTCACTAAACTGGGGCGGTAAACTAAGTTTAGCCTTACCCATATTAGTGTACTATCGTAAATATACATTGTCACCTTTAGGAAAGCAACTATGATAATCCAAGAAAAAGAACAACGCAACTGGCAACCAATCGTCAAAGAATTTGAAGCTGTATTAGGAAAAAATGGTGTTGTGCAGCGTCGGGAAGAATTGCTCACCTACGAATGCGACGGACTGACCAGCTACCGAGAACGACCGGCAGTAGTAGTGCTACCGCGCACAACAGAACAAGTAGCCGAAGTAGTGAAAATATGCGATCGCCATCAAATCCCTTGGGTAGCGAGAGGTGCTGGAACAGGACTTTCTGGTGGTGCATTACCAGTCAAAAATTGCGTTTTAATTGTCACCGCATTGATGAAACAAATCCTGCAAATTGATTTAGAAAATCAGCGAGTTGTAGTTCAACCAGGAGTAATTAATAACTGGGTAACCCAAGCCGTCAGCGGTGCAGGATTTTACTACGCACCCGACCCCTCCAGCCAAATCGTTTGTTCCATCGGCGGAAACGTTGCCGAAAATTCCGGCGGCGTTCATTGCCTCAAATATGGAGTCACCACCAACCACGTATTAGGATTAAAATTAGTCCTTCCCGATGGCTCAATTGTTGATGTTGGTAGCCCAGTTCAAGAAATGCCCGGTTACGACCTCACAGGTTTATTCGTCGGTTCCGAAGGCACCCTTGGTATCGCCACAGAAATTACCCTGAGAATTCTCAAAACCGCCGAATCAATTTGCGTTCTCCTGGCAGATTTTACTAACATGGAAGCTTGCGGCGCATCCGTTTCTGATATCATCAGCGCTGGCATTATTCCCGCTGGTATGGAAATAATGGATAACCTCAGCATCAACGCAGTTGAAGATGTTGTAGCTACAGGATGTTACCCCCGCGATGCAGCTGCTATTCTATTAGTAGAAGTAGACGGATTAGAAGTAGAAGTTGCTGCCAATAAAAAGCGCATTGCCGAAATTTGTACCAAAAACGGCGCTCGCAGTATCACTACAGCTAACGACCCCGAAACACGGTTAAAATTATGGAAAGGTCGCAAAGCCGCATTCGCCGCAGCCGGACATATGAGTCCCGATTATTACGTGCAAGATGGCGTAATTCCCCGCACCCAGTTACCTTTTGTCCTGCAAGAGATTGAAAATTTAAGTAAAAAATACGGCTATCACATTGCCAATGTATTTCACGCAGGAGATGGCAACTTGCACCCACTGATTCTTTACGACAACTCTGTTCCAGGAGCTTTGGAAAAAGTAGAAGAATTAGGCGGAGACATTCTCAAACTCTGCGTTAAAGTTGGCGGCAGTCTTTCTGGAGAACACGGCATCGGTGCAGATAAAAAATGCTATATGCCAGAAATGTTTACCGAGACAGATTTAGAAACAATGCAATGGGTGCGGCAAGTTTTTAATCCCAAAGGTTTGGCAAATCCTGGGAAAATGTTCCCCACACCTCGCACTTGTGGAGAAGCAGCACGCGCTCAAGCTGAGAAAAAGTTTGAAGCGATCGAACGTTTTTAATTGATTCACATCTTGCATCATTCTCAACAAGACCTGAAAAACCGGGTTTATTAACGAAAAATCTTGGGTTTCAGATTTAGTTATTGGCAAGAAACCCGATTTCTTGCCCAAGTGCAAGATGTGATTATACCTACTTACCGATCCAGAATTCAGATCGAATTGCTACTTGAGGACTCTTGTAGCATTGAAAATTGCCAGTAGCGCCACTCCCACATCGGCAAATACTGCCTCCCATAACGTGGCAATTCCGATCGCACCCAAAGCAATAAACAATCCTTTAATTGCCATCGCCAGTACAATATTTTGCACGACAATCTGGCGCGTCTTCTTGGCAACTTGAATCGCCTCTGCCACTTTAGAAGGAGCATCCGTCATAATCACTACATCAGCCGTTTCAATTGCCGCATCCGATCCCAAGCCGCCCATTGCCATACCTACATCAGCTCTCGCAATTACCGGAGCATCATTGATACCATCGCCCACAAATGCAACTTTGCTTTTCCCAGATCGACTTAGCAGTTTCTCGATCGCCTCTACTTTTCCTTCCGGTAACAATTCAGCAAGATAGGAATCTAAACCCAGTCGCTCTGCTACACTTTTAGCAACCATCCGGTTGTCACCTGTCAGCATGACAGTTTGCTCGACTCCCACCCGTTTAATATCTCGAATTGCTGTAATTGCATCGTCCTTAATTTCATCGGCAATTAAAATGTATCCCGCATAACGTCCATCAACGGCAAGATGAACGACAGTACCCTCTACATTACAGGAATCGCGGTCAATATTTTCTCGATGTAAAAGGCGATCGTTCCCCGCTAAAACGACCTGGTTTTTCACTTTTGCCCGAATCCCATGACCCGCAATTTCTTGATAATCTGTTACATCTGCGTCATCAATTGGCTTACCGTATGCTTCTCGAATCGACTGCGCTACTGGGTGGCTAGAATGAGATTCAGCTAAAGCTGCCAAGTTAAGTAATTCAGATTCAGAAAAACCATTTTTAGTTACAATTTTCGCTACCTTAAATACTCCTTTGGTCAAAGTTCCTGTTTTATCAAAAACAACAGTTTTAACTGCCGTCAGGGTATCCAAAAATGTCGATCCTTTGACCAGAATGCCTCGTTTGGCAGCACCGCCAACACCACCGAAGTAGCCCAAAGGAATACTAATTACGAGTCCGCAAGGGCAGGAAATCACCAGCAGAATCAAGGCGCGGTAAACCCATTCTGCGTGAGTTGCACCGGGAACGAACAGAGGTGGTAGAACGGCTACAGCGAGTGACAGAACAACGACAACGGGGGTGTAATAACGGGCGAATTGGGTGATAAATTTCTCGGTTTCTGCTTTCTTGCTGGTGGCGTTTTCAACTAGGTCGAGGATTTTAGCGATCGAAGATTCTTCAAATCGTTTGGTGACTCGAATCGTTAGAACACCACTCTGGTTAATCGTACCTGCCAGGACGACTTCTCCAACTTTCACCGTGCGCGGAACAGATTCTCCGGTTAATGCTGAAGTATCAATCTGAGAATTCCCTTCCAAAATTTCACCATCTAATGGCATCTTTTCGCCTGGTTTGACTAAAATGATGTCTCCCACGTTAACGGTTTCTGGGGAGACTTTTTTCACCGTTCCATTGGCTTTCAAATTAGCAGTGTCGGGGCGAATTTCCAGCAAAGATTTGATGGAGCGGCGAGAACGACCTACAGAGTATTCTTGAAACAATTCTCCGACACGGAAAAATAGCATGACGGTAACTGCTTCCGGGAGTTGATGAATGGCGATCGCTCCTATAGTCGCAATTGTCATTAAGAAGTTTTCATCAAACACCTGTCCCCTGATAATGTTGCGTCCGGCAGTTTTTAACACCGACCAACCACTGAGTAAATAGGCGGGAATGAATACAGCATACTCACCCAAACTGTAGGGCGTGTTATGCAAGGGTTGCTCAAAAATCATTCCCACAGCCAAGAGTGCGATCGTTCCCAACACTGAGGGAAGTTCCCGTTTCAGGTTAAACTCGCCTGAACCGTGACTGTGCCCGTGGTCATGGTCATGGTCATGGTCATGGTCGTCAGCCTCTAAATGAGATTTTGGGCTGATGATGGTGTAGCCCAGAGAGAGGATGCGATCGCGGATTTCCTCTTCCTTCACCTGCTTTGAGTCATACGTCACGCTCAAGCGTCCCGTCGCAAAACTGACACTGGTTTCTGCTACACCCGGTATTTTCTGTACGCCTGCTTCGATCTTGGCTGCACAGCCACCGCAATCCATGCCGCCGACCTGCATCTGTTGGGTTTTGAGGGAAGGAGTCTGAGTCATAACCGCTTTACCAAACACATCACACGATTACCAGCATTGTAATCCAATTCGTGAAATATCTGAGCAGTTGTTCATTTATTAAAACGATTATCATTCTAGGCTTATACTGAAGGTGTGTACAGGCTATTGCTTAAAGAAGATTGACCGCATTGAGCCTCAAGATCGACCTTTCATAATGAACGAACCTAACCCTTCACAAAAGTCCCCATCCCACGAGTCCGACGCGCCCAATTGCGAGTCTCGTCTAGTTAATCTGGATAACGTGCGCTCCTTACAGCCAGAAATCTTGCCAATTGAGGAAGCGCAGCGCATGGCGGAATTTTTTGGCGTACTCGCCGATCCGAGCCGTTTGCGCCTCCTCTCTTGCTTGACAAAACAGGAGTTATGTGTATGTGACTTAGCAGCTAGCTTAAAGATCAGTGAATCTGCCGTTTCCCACCAGCTGCGCCTCCTGCGAACATTGCGCTTGGTGAAGCATCGCAAAGAGGGTCGTAACGTCTATTACAGCTTGGCAGATAGCCACGTTATCAATCTGTATCGTGAGGTGGCAGAACATTTGAAGGAACCAGAAACCAAGTTTTAGCTCCTTCCTAAGTCACAGTCAAAAAAGTTTCTGTCGATGCTCAATGTAAGTGTCTCATCACCTAAAAAGTAGTCCGATGGGGAGCGAACAGAATCACCACTGCACCAACCAGGCAAATAGTCGCTCCCAGTAAGTCCCATCGATCGGGTTTGACTCCCTCAGCGAGCCATAGCCAAAAAATAGATGAAAGAATATAAATCCCACCGTAAGCAGCGTAGGTTCTGCCAGCGTAAGCAGCATCAACCCTGGTGAGAGCCGAAGCGAAAATAATCAGTGCCATCAAACCGGGAATTAACCAGAGGATACTTTTTTCCAGGCGCAGCCATACCCAAAAGGCATAGCAGCCAGAAATTTCTCCCAAAGCTGCCACTAGGAAGAAGATAAGCGATCGCATCGAATCCTCCAAAATCTTTCTTTTTCTGAAGTCTACTGAAAGTGCTAGGGTAAATTATGAAAGTATTATGAAAATTTAAACCTAACTTTAAAAAGAAAGGTAAGAACGATTCTTTTACCTTAGATGGCTCAATCAAGTTACTGGGTAGTAATAAAATTCAAATCCCAGTAATAGGAGTAGTTCAAACCTATGAGAGATTACCTCAATTAGACAAAATTAAAAACGTAACTATTAGTAGACAGACTGATAGATGGTTTATTAGTTTCAAAATTGACAGTAAAATTATTAATGCAGTGAGCCAAATCCGGTCGTGGCTCAATACAATGAAAGCAAGTATGGAGGAGAATTATGAACTTCATTCACAGAAGTGTTACCATTGTAGGGATAGCCACGCTACTGGCTGGAATGCCTCTGACTGCCTTTGCAGAACAACAGAGGTTTTCCATCCTAAACCGGGTAAACGCTGAGGACTTGTTCAAACAAGGGGTAGACAAGATTGAAGAAGGACACTACCAGGAAGCGATCGAGGATTTTAACCAGGTATTGAAGATTAATCCTAAGTTTGTCGAAGCTTACTGTAACCGAGGTCTGGCCCGCGTTTGGTTAGAAGACTATCAGGGAGGAATTGAAGATTTTCGACACGCATTGCGTATCGATCCTAACCATGCCGATGCTTACAATAAGTTAGGTAATACTTACGTTGCCCTAGAAAACTTCCAAAAAGCAATGGAAAATTTTGACTCGGCAGTACGAATCGACCCCAATTTTGTCGATGCTTACTACAACCGAGGTCTTACCCGCTACACACTGGGAGACAAACGGGGTGCGATCGCTGACTACACTCAGGCACTGCGACTCGATCCCACGCTAGCCGCAGCTTATGGCAACCGGGGGCTAGCCCGTCAAGCATTAGGAGACAAACAAGCAGCAATGGCAGATTTACAGAAAGCTGCCCAACTGTTTCGCGATCGGGGTGATGTGGCTGGTTATCAAGAAACACTAAATTTGATCGAATCGGTGAAGCGATAGGAAGACATTAGTTGAGATGATTTTTTAGACGGATTTGTAACTGTAAGCACAGAGCAAATAATACCACTGCTCGAAGTTGCTAGAAGATGTTTTCATCACCGTCGATCGTAATATCGTGTCCGGTAGCATCGGTTGCATAAAAAAATGTGTTCTTATCTGATTTATTATCTGCGTTCATCTGCGTTTATCTGCCTACATCTGCGGTAAAAATTTAACCCCCGATCTCCCACAGACAATCTTTACCATCAGTCTTAGACTACCGATGCACAGAAGGTATTTTTTTGACTTGAAAGCAACTTATTCTAGTTCTGGTAGAAGATTTGAATAAATTTTGAGGGTGACCCCTGCCGGGTATTTTGCTTTATTATATGTGTATAGTAAATTTGGCTATCTTCCTTAAGTTACAAATTTGTAAGATAAGCAACATTTTTGCTCGATCGAGAATATAAAAAGCTTCACGTTAGTGAATATGAAAAAATACAGATCCCTTGTTTCGACTGCGCTAGGAAGTGCTTGGGCGTGTCTGTTGAGTGCGAATCCAACGGCAGCACAGATTGTCCCCGATGCCAGCCTGCCGGTGAATTCGATCGCTACACCGCAGGGAAACACCATCTCGATCGAGGGAGGAACTACAAAGGGTGGCAACTTGTTCCACAGCTTTCGGGAATTTTCCCTTCCCACTGGTACGGAAGCATATTTCCACAACACAGTCGATATTCAAAACATCTTCACCAGGGTAACGGGTAGTTCTGTTTCTCATATCGATGGGTCGATAAAAGCTAACGGTGTTGCGAACTTATTTCTGATTAATCCCAATGGCATTATTTTTGGCCCTAATGCGCGATTGAACGTCGGCGGATCGTTTGTCGCGAGTACAGCCAGCAGCATCAGATTTACTGATGGCATAGAGTTCAGCGCCAGCAACCCAAATACCTCACCCCTGCTAACTATCAACGTACCAATTGGCTTGCAATTTGGCTCAAATCCACGACAAATTACCATCAATGGCCCAGGTCACAATCTCAGAACCGACCCAAAAACAGAAGCATTCATTCGGGATAATCGCCCCGTGGGACTTCAAGTTCTCGATCGCACTTTAGCCTTAGTGGGTGGGGAAATTACTCTGGCAGGAGGCAACTTGACCGCAAATACCGGACGCATAGAGTTAGGAAGCGTCGCGGGAGACAGTTCGGTCACTCTGATCCCGATCGATCCAGGCTTCAAGTTGAGTTATGAAAACGTGCAAAACTTTCAAGATATCCGTCTAATCGGCGCAGCTTCCCTAGATGCCGTTGGTAGCAGAGGAGGGGACATTCGGGTGCGAGGACGGCGCGTGACCCTCAGCGATGGTTCGGTGATAGCAGCCAACACTTTAGGATCGCGATCGGGAGGAAACTTAGTTGTCAACGCATCAGAAACGGTGGAACTAATTGGCACTTCTGCCGATGGTAAAATTCGCACCGGCTTGTTTGCCGATACCTACTCCACAGGTCAGGGGGGAAACCTGACGATTAACACTCGGACTTTGCTGGTGCGAAGTGGGGCAGCTATCAGCGCTAGCACTTACGGCGCAGGGAAAGCAGGCAATTTGACGGTGAATGCTTCCGATTTAGTGCAATTGATTGGCGGTCTGGATATTGCCTATTTATTAGCTAGGGCTAATCCAGGTTCTACCGGAGATGCGGCAGATTTGACTATCAACACGGCGACTTTGCTGGTGCAAGATGGGGGACAAGTGGGGGCGGGCACTTTTGGGTCTGGAAGAGGTGGAAATTTAACTGTAAATGCCTCCGAACAAGTGCAGGTGAGCGGAATTTCTGCTCGACCTGGGTTTCCCAGCGCCATAGGCCCTAGAGCTGCTCCAGGCTCTACCGGAGATGCGGGAAACTTGACGATTAACACGGGGACTTTGATCGTGCGCGATCGCGCGAGAGTAGGTGCGAGGGGATTGGGAGAAGGAAATGCAGGCATCGTTACTATTAACGCTCGCTCTATCTTGTTAGATAACCAAGGCTTTATTTCTACTGACAGTCAGAGTCTCAAGGCTGACCCGAATCGAGAACAAGCAACAATCGTTTTGCGATCTGGAAATTTGATTTTGCGCCAAAACAGCCGACTGAGTACCAATGCAGAGGGAAAAAATGCGATCGGGGGCAATATCAACATTAATACGGATGTCATACTTGCTTCGGGGGATAGCGATATCAGCGCCAATTCCAAAAACTTCCGAGGCGGTCAGGTGAGAATAAATAGCCAAGGTATTTTTGGTTCTGTGCCTCAAATGGCACCTACTTCAGGCAGTGATATCACCGCCACTGGGGGAACGCCGGAACTAAGTGGTGTAGTGGAAATCGACACTCCGGCTGTTAACCCTAATCCGGGATTGCATCTAGTATCGCTAAGACTTTTTGATGACTCTTCTCTGGTTGTGTTTTCCTGTTACCGTCGGGGGTCAGATAGGACTCAATTTTTGGTGACAGGTAGAGGTGGTTTGCCTCCTACTCCTTATGATGAATTAAGCAGTCGGTACGATCTAGTAAGTGTGCGATCGCTACCCGCAGCAACACCAGTGCAGTCGGTTCGGAAAAATTCTACATTGGAACTGAGTCCTGAGTTGGTCGAGGCTTCTGGTTGGACGATCGCTTCCGATGGTAAGGTTATCCTCACCGCTAACCCTTCTAATATTATGTCTGGAAATTCGACATCTGCATCTACTTGTCAGGCAACTGAGTGAGCGAAAGCGACCATTTAATCTTTTCGATCGATAAATTTCCGAACAAAAACTAAAATATGCTTAACATTTCCGACATTTCCGTACAAACCCAAATCTATGAAAGCGCCAACTCTCTAGTTTACCGAGGTATCCGGGAGTCAGACAACCAACCTATTATCCTGAAAATCCTTAAAGAAAATTATCCCACTCCCCAAGAACTCGCTCGCTACCGCACCGAATATGAAATTACTAAGTCCCTTAATCTGACGGGCGTTGTCAAAGTCTATGATTTGCAGAAATATCAAAATACCCTGGTCATGTTTCTGGAAGACTTTGGCGGGGAATCATTGAGAGTTTGGATGCAGCAGCGTTCCTTTACATTAGAAGAATTTCTGAAAATTGCGATCGCAATTACTGAAACTTTAGGTCAAATTCACGCCGCCAATATCATCCACAAAGACATTAATCCCTCGAATATCGTTTACAATCCAGCTACCGGACAGCTAAAAATTATCGATTTCGGCATTTCTACTAAGTTGACGAGAGAAAATCCAACTATCAAAAATCCCAACGTTTTAGAAGGAACTCTCGCCTATATGTCGCCCGAACAAACGGGACGAATGAACCGCAGTTTAGATTATCGCACTGACTTTTATTCCCTCGGCATCACTTTTTACGAACTGCTAACAGGAAAACTGCCTTTCGAGACAATTGATGCACTAGAATTGGTACACTGTCACATTGCTAAACAGCCATTACCCCCCCATTTAGTAGGGGCGAAGCATTCGGGAGATCGATTATCAGGAAATCGGACAGATTTATTCCCGAATGCTTCGCCCTTCCCCTCAGATCGATTATCGGGAAATCCGACAGATTTATTCCCGAATGCTTCGTCCTTCCCCTCAGAAATTCCCCAAATCATTGCAGATATTGTAATGAAACTGATGGCAAAAACTGCTGAAGATCGATATCAAAGTGCTTTTGGAATCAAAGCAGATTTAGAAGAATGCCTTTATCAATTAGAGCAGAATGGCATTATATCACATTTTTCTATAGCTCAACAAGATATTTCCGATAAATTTCAACTACCGCAGAAACTTTACGGCAGAGAGCGCGAAATTGAAACTTTACTAACTGCTTTTGAGCGAGTTACCTCCCAAAGCGAAATGATTCTGATTGGTGGATATTCCGGCATTGGTAAGACAGCTTTGGTACAAGAACTCTACAAACCAATTACCGAGAAGCGGGGTTATTTTATTTCTGGTAAATTTGACCAGTACCAGCGCAACATTCCTTATAGTGCGATCGCCGCCGCATTTCGAGAATTAATCAAGCAACTCTTAAGCGAAACTGAAACAAAACTCAACCAGTGGCGAGAGAAACTGCAAGCAGCTTTAGGGAACAACGGGCAAGTAATTATCGAAGCCATTCCGGAAGTAGAATTAATAATTGGCAAACAGCCTGCCGTGCCAGAAGTTGGCCCCAACGAATCTCAGAATCGCTTTAATTTAGTCTTTCAAAATTTCATCAAAGTATTTACAAAAACCGAACATCCTTTAGCAATATTTATCGACGATTTGCAGTGGGCAGATGGAGCATCTTTAAAACTAATCCAACTGCTAATGAGCGGCGCGTCAACTGGATTATTTTTAATAAGCGCCTATCGAGATAACGAAGTTTCCTCGGTTCATCCATTAATGCTAACCGTTGAGGAAATTGCTAAAACTGGAGCAAAAATCGAACAAGTTGCTCTCTCACCTTTACAACTAAGAACCGTTACTCAAATCGTTGCAGATACTCTAAAGTGTTCCGAGTCAAGAGCCAAGCATCTTGCCGAGTTAGTGGTTGTGAAAACCGGGGGAAATCCCTTCTTTCTGAATGAATTTCTAAAATCGCTTTATACAGAAGGGCTGTTAGAGTTTGATTTGACTGCTCGCTGCTGGCAATGGAATTTGCCGGAAATTCAAGGGCGAGGATTTACTGATAACGTAGTTGAATTGATGGCAGGAAAAATTGAAAGATTGCCAGAAACAACGCAAGAAATATTAAAATTAGCGGCTTGTATTGGCAATCAGTTTGACTTAGAAACATTAGGTTTGATAGCGGAAAAATCTTTGAAAGAAGCAGCCAGTAATTTACTTTCAGCAGTAGCCGAAAGTTTAGTAGTTCCTCTTGGCAATATGGGAGATGTAGAATTAGCCATTGCTGCCAGAGAATTTGCCTCACCTCAATTATCAACCGCCTTATCTCAAGCGGTAGAATACAAATTTGTCCATGACCGCATTCAACAAGCTGCCTATTCTCTGATTCCCGATAATAATAGGAAAATAGTTCACCGACAAATCGGGCAAGTTTTGCTGAAGAATACTTCCTCGAAAAACCGGGAAGAAAAAATTTTTGATATTGTCAATCAATTGAATTTTTGCCTATCGTTAATTACCGAGCAATCAGAGAGAGATGAACTGGCCGGGTTAAATCTCATAGCAGGTAAGAAAGCCAAACTTTCGGCAGCGTATCAGCCTGCTTTGAATTATTTGCAAGTAGGAATAGAACTGTTAGCAACTGATAGCTGGCAGCAACAGTATCATCTTACCCTTTCACTGTATGAAGAAACTGCGGAAGTGGCATATCTCAATGCCAATTTTGACTTGATGGAGGGATTTATTAAACTGGTACTAGCTGAAGCCAAAACAGTGCTAGACAAAGTGAAAGTGTATGAGGTAAAGATTCTGGCATATATGGCTCAGGGAAATTTCCTTTCAGCGATTGATTTCGTATTAGAAATTCTGAAATTGCTGGGAGTAAGATTGCCAAAAAACCCTAGCCAACTCGATATTTTATGGGGACTGCTTCAGGTAAAAACAAGCTTAGGATTCCGACCAATTGCCAGCTTAATTAACCTGCCAGTGATGTCTAATCCTTACCCTAAAGCAGCGATGCGTATCCTCGCTGCAATTGCTGCTTCTGGCTACCTGTCTGTGCCTATGTTGTACTTGTTGATGGTGTTTAAGATGGTCAACTTATCGATCAAATGGGGTAATGCTGCTGAATCTACTTTTGCTTATAGTTGCTATGGCCAGATTCTCTGTAACATTTTGAAGGATATTGACAATGGCGCTCAATTTGGTCAACTCGCTCTCAATTTGCAAGTCGCTCTCAATGTTACAGGGATTAAAGCTAGGGTGATGATATATTTCTTTATCAAACACTGGATAGAACCAGTTAAAGCAATATTGAATCCCTTGCGAGAAATGTATGTGGATGGAGTGGAAACCGGAGAATTAGAATATGCTTGTTGGGCTGCTACTATCTACTGCTGGGTTGCTTTTCTGAACGGCTGTGAATTGAAGCAAATGGAGTCAGAAATGAGTATCTACAGTTTGGTGTTTTGGGAAAAAGGACAAAAAACTATTAGTGAGTATCATAGTATATATCATCAGACAGCGCTCAACTTATTAGGACAAGCAGAAAATTCCTGTGATTTGATAGGCAATGTCTTTGACGAACAGGCAATGACACCCCGATTTCAAAGCAGAAATGATTATCTTAGTCTCTTCACGATGTACTTTAGTAAATTAATTCTTTGCTTTCTCTTTGGTGAGGCAACCTTGGCGGTGAACAATGCTAAAGAGGCCAGACATTACCGAGATAGTATGAGAGGCAGTACCCTAATTTTGGATTTTTATTTTTATGAGTCTCTAGCGTGTCTATCAGCAATTAATTCTAAAGACTCTGTTAGCGAAGTCACTAGGAACTTTCCCCGAAAACAACTGCTGCACAAGGTGCGACAAAATCAGAAAGAATTGCGAAAATGTGCCCATTATGCTCCGATGAACTATTTGCAGAAATATCTGCTGGTAGAGGCTGAACTTTATCGAGTTCAAGGTAAAGATAGTCTAGCAACGGATTATTACGACAAAGCCATTGCCAAAGCCAAAGAAAATGACTACGTTCACGAAGTTGCGATCGCTTACGAACTCGCCGCCAAGTTTTACCTATCCAGAGGTAAAGAACTGATAGCAAAAGCCTATATGCAAGAAGCTCGCTACCACTATCAACTCTGGGGTGCAACAGCTAAAGTCAAACATTTAGAGAAACAATACTCCAAATTACTGGGTGCAACTCAAGCCCAAATTAAAGACATTAAAACTTCCACAGGAGCAACGACTACAGGTTCCAGTAACAATCTCGATATTGCCACAGTAATGAAAGCATCGCAAGCAATTTCTGGCGAAATCGTGCTGGATAAATTACTTTCTAGCTTGATGAAAATTCTCATCGAGAATGCCGGAGCCCAAACGGGCTACCTGATTTTGTCAGAGCGGGGAAAACTACTAATTGAAGCGTCAGGAACAATAGACGAAGAACAGGTGAAAGTGTTGCGATCGATTCCCGTTTCCCAATGTCAAACCATTTCTGAAACGATCGTCAATTATGTAGCACGAACTAAAGAAACTGTGGTGCTAAATGATGCTACCCGTGAAGGTAAATTTACCAACGATTCTTATATCAAGGAGCGTCAGCCTAAGTCAATTTTATGCCTACCTCTGATTAATCAAGGCAGACTAATCAGTATAGTTTACTTGGAAAATAACCGCACGATTGGGGCTTTTGCACCGGAAAGACAGGAAGTTTTAAATCTGCTCTCATCTCAGGCGGCGATTTCTATAGAGAACGCTCAACTCTACAATAATATGACGAAACTGAACCGAGCTTACGAGCGTTTTGTACCCAGTCAATTTCTCCAATTTTTAGATAAATCCAGTATTGTCGATGTGCAATTAGGTGACCAAGTTCAGTTAGAAATGTCAGTGCTATTTTCCGATATTCGCGACTTCACTACTTTGTCGGAAAGTATGACACCAGAGGAAAATTTCAAGTTTATCAATTCCTATCTTTCTCGCATGGAACCTGTAATTACTGAAAATCACGGTTTTATTGATAAATATATTGGCGATGCAATCATGGCTTTATTTAGTGGCGAAGCTGATAATGCAGTGAAAGCTGGCATCGCTATGCTAAACCAACTGCCACAATACAATCAGTATCGCGCTAATTGTGGCTACGTGCCGATTCAAATTGGGATTGGTATCAATACAGGTTCTTTAATGTTGGGAACTGTCGGCGGACAAAATCGGATGGATGGTACGGTAATTAGCGATGCAGTTAATTTGGCTTCTCGCGTGGAAGGTTTAACGAAAAATTATGGAGTGTCGCTGTTAATCACCGAGCAAACTTATTCGCGATTGACAAATCCGGCTAAGTATGGAATTCGCACGATCGATACGGTGAAGGTCAAGGGGAAATCTCAAAGGGTGACGGTTTATGAAGTTTTCGATGCCGATTTACCGGAAATTAAAGAGGGGAAATTAACTACTTTGTCATTGTTTGCAGAAGCTTTGTCACTGTACGGTGAAGGGAAGTTCGCTGAAGCAGGACGGCTGTTTGCCGATTGTTGGCAGCAAAATCCGGGCGATCGCGTCGCTAAAATCTATTTAGAACGCTGCCAGAATAACTAGCAACTTGAGTTAATATGCTAAGCACGATCGCGATCGCTAATTCCAAATGGCAATTGTTGCTACTCCCGTTTGAGGTGGAGTCAACGGTTAGTCAAACAGTATTTCAAAACTTGACTGCTGCTTATACCAGCACGGATAGATTTTATCATAACTTGGCACATATCCTGCAAGTTATCGAAAAAATTGAAATGATGCGATCGCAAACCCAAAACTTCGCCGCCGTAGAATTTGCCGCCTGGTTTCACGATGTCATCTACGACCCCAAAGCAAAAGACAACGAAGAGAAAAGTGCTACCTATACAGCAGATGTTTTGAGCAGTTTGGCAATTCCACGAGAGACGATCGATACTGCTGTCAACCTAATATTAGCAACGAAAAACCATCATCCCATAGCTAACAGTATTGATAGTCAAATTTTTCTGGATGCAGACTTATCCATATTAGGTTATTCTGAGACAGAATATCGAAATTACGCCCAAGCAATCAGACAAGAATATTCCTGGCTTTCAGATACCGAATATCGATTGGGGAGAAAACAAGTTTTAGAGAAATTTTTGCAACGAGAAAGGATATATTTTACCGAGCAAATGTTTGCCGCCTTGGAAGTGAAGGCTAGACAGAATATGCAAGAAGAAATAGAATATTTATCACAAGGAAACATAAATAAAATGTAATAGTGATTCCACAAACAAAAGCGATCGCCCAAACACTCCAATCCATCCTCAGCCCAGCCGCAGTCTGCGAGTGGGAAAACATTGAAATTTTTCAGCAAAAACACTTAAGCAAATCAGTATCAGCCGACACCACTCCCACCTGCATAGTTTATCCCAACACCCAGGCAGAACTAGCCCAAATCATCGCCTGCGCCCACCAGCAGCGTTGGCGCGTCTTACCTTGCGGCAACGGCAGTAAACTGAGTTGGGGCGGCCTAGCTAAAGGGATAGATGTAGTAATTAGCACCGAGCGCCTCAACCGCGTCATCGAACACGCAGTAGGCGATTTAACCATCACCCTCGAAGCAGGCGCAAAATTCGCCGATATTCAGCCAATTTTGGCAAAAGCAGGCCAATTTATCGCCATCGACCCAACTTATCCCCAAACAGCTACTATTGGCGGCATTGTCGCTACTGCTGATGCCGGTTCCTTGCGGCAACGATATGGCGGCGTTCGAGATATGCTGCTGGGAATTTCCTTTGTCCGTTACGATGGTGAAATTGCCAAAGCCGGTGGGCGCGTAGTAAAAAATGTAGCCGGATACGACTTGATGAAATTGTTTACAGGGTCGTTTGGAACTCTCGGCATTATTTCACAAGTTACGTTTCGACTTTATCCTTTGCCGGAGGCATCGCAAACCGTTGTGCTTACTGGTACACCAGATGCGATCGCACAAGCTACCAAAACCCTTCTCGCCTCCGCCTTGACACCCACCGCCGTTGACTTACTATCGACTCAGTTGGTAGCTAACCTGGGGCTTGGTAAAGGCATGGGATTAGTTTCTCGCTTCCAAAGCGTCACCGAAAGCGTCCGAGAACAATCAAACCGACTGCTGGAAGTCGGGGAAAAGCTGAGTTTGCAATGCAGCAGCTACGCGGGAAATGATGAGGCTAATCTATGGCAACAATTACAACAATCAATGCAGGCGTCGGCCACAGAGTCTGCGATCGCTTGCAAAATAGGAGTGTTACCCACTGCTGCTGTCGCTACTCTTTTCCAATTGGATAAGATTGCCTCTGGGCAGGGAATGGGTTTGATTCACGCTGGTAGCGGTTTGGGGGTATTGCGGTTTGAAAGTGAAAATGCAATTGATGATGTGAAAAAAATGCGATCGCACTGTCAATCTCACAGCGGTTTTCTCACTGTTTTAGAAGCACCAATCTCTTTCAAACAAAAACTGGATGTCTGGGGTTACTCCGGCAACGCCCTAGATTTAATGCAACGAATTAAACAGCAATTTGACCCGAAAAATATCTTCAGTCCACATCGTTTCGTCGGCGGTATTTAAAACTCTCTTGTGGGGTGGGCATCCTGCCCGCCCGATCGGGGTGGCAGGCGAGACGCTTGCCCCACAAGCAAGGGTGGCAAGCCTGCCCCACAACAGAATAGTAAACAGACACAAATCAAAACTACCCATGCAAACTTCAGAAGTTCCCTTATCAATTCCAGCAGATTCAGCTACAAAAAATTTGAATGGTTTTGATGCCAAACATCCCCCCGATCCAAAACTAATCGATACCTGCGTTCACTGCGGATTTTGTCTTTCCACTTGTCCCAGTTATCGCGTAATTGGTAAAGAGATGGATTCGCCTAGAGGCCGGATTTATATGATGGATGCCATCAACGAAGGTGAAGCTGCCCTTGCTGAAGGTACAGTACAACATTTTGATAGTTGTTTGGGCTGTCTCGCCTGTGTAACCACTTGTCCGTCAGGCGTACAATATGACAAATTGATTGCCGCAACTCGTCCCCAAATCGAACGCAATTATCCGCGCAGTTTGCCAGACCAACTGTATAGAAAACTCATCTTTAACTTGTTTCCCTATCCGAATCGATTGCGAATTTTACTGGCACCTTTGCTAATCTATCAGAAATTGGGATTTCCCAAATTCTTTCGCGCTACAGGATTACTCAAGCAGATATCTCCGCGACTGGGGGCGATGGAATCTCTGTTGCCAGATGTAAAGTTGAAATCTTTTGTAGATACTCTACCAGAAGTTATTCCAGCCCAAGGAAAAAAACGCTATCGAGTGGGTGTAATTTTGGGTTGCGTGCAGCGACTATTCTTCACGAAAGTGAATGAAGCAACAGTGCGCGTTTTAACAGCAAATGGTTGCGAAGTTGTGATTCCCAAATCTCAAGGTTGTTGTGCGGCATTGCCGGAACACCAAGGGCAAAAAGAACAAGCCCAAGCACTCGCACGCCAAATGATTGATAGTTTTGAAGGCACTAATGTTGATTTCGTTATTATCAATGCGGCTGGTTGCGGTCATACTTTGAAAGAGTACGGTCATATATTAGAAGATGACCCGAAATATCGGGAAAAAGCGAAAGCATTTGCTGCCAAGGTAAAAGACGCCCAAGAGTTTTTAGCTGAAGTTGGTTTGACGGCGAAATTATCACCTTTGACTGATGGCGAATTGGTGATGGTTTATCAAGATGCCTGTCATTTGTTGCACGGACAAAAAATTAGCGTGCAACCGCGTCAGTTATTGCGCCAAATTCCAGGAGTGAAGTTGCGAGAACCAATTGATGCGGCTTTATGTTGCGGTAGTGCTGGCGTTTATAATATGCTGCAACCGGAAGTTGCGGAAGAATTGGGGCAGCAAAAAGTTACTAATTTGTTGAATACAGGGGCGCAGTTAATTGCTTCGGCTAATCCTGGTTGCAGTTTGCAAATTATTAAGCATTTGCAATTGCAAGGAAAGGATGTTCCGGTGGTGCATCCGATCGAATTGTTGGATTATTCGATTCGAGGTGTGAAAATAGAATTGTAGGTGTAGGGTGCGTTAACGCAGTGTAACGCACCACCTTGAAAAGCGAGGTAAAAAGTTTCTTAAAGCCAAAAATTAACTTAAGCTTTACTTTTTAGGCGATCGTTCTATCGATCGCTTATCCTAGAAATCAAATAATGCCAGGATCGGGTGCGTATGGGTCTTACGCGATCGCTTGTTAAATTAACCGTTGGTACAGTCAAATGCCTTGGAACATCACCCGCTTCCTCGACTACTGCACAGAACGCCTCATCCTGGCACACGGCATCGGCCAAAAAGAATTTAAGATTAAATATATTCTGGAGTAAACTATATGGAATTCGCTGTTTGCATTAATAACACAAATTACTCAGCTTCCTTAGAAGTTCGCAAAATTTATCAAGTTTTACCCGACCCTCAAACCAACAATCATCAAATGATTCGCGTCATTGATGAATCGGGAGAAGATTATTTATACCCTAGCAGTTACTTTATGCCGATTGAGTTATCTGAACCCCTCCAACAAGCACTTGCTTCCTGCTTCTAAAATAAACTCAGAAACCGAGTTTATGCTCCCGTTCATCGAGCCATTAAAATTGGTTTGCAATTGAGAGGTGTTGATGTATTGAGCGCTCAATAAAATGGTATAATTAGTGCAGTATATAAGATTATTTCAAGTCGTTCAAAGGAGAAAAAATATGAGATTTATCAGTCCCAAAGTCGATTATGCCTTTAAAAAAATCTTCGGTTCTTCCCAAAGCCAAGAAATCTTAATCAGCTTTCTCAATGCGATTATTTATGCAGGCGAGAAAGTCATTCAATCCTTAACCATTGTCAACCCCTATAACCCCGGTCAAGTCCTCAGCTTAAAAGAAACTTATTTAGATGTCAAAGCTGTTTTAGCTGATGGTTCAATTGTCCTCATCGAAATGCAAATAGCGCGAGTGAGTGCTTTCAGCAAAAGGATAATTTATAACCTGGGAAAAGCTTATACAAATCAACTAGGAATAGGCGAAAACTACCTCAGTCTTACCCCTGTAATTGGCGTGACAATCACCGATTTTATTCTGTTTAACGAAACTTCCGATGTCATCACTGAATTTGTCTTTCAAGAAAAAACGAAAAAATTTACCTATCCCGATCCCGAATTGCAGATGATATTTATAGAATTGCCGAAATTTAAGAAAAAATTGTCAGAGTTAACAAGTTTAAGCGAGCGGTGGATTTATTTTATTAAAGAAGCCGCTACCTTAGATGAAATTCCCCAAACTTTAGGAGAAGTCAGTGAAATCGAACTGGCCTTAAATATTGCCAATCAAGCGAACTTGACAGTAGAAGAATTAGAAGTAGTAGAACGTCGAGCGATGATGTTACAAGATGAAAAAGGACGGTTAACTTATGCCAGAGAAGAAGGCAGAGAAGAAGGTAGAAAAGAAGGCGAACAGCAGGGAAAATCGCAATTAATCATCCGTCAAATGAAAAAGCGTTTTGGAGAAATAACAGAGGCAATAAATAGCCAAATTGAAAGTTTATCTATTCAAAATTTGGAAAGTTTAGGAGAAGATTTCTTAGACTTTAACAGTCTGTCAGATTTGGAAAGATGGTTGGAAAGGCGTATTTAGGAAGTGTTAAGGGATGAGTAGGCAATCTGTCTTATTCATCCCCAGCTAAAGTGCGATCGCATTCCAAAACTTATCTTTGTTTATACTAATTTAGTGATAATATATTTGTATATCAACCAAGTGCTAAATTATGCTACAAACACCTACAAAACCTCTAACTTTGGCAGAATTTATCAAATTACCAGAAACCAAGCCAGCCAGCGAATACATTAACGGTCAAATTATCCAAAAACCCATGCCACAAGGAAAACACAGCAAGTTACAAGGAAAGTTAGTCACTCGTATTAATCAGATAGTAGAAGATAAGCAAATTGCCTTGGCATTTCCAGAATTGCGTTGTACATTTGGCGGACGTTCAATTGTCCCAGATGTGGCGGTATTAGCTTGGGAAAGGATACCTGTTGATGAGAATGGCGATGTGGCGAATGTTTTTGAGACTTATCCAGATTGGACAATTGAAATTTTATCTCCCGACCAAAATCAAACTAAAGTAACTGGAAATATTCTGCATTGTCTCAAATATGGTAGCAAATTAGGTTGGTTGCTCGATCCGGATCAAAAATCGGTGTTAGTTTATCCCGCAGGAAAGCAACCGGAGTTTTTGGAAAAAGCAGAAGATGTGCTACCCGTGCCAGATTTGTTAGCAGAATTACAGTTAACAGTGGGGGATTTGTTTGGATGGTTGAAGCTGGGATGATAAAAATGCGATGCAGAAGTTGTGTTAAAATGCAGTTAATATCATAGCAGCAGATTCAGTAAAAAGTTATTCGCGTTAAGGAAAAGTATGTTGGAAACTAATTTTGTTGAAAATCAAACCAAATTATCAGATGAATCCTACCAAGAATATTGGGATATCATTAATGAAGCTAGTTCTAAGTTTCCCTATCTCAAAGAAATCCTCATAAAGGCAATGAGAGAAACCATAGAGCTAATTGATAATGGTGTATACGTTGCCAATTCCGATGCAATTACTCCCATAGGTTGGGTTGCGGGAACTTTTGAGGAAGTGAGTAGTTACTGCAATGAAATTTCCTTGATGATTTTTGATAAACAACAAAAAGAGATTGAGGATAAGGATTTAGACTTTGATGAAATAGAGGATTTCTAATCGATGAACTGGGAAGACTTCTTGAGAGAAGGAAAGTCAGCAGAAGAAAAGGTGAGAAACGGTTTACTCAGAAGAGGTTTTAATGCCGGACAAGCGATAAAAACACAATTTAATACTGATGAAGACATCCCAATTTACGATAACTCCGGTCAAAAAATATTCTGGATATCTGTTAAAAGTGTTGGCAAAAATATTTTGACATTAGAGCAAGCGAGAAAATTCTACAAAAGAGGTTGGATGTGTGGAGAAGTCGAAAGCAAGCAGTGGGTTTATCCTCCTGCAATGATTATTTGGGTTAGTTCAAAGTTTCATTGGGGTGCAATTACTCCTAAACGTCTAAGTACTGAATGGTCAATTTTCCCACATAAACATGGCGTGGAAATTGATGACAGGAAAAGTCGCTTAACTGGGGAAACTCACTTTGTTTACCCTTCCTACCATGTTCCTGGTGAGTTTTTGCGGACTAAAGATGAAATTATCGCTTATATTCAGGATTTATGCGGGAGGTAATCGCACCCTACAAGAAAAGCCAGTTTCTTGTGGGGTGGGCATCTTGCCTGCCCCTATTTTCAGTTCAAAGGCAAGGAACCGATACATAAAATTTTGCTGGCCCATCGGAGGTGGCGCGAATTTTGCAAATCACGCCCATACGATCGCTACACACCCTAGCAAATTCTGCCGCCGTTTTCAGGTCGTCAAACCAAACTTCCGCAACGTAGCCGGAAAAAGAGCGATCGCTTATTCTCCAGTGGCATTCAACTGCCCCAGCCGCTTGTGCAAATTGACTGATGACTTCGTAAGGAAGCGCTTCTCTGCTCGCGTCTTGCATCTGAGATCGTCTTTTTTTACCATAAATCCGCCAAAAGTCCGGGCTAAAGCTCAGAACTGGTGTAAGCAGATTGTTGCATCGCTAGGCAAACGGCAGATCGATCGTGCTTTTCCCCGTGAAAGTAGCGATCGTCGCTCAAAGCTTGGGCTAAATTATATTCGGTAAACTGCGGGATCGCGCACACCATTCACAGATGAAACTAAAAGTCAACAGATCCATTCCTTTTTTTCTCTGCCTTACTCTTTTGGGTTTGGTATCCTGTCGCCCGCTAGAACAGACGCAGGCGTCAACTGCTTCACCAGAGGCAAATCAACAATCAAGCCAACAGTCAAGCGAACTATTTGCCGTCAGGCAGAATGGTAAGCTCGGCTATATCGACAAGACGGGGAAAATAGTCATCGCACCAAAATTTGATGAAGTTAGCGAATTTTCGGAAGGGCTAGCACGGGTAAAAGTTGGCGAACAGTACGGCTACATTGACCAGACCGGCAAAATCGTCGTTGAGCCCCAGTTCGATGATGCTGATGACTTCTCCGAAGGATTAGCAGCAGTTGAAGTTGACAAAAAGTTGGGTTTTATTGACAAAACGGGGAAAATGATCATCGCACCGCAGTTTGATGATGCCGATGAATTTTCCGAAGGACTCGCAGCTGTAATGATTCAAGACCAGTGGGGCTATATCGACAAAGCAGGAGAAACTGTCATCTCGCCTCAGTTTGACGATACGGAAAACTTCTCTCAAGGACTCGCAGGGGTAAAGCTGGGTGACAAGTGGGGCTACATCGACAAAACAGGGAAGTTTGTTTGGAATCCCACCAAATAATAGGGGCTAGGGGAAAGGGGGAGTCAAAAGTCAAAAGTCAAAAGTCAAAAGTCAAAAATTTCTTCCTCTTCCCTCTCCCTCTACCTTTTCCCTCTTCCCTCTTCCCTCTCCCTCCAAAAACCTCAACCAACAGGCGGATAGAGAAACATCCAACAATCTACCCAAAGATAACTTGGATAAAACAGCAACCTCAGTAAAGATCTAAAAGATTGCTGTCAATTAAACCTCTATTAATATAGATGGATATTTACATTCTCGATCTGCTTGTTATTGGCTTGCTCCTGCTCATCGTCACATTAGGATCGGGTTGGATTGCCAGATTACCCCTCTCTTTTGCCCTCATCTATCTAATCGTTGGTATTCTCCTTGGCCCCTACGGGATACATTTGATTAAACTGCGACCAGACGCCGAGTTTCTGGAAAGACTGACGGAATTTGTCGTGATCGTTTCTTTATTCAGTTGCGGACTGAAAATGAATCGCCGTCTCAATTTTTGGTCTTGGAGTTCCACAGTGCGGCTGATTGGTTTTTTAATGCCAATTTCAATTTTTGCCATTGCTGCTGTCGGTCATTGGTTCCTCAAAATAGAATGGGGGCCAGCAATTTTACTCGGAGCAATTCTTGCGCCAACAGATCCGGTATTGGCTTCAGAAGTGCAGCTATCTCATATAGAAGACAAAGATGAATTGCGTTTTGGTTTAACCTCGGAAGGCGGTTTGAACGATGCCCTAGCTTTTCCGTTTGTTTTTTTCGGTATCTATTGGTTGCAAAAAGGTAGCGACTGGCAAAGTTGGTTTAAGGAATGGGT
Source organism: Aerosakkonema sp. BLCC-F183 (assembly GCF_041929145.1). Lineage (NCBI taxonomy): Bacteria > Bacillati > Cyanobacteriota > Cyanophyceae > Aerosakkonematales > Aerosakkonemataceae > Aerosakkonema > Aerosakkonema sp. BLCC-F183. Next base: position 41,031 of record NZ_JBHFNU010000009.1, on the reverse strand, counting down.
CGCCGTTGATTTAATTTGGGCTGTTGCGGCTGGTATCGTCATGGGAATTGCGGTAACTAAGGCAGTTGTTTGGATTGATAAACAACTGCAAAAACACCGCCAAGTTGATGAATTAATGGAAGATTTCGTTGCCATCAGTATTATTTTGCTTACCTATTGCCTGACAGAAATTGTCAACGGTTATGGATTTTTGGCTGTTTTTGTGGCCGGAATTGTAGCCCAGCGCAGTTATCGCAATCCACAAAAGCGACTTTCTCAGTTAGAATTCATAGAGCGCATTGAAAAACTGATGGAAGTCGGCACAATTTTGCTACTGGGTTCCCTTTTGCGGCTACCGCAAATCCAGCAGTTTGGGGGACAAGGATTATTAGTAGCAGGATTGTTAATTTTTGTGATTCGACCGATCGGCGCTTGGATCTGTACAATAGGAGAAGGTTTGCTTTCCACAACCCGTTGGCTTTACGGTTGGTTTGGCATTCGCGGTGTCGGTTCCATCTATTATCTGTGCTATGCTTTCGGTAATGGGTTAAAAGATGAATTGGGCGAGCAAATTGCTTGGATTACCTATATTACGATTGTCATTTCCGTAGTTTTGCACGGCATTAGTGCCACACCACTAATGAACTGGTATGAGGATAATATTAAAAGCCGCCGTCAGAATGTTAAACCCATAGAAACGTCTGTTGACAAGTATTGATTAATTATGGAAGAGAACAAAATTAAAATAGATTCTCTCCAAGCTGAAGCATTATCGCTGTATGAAGCTGGATATTTGGCAGCAGCAGAAATAAAATACAAGGAAATCTTGGATTTGGATATTAATAATGCAGAAGCGTGGCGCGGTTTAGGAACAATATACTATGTGCAGGAGCAATATCAAGATGCGCTAGAAATGTTGTATAAATCCTTAAAACTCGATTCCTCAAACGCTATTGTATATTATAATTTAGGTTTAGTTAAAGAAAAAATAGGTTATCTTGCCAAAGCAGTTCGGTACTATGAGAAAGCGATCGCACTCAATCCCTACTACATTGAAGCGTATCATAACTTGGGCAAAGTTTTTTCGGAAATGGGCTTGCTCGAACAAGCAGAAACAACTTTTGTGCGGGCAATTGCTGTGCGGGATAACTACTATATTAATTATCTTAATTTAGCAAATATTTTAATGATGCGGCAGCAAATTAATGAAGCGATCGCATCTTATAAAACCGCACTCCAGTTAAACCCTGGCGATCCTTTAATTTTCCATAGTCTGGCGATTGCATTCCTAGCTAAAAATGAACCTGTACAAGCATACCTTTACTTTGGTTATGCAGCATATTATCAAGGACAATATCTAGAAGCGATTAGCAATTATCAAAACTTTCTCCAAATCGAAACGGGAGATGTTGAACTTTACATCAGTTTAGCTGACTGTTATCAACATTTGCATGAATACGCACAAGCGATCCAAACTTATCGAGAAAGTCTGCAACTATATCCCCAGGAAATAGAGCTTTACTTACGGTTGGCAATTATCCTGCAAGATTGCGGACAAACTCAAGCAGCGATCGAACTGATCGATGATGCCTTATTATTGTTTCCTGATGATATATCTCTCAAATTAGAACATCTGCGAATCTTCCCAATTATCTATAACGATATAGATGAAATTGCATTTTACCGAGAGCGATTTACACAAGGTTTGGCAAATCTTATCCAACCAACATTTCTAAATCATCCTGAAGCAAAAGAGAGCGCTTTGAAAGGTATAGGTTGGCGCACAAACTTTTATTTGCAATATCAAGGTTATAATGATTTAGAATTGCAAAAACAGTATGGGCAGTTTGTCCATAAAGTGATGGCAAAAAAATATCCTCAATGGCTAGGAAAACTGCCTCTATCGCCTCTAAATAGGGATGAAAAAATTCGCATTGGCTATATCTCTGATTGCTTTCATTGGCATACAGTTGGCATAGTATTTATGGGATGGCTGAAAAATTGCGATCGCCAGCATTTTGATATATCTTCTTACTATATTAATAGCATCACAGACGAATTAACTCAGCAATTCCAAATATACAGCGATCGCTTTCATCATATCCCGGATAATCTAGAAGCAATCAGCCAACAAATTATTGCCGATAAGTTACATATACTCGTGTTTCTAGATATTGGCATGACCCCACAAATGACGCAACTAGCAGCACTGCGTCTTGCACCAATACAATGTGCAGCATGGGGACATCCAGTCACTACAGGTTTGCCAACAATTGATTACTTTATCTCTAGCGATTTGATGGAACCTTCAAATGCAAAAGAGCATTATTCAGAAACACTAATTCGTTTACCTAATATTGGCATATCCTACCCCAAACCTATCATTCCGGAACTCAGCAAAAGTCGATCGGATTTTCATTTGCGATCGGATGCGGTAGTCTATTTATCTTGCCAATCTCTGTTTAAATATTTACCTCAATACGATTATATTTTTGGTGAAATAGCTCAACAAGTTCCGCAAGCGCAATTTGTCTTCGTCTCCCATTTAGCAGCACCAATCATAGAACAATTTCGGCAACGCTTACAGCGTGCTTTCGCAAAGTTTCACTTGGAAAGTGAAGAATATTGCGTAATTTTACCCCGACAAAATCAGCTAGACTACTGGAATCTGAACTTAGTTTCAGACATTTTTTTAGATACATTTGGATTCACGGGATTTCTGACAACGCTAGAAAGTATTGCTTGCAATTTACCAGTGGTAACTTGTCCGGGTGAATTTATGCGATCGCGTCAATCCTACGGCATTTTAAAAATGCTTGGCGTCACCGAAACAATCGCTAATAATGAAACAGAATATATCGAAATTGCTGTTAGGTTAAGTTTAGAGCGAGAGTGGAGATATAAAATCGTAGAGCAAATCAAACATTGCCAAAATTCTCTCTATGAAGACAAAACTTGCGTAGCCGTACTACAAGCATTTTATCATCGCATAATCCAAGGAAATTAGTTAGATAAAACTTAAGAGAGATAATTCCCCAACTTCCAATCCGAACATTTTTCCATCTTTTTCGTCTATCATACAAAAGAGGGAGGATTTTACATGGATAAGCGCAGTCAACAAAAATTCATTCTGGCACCTAAAATTGCTCTGCTATGCCTGACAGCGATATTACCATTGCTAGGCGACATACAGGCACAGTCTTCTACTAACCTAGAGATCGTCTCTCATATCGAAAAATTAAAAGATAACGATAAACTAGAGCGTTTAGAAGCTGTTAGAAAATTGCGGGAAATTGGTTCCCCAGCCATACCTGCGCTGACAGCAGCTTTGCAAGACGAGGAAACTCGAATTCGTGGGGGTGCTGCCTTTGCTTTGGGTGCAATAGGTGCAGAAGCGAAAACAGCAATTCCTCAACTGATTGCCATGTTAAAAGATCCCGACGATCGAGTTCGTTTAGATGCTGCTGTAGCATTGCGGAGAATTGGTTCCCCAGCTGTTCCTGCACTAGCTGAAGCATTGCAAGAAACCCATAAACAGATTCGCATAAATGCTACCTTTGCTTTAGCAGGAATCGGTGCAGAAGCGAAACCAACCATTCCCATTTTAATAAAAATGTTGAAAGATAATGATGAGGAAATTCGCTTAAATGCAGCCATAGCTTTGCGCGGAATCGGTTCGGCTGCAATACCCGATCTTACTAAAGCATTGCAAGATAAAAATGAGCAAGTTCGCAGAGGTGCAGCTATAGCTTTAGGAAAAATTAGTTTACCTAATATTCCTTCGATCGGTAAAGCATTACCTAGCGAAAATCAACCAATCAGCAATCCTACTAACGTGGCGGTTTGCGTACCTCCCCCTCCTCGTAATCCCCTTTCTACCAATCCTACCCAATCTCGCATCAATCCCTCTGCCATTCGTCCAACTCCCAGCCCAACTCTCAGTCCAACTGTTCGCCCAACTGTTAATCCAACTCCTGTTAAACCTACTCCTAATCCCTGTATTCCTCGTCCAACTCCTACCCCAACTCCATCACCAAAAAGTATTATCTGAAGAAACTGGGGAAACAGAGAGTCTGGCTGGCTGAGTGGGACAATTAATATTTTTCTCTTCCCCTCTTATCTCTTCTTTTTGACTTTTGAATGAGTGACTTTTGACTTGCTTACTCCCTATTATTACCTCCATTGTTATAGCTTTCTAACAACTTCGCCAGAGTAGCTGACAGTTGGGGCGAAAGTTCTAAAGGCAAAGCACCAGAACGAACGTGAAAATCTCGTTGAGGAAAAGGGATTTCAATATTGCGATCGCGCAAAATAGTATCAATCCGAAAATACAAATCGCTCTTCACGATCACCTGTTGGCGCGGTTCTTTAATCCAAACCAGCAACTCTAACTGTAAAGAATAATCCCCAAATCCCCTAAAAATCACATTAGGAGGTGGGTCGGATACCACATCGGGATAATCTTTTGTAGCATCAATCAACGCATCGCGCACCTTACTCAAATCGGAACCGTAGGCTACACCAATAGGCAATCTCAGCCGCGTGACAAAACCGCTGTGACTCCAGTTGACAACCTCGTTTTCCAAAAATCGAGAATTAGGCACAATTATGGAAACTCGATCGAGCGTGCGAATTTCCGTACTGCGGACGCTGATGCGTTCTACAGTTCCCATAAAATCGCCCACATTGACAAAATCACCAACTTGAATCGGACGCTCAAAAATAATCACCAAACCGCTGACAAATTCCTTAGCAATTCCCTGCAATCCCAAACCAATTCCTACACCCAAAACACCAGCAAAAATAGTGAGGGAACTGAGGTCTAATCCCCACAGTTGCAGCAGTACTACAGTACCGATGAAAATCAACCCGTAGAAGGCGATCGTGGCGATCGCTTCTTGAGCGCCTCGATTCATACCCGTCAAACCCAAGATGCGCGATCGCAGCACATTCTTGACGGTTCTAGTTACAATTAAAAGACCGTAAAACAGCGCAATCAGGATAATTACCTGAATAACCGAGTAAGATTTGTCTCCCAGCGGGATAATTGGCGCAGTCAGACTGTAAACAATCACATCAACTATTTTTTGGCTCCACACCCGCGTTTGGGGAAACTGGTTGGTAATGTAGAGTAGCGCACCCAACCACATCGCCGCACGCAGCAGCACAAGCGTAAACTTAAGGAATAAGTCAATACTTTGAGTTGGCGCAGCAGTTTCCGGAACCGTTTCCCGATGGGAAATCAATCGGCGCTGCAATTTCTGCCAAATTGAGCCTAAAACAGAATTAAAGCCGATCGCCACCAGCACACAGCCAGCCGAAATCAACAAAGCTTTGCGGATATACTCAGGACGCCTTTGTTCCTGTGCTAGCTTAATGGCAACATCAATGCGATCGCGCCACCGTTGAGCCTGTTCCTCCTTCGTCATCCCATCTACTGCATCTTTCTCGGTGACAGTCAGCAAATTCACCCCATTCACCCGAATCACAGGCAAATCTTTCACCTTTACCACCTGCACCTGCACCGTTTCGTCAGATTCCACCGCTCGATTGAGAATCCCATTGGCATAATCAGCTCGCGGTTGAGCGTCAAAACCCTCCAGCTGGCTGACTTTAAACAGCTGGCGTCCATCCAGCGCAATCGCCGCCGAGGGATTTGCTTGCGCCCAAACTGGGGTCAAGCTGAGGACGCAGCCCAAAATAAAGCTGAGGACAACGATAAAGTTTGCGCGTGGGTGGAAAATATTTTTAAGCCGCCCCACGAGCGTCCGGAGAGATTTATTTTTCATAAACCCAAGCAGATTCAGGCAAATCATTAGGATCGAAATTGTAGAGATGTTCACCACGGGAGCATAGCAAGTCATGGCATACGATTACGACCTTTTTGTGATAGGTGCGGGTTCCGGGGGGCTGGCGGCTTCCAAACGAGCGGCTTCCTACGGTGCTAAAGTAGCGATCGCAGAAGGGGATCTCGTCGGCGGCACCTGTGTAATTCGCGGCTGCGTTCCTAAAAAATTAATGGTATATGCCTCTAAGTTCTCGCATCTATACGAAGACGCAGTTGGCTACGGTTGGAGTAAAGTCGAACCCAGCTTTGATTGGCAAAAACTCGTTACCGCCGTCAATAATGAAGTCATGCGTCTGAATCAGCTGCATATTGACTTTTTGGCAAAAGCTGGCGTCGAGTTATTTCAAAGTCGCGCCACTTTGTTAGATCCTCATACTGTAGAAGTAAATGGACGCAAAATCACAGCCGACAAAATTTTAATTGCTGTCGGAGGCGAAGCTATCAAACCGGATTTACCTGGCGTGGAACATACGGTTACTTCTCGCGAGATGTTTCACCTTAAAGAACAACCCAAGCGTCTGCTAGTTATCGGTGCTGGCTATATCGCCGTAGAATTTGCCTGTATCATGCACGGATTGGGCTCTCAGGTAAGTGTGATGATCCGAGGCGATCGCATTTTAAAAGACTTCGATGAAGATATTAGCAGCAGCGTTCAAGATGGCATGAGCAAACACGGCATCAACTTTATTTGCAATAGCCTAGCCAAAAAATTTGAACAGACATCAGAAGGAATTAAAATTACCTATGCTGAAAAAGGCAAAGACACAGAATCCACTATAACGGCAGATGCGGTTTTATTTGCGATCGGTCGCGCACCCAATTTAGCCAGACTAGGTTTGGAAACAGCCGATGTTGCAACTGTCAACTGCGAAGATGAAGATTTGCCGAGATTGCACGGTTACAGCGTCAACTGCGCCATCCGAGTTGATGAGTACAGCCGCACCAGCCAACCCAATATTTTCGCTGTCGGCGATTGCACCAACCGCATCAATTTAACACCCGTTGCTATCGGTGAAGGTCGCGCTTTTGCCGATACCGAATTTGGCAACAATCCCCGCGTTTTCAGTCACCACGATGTCGCATCTGCCGTATTTTCTCAACCCGAAGCCGGCACAGTCGGATTGAGCGAAGCCGAAGCACGACAAAAATATGGCGACGCCGTAAAAATATATCGCGCTCGTTTCCGTCCCATGTTCCACAGTTTGACTGGCGCTGATGAAAAAGTTACGGTCAAGTTAGTTATTGATGGCAATACCGAGCGAGTATTGGGCGCTCATATGGTAGGAGAAAATGCCGCCGAAATTATTCAAGGCATCGCCATAGCCGTCAAAATGGGCGCTACCAAAAAAGACTTCGACGCTACAGTGGGAATTCATCCTTCTACCGCTGAGGAGTTTGTTACTTTGCGATAAATATCTGAAAAATCGGGTTTCTTTGTCAGAAACCCGGTTTCTGACAAGTGCAAGTCTAAGATTTCCGATTTAATCAATACTTGAGATGATTTGCTGCAATTCATCTAGAGTATTCGCCCTCTTGAGTCCCAGTTGAATTGTCTTCAATCGCTCCAAATCAGAAATTTGAGATATTTCCGGCATCAGCTGTACTCCCTCGCTACCGAATTTCATCTCTAAAATCAGTTCAATTGATGACAGTCGTTCTTGGCGTATTCCTTGTTGCAAAATTTCTTGATACCACGGAGACTCGCTTAACACTGCCATATCCCACCTCATGATTTGCTGAACTAAACGACTTTCCAATACAAAAGTAGCAAAAAAGGCCATGACCGTTTCAAACTGGCTCAATTGCTCATCGGCGCGTAAAACTTGCAAACCTCGCCTTATTGTAGACTCCGATGCACCACCCTTCAGTACGGGTAAAAACGGAATCAGAGGTGAAGATGATTATTTTTGTAGTTTAAAGCTAAAGCTGCGATCGCTCTTTTTTAACGCCACAAAAACCCCGACAGCTTAGAAATCTTGGGCTATACAATTCCTCCTCAGAATAGACTTATAAAAACCCGCATCGGCAGGTTTTGTTTGTCTAGTCGCAATTTCGATCGCTCCGATATTCTTAATGCTAATATTTAATTTTTCTAAATCTTTCAAACAGCAACACCCAAGCCATATTCTCTGAGGAATCTCCTCTCATTGTTTTTCAGCCTGGAGTTGCACTGAGATATAAAATCCAGTTCCCTATCTCCCTTGGCAATACATGAGGAAATATCAGACTTTTGGTTGGGTGTTACTGTTTTTCGATGAGACAGATGCTATATGAAACAGCGGCTTTTACCTCTTTATTACAAACGTTAACTTCGCTGTGGTATCTGTCGGAGAAGCTTGTTTGCTTCATGTTTTTAATTTAGCACGGTTTTTCAGAGAGACAAGCGAATGAAACCAAACTTTACTTTCTGTGAGGTAACTGCTATTTAGATCGCAAACATAAATATTGCCTCTGCTGTTAATTCTCTGGTGGGTCAGACGGAATTGACAAAAGTGGCGACTTCTGCACGTTCTTTGGTGGTGGCGGCGGGTATCCTATTGACGACCTTGGTTGTGGGTGCTTTGATGGGATGGATAGGTTTGCTTCGATCGCAAGGAGGGTTTGCGCCGGGGGAACCAGTTCATCTGACTCAGGAGCAGGCGGAGGCTTTGCGGTGGGCGATTAGCGCTGAGAGGAAGTTTGCTCGGAAGTTGATGAAGTGGAATTCGGATAGTCTAACTAATTTGGAATGTAAGAACGATGTCTTGCGTTTGGGGGTGACTTTGGAGGTGGCGGGGCGGCCAGCTACAGAAGGATTTTGCACTATATGGGTGGAATCTGTGGAAAAGCGTAAGTTTAGAGATTAAATAATTGTGGCACAATTAATAGTTAGGAAAGTTCAGATGGGTGTTCAGAGTTATTGAACAATTATCACTATCATCGTGATAACCTTTAGTAACTTTTTCGTGTAGAATTATTGACTTTTAGATCGCTAAGAGAGGGTTGTATGAACGATTTTTTAAGCGGTTTTCTACAGGGGGTTGGAAAGAAAATAGGAGAAAGAGTAGCTGGTGAGAAAAACCAAGACCCGCACGAAGATTGGGAAAATTATGGCTATCATACAATATATGGAATTACTCCAAAAATATTTACGTTGGGTGGACATTATTCAGACCGCTTTGTAAGGATTGGTGACGATATTTATTACATTGACTCAGGAGAGTTAAGAATAAGTATACGCACTCCTACTTATCGTACTTGTGTAAGTATTCCACCTGGGAAGTGGCACTCTGGAATAGTTCAGGAGATAGTAAATAACTTGCACTCATACGATAAAGAGTTCTTCTGTCGTGGTTATAGTTTTCCTGATTTCCTTAAAAAAAAAATTGAGAAACACTAGGGTGCTTAAAATTGTTACGATTAAAAACGTTGTAGTGCCAGCAAGTTCACTATCACTATAAGATAGGTTGAGGTACAAAACCAAAGAAAGGTTTATTTGCTGTTACAAACTAACACTTCGTTGCAGCGAACTTTAACTAAAACGCTCGGTGTGAAACGACAAAGTTGGGAAATCCAAAGTGTTAGTTCTTTGCCAGAGTAAGACACTCGAAACAAGCAATGGAATGAAACTTATAAAATCTATACCAACTTGTTGAGTGGTAACTAAACGAGTGTCGCGGTAAGCTTGAGGAGCGAACTGGATAAACCAATTGTTGTAGAAATCAACCGACTGGGCAATATCTGACTTCCACAAGTGTGGTTTATCCGCATTAACTGGCACTACTTTACCTCCAATCGCGTTACTCGTTTAAATAATTTAGAGAAACGGCGAAGGAGGACGCTTTTCCTGAGTATACCAGAGAGAGCGATGCTTGCAGAGATAGCGATGCACCCCCTAACAATAACAATCCACTTTTAGGGCAACTCACTAACATTTATGAAGTTTTAGCAGTCATACTCACTTTTTCTTTTTGCCATTTTTCCGCACTTTTTTTAACAGCTTCTATTTCCTCGAAATCTACCCGCATCACAGCCGTTATAAATTCCACGCCCAAAACTGTGCTAACTTCGAGGATTTCTACAAAACTAGCACATTGATAATCTGTGTCCTCATACTGCCTAACTCGCTGTTCATTAATTTCTAGTATCTGAGCTAATTCTTGCTGACTGATTTTGGCTGCTATCCTAGCTTTAATTAAAGCATCGGGTAGCTTATTTATGCTCTCAACTTTAATTTGAATCGGCTGGCTTTTCTCCCAATTAATAAGTCTTTCATATTCAGCAATTTCTGATTTTAATTCGTCAACTTGACTTTGATATGAGTCTCTATGAAGTTGCCAGCGCGTTTGGTCAGCTTTCAAGGTTTCATTATTATCTAATTCAGCTACAGACTGTTCAAATCGCCGTAACCAATCTAAGGAGTTCCGATATTGTTGCTCGTTTTTTATCATGGTTTCCACCTTTGTAACTCTATAGCAAGAATTCCTTTGCGCGTATTTGTTCTTGTATCAAATTGGAAAAAGTCTATGTAGGCTGTTCCCGAATCATTAGCTGGGTAATTAGATGGAAAAATTTCACCTTTATACTTGGTTTTTTGTTCGGCACGTCGCAGTGCGAAATTATATAAAGTAGGAGCAATGGATTTCAGGTAATCTATATCAACCCCATTATCTTCCCAACAAGCATCGAAGTCTCCAGGTTTTTCTTTACTGGTGACAAAACTACCGTCAATATAAATAGTTCTACAACCTGCCATTTTTAATTGGGTCATTGCCAGTTCTAAACCATTTATCATGCGCTGTCTGGTCAAATTCGTACCAAATCTATCTTTAAACTCCTCCCATTCGCAAAAATGAACTCCTGGTGGTAGATTGCCGTTTTCATCAAATTCTGGAATCACTTCCTCACACCCACACCACAAATTGATTATCCAGCTTTTTAGCGTATCACAATTATCCTTAATTCTGGCTTCTCCAAAAGCACTTTGGCAAGAGCAGGTTTAGGATACAACATCAAATAAACATTGGTAGCCTTCCCATTGAATGATTCAGGATAAATCGAAACGGTCTACCTCTACCAGTATCCTGACGACCCATATAGGTGCAGAGAAACGGAGAAGGAGGACACTTTTCCTGAGTATACCAGGGAGAGCGATGCTTGCAGAGGTAGCGATCGCCCACACCCTCTCTTACCCATTAATAGTCTCTGCTGCTTTACCTTTACCTTGAAGTCTAGCCAGACGTTGTTCTCGCAAACCAGTATCTACCATCGCAATTAATTCATCAAGCTGTAGTGTAACTAAGTCGATTTGTTGGTTAACTTCGCGCCACCTAGCAACACTTCGCGCTCTCGTCTGGGGGTCTGGTATTTGGGCTTGTTGATTCATGGCAGATTCCAGTTTTGTTTAGTTTCAGAAATGCTTGCCTCTACAGCACCGATTAATGCCTCAGTTTGCTGAATGGTTTGAGCCAATAAGTTCAGCATAGCATCAGGAGCGATCGGCTGGTATTCAGCTATTCCCAGCGCCAAGGTATGCAGACGCGAATAAGGCATTCTCAATCTCTCAACACTGCTTTGCATTTGATCTAATTCTGGTAAGGTTTCCTCATTCTCCCCAAATTGTTCAAATATGGCAAACTCAGTAGCTTTGGCTTCATCAATCAGTTCTACTAACCGTCGCTGCAAGTAAAAGATAGTTCCTAAAGTTTGGTCTGGTAATTTGGCCATTATGCCCCAGATATAGAGAAAAGAAGACAAGATCACATCATACCCAAGAAAGCTGCAACTACCAGAAGAAACGCGATCGCCTTTCTAACTTCATCACTACCCCACCGCTAACTCTGTAAACTTACGCATATAAGGCGAGCTGTATCCTAACACGATATCAGACTTAGGCACTCCAGCCGCAATTAACTCGTTAGCTATCCCCACCTCAGTTCCATCTCGCTGAATCCAAATTTTTCCGTCCCCGATCTCAATGTGAATAACACATCCAAACACTCGTCTTTCTCCACGCCACCCGACATGAAAGATCAGATAGCGATTGCGATCGACATCGAAAGCAATTTGAGTCTCCACTTCGCGATTGTCACTATCGCACTCAGAATGTTTCTCGACAATCGACTTATATAGCTTACGACAGTCTATTCCCCCAGTACCAATTCCGCTGATGCCAGGTGAAGCAGAACCAATCCTAAATTTACAACCTTTGCTCGATCGCGTTTACCAAAAAGGGCGTTATTACTTAGCAATTGATTACACCAAACCACCGCAACCGCCACTATCCGAACAAGATACCCAGTGGATGGAAGTGTTATTAAGAGAGCAAGCATAATAATAAACTTTCTTCAGCTTTTCTTACCATCTTCTAAACCCCATGTTGGCTGATAATCAAACAGCCATTTAAACTGTAAATCACCCAACCAAGTAGGCGTCAGCCAATAGATCGAATCTCGCAGAAAACAACCAAACGCTGAATCTGTTTGCCCTAAACTTCCTACCTGTCTGGAAGTAGTAAAAACCTGAGCGACTCGCTTACTTCTACTTGCCTCAAATTGCCGCAATAGCGCCGGAATATCTCCTCCTTTTTCTGCTCTAATCCTTAACAGTTTAACTAACTCAAAAGCATCTTCGATCGCCATACAACCGCCTTGACCTAAATTTGGTTGCACTGGATGGGCAGCATCTCCAATTAAAGTTACCCGACCCCGCCCCCATTGCATACCCAACGGTTCGCGATCGAAAATATCATCCCGATAAATCCCCTCTTCCTGCAATGTTTCGATAATAGCTGGTATTGGCTGAGCATAAGATGAAAAAATTGCTTGCATCGCCTTCTTAGCACCGCCCATCGCTCGATCGTTACCACCTCCTGGAGTGTTACTAAATCCATAAAAAGCCAACCGACCCCCACCTACATCAAAGTAGCCAAAACGATTACCGCGTCCCCAAAACTCTCCCCAACTGTAACGCTCATCCAAAGGCAAATTATTTTTGTAAAACCAACCCCGCCAGCAACACATTCCACTGTAAACTGGCGCTGCCATTTTTTCATTTCCGTTTAAACGCGCCCTTACTTGCGAGTAAAGTCCATCCGCGCCAATCAAAACATCGCCCCAAGCTTCTCTTCCATCTGCAAACGAAACGCGAATCCCATCTGATGTTTCGGAAAAATTAGTAAAAGCTGCCTGATTCTTAACAGTTCCTTCCGGTAACGCATTGTAGAGAATGCGTTGTAATTCTGGACGCAAAATGCAAATACCCAAATCTGCCAATTTCACAAATTCGGGCACATTAATATATAGAGGCTTTGCCTGTTTGCTGAAAAACCCACCTGAGAGAATCTTAGCTCCTTGTTGATATAACTGCTCTTGAATTTTTCCTTGCCACAGCAATTCGTAAACGCGCATCGCATTCCGTTGAATGAAAATGCCTCCAGGCCCAGATAACATAGAATCAAGGTCGCGCTTTTCGTAGAGTTCTACCTGCATTCCCGCGTCGAGAAAAGCACGCGCACAAGTTAGTCCCCCAATTCCACCACCGATGATAATTGCCTTTAACGCCATAGCTTTTTCCTTGGTTAGCGTATTTTACTGAGCGATCGCACTCGATCGTTATCCAAAATGCTCAAACTCCGCAATAGACCTCTCCAAAAATTCTTGTGGGGCAGGCATCCTGCCTGCCGAGAGAGATTCTTTGTTGGAGAGGTCTGATGTATTCTGGTGTATTACGCTGTCGCACTTCCCACCCTACTGAGTTAGCACTGACGATGAACCTTTCGCCGACTACCCCAGTCTAAACAAAACGAACAAAGCCATTGAGGGAGAACGAGAGGTGTATCTTGTCCCAGGGGTAAATGTGCAAGACAGCCAGCTGTCAGATTCCTACCTAGCCGAACAAAGCATACTAGGCGACCAGCAACGTTTTCGGCAACTATATCACCGCTATCATCAGAAAGTCAGGTCAACGCTGTATCAACTTTGTGGCCCTTCAACCCTCGACGACTTGGTGCAAGAAGTATTTTTACGAGCGTGGAAAGGATTGCCCCAACTGCGACAGACATCCCAATTTTCCACTTGGTTATATCGTATCTGTTGGAACGTAGCCTGCGACCAACGGCGGAAATATGCCCAGCAGCGCACTTTTGATTCCAAACTAAACACAAAAAGCTCAGACCAAGTACCCGCGCCCGACCTGATGCAGCTGCATTATCAAGATTTGGTACAGCGTGGATTAGCTCAACTCAGTTTAGAGCATCGCGCCGTCATAGTCCTGCACGATCTCGAAGAAGTCCCTCAAAAAGAAGTTGCTGAAATATTGGGTATTCCGGTAGGAACTGTCAAATCTCGCCTATTTAATGCCCGTGCTGCTATGCGGCAATTTCTCCAGCAACAAGGAGTTCAGCTATGAAAAAACTTCCCGCAGATGATGATAAAGAATTACTAGAATTCCTCAAATCTAACCGTCCGGATGTTCCCCCAGCAGCACCCGATTTAGAAGAACGGATTTGGCAAGAGTTGGATTCAGAACCTGCATTAAATTTAAACCGATTCTGTCAACATCACCCGGCCAAATGTAAGCGGTTGTGGTTAGTTACTCCTGCTATTGCTGCCGGAGTAATGTTGGTTTGGGCAAGCGATCCACTGCGATGGCGAAGTAATATCTTACCCTCTGCGTTTTCTTTCGGAATAAGAGACGATCGCACTTCAATAAACACTATTCCAAATAATAATGACGAAATTGTCAGCATCGAAATATTTTTACAAAATAACTGGAATGGTTTAGTCAGAACTATCCCGATGCAAAAAAATATCAAAAATATATCTGTGGAACGCTCGCAAGTCACCAATGCCAAATCTCAGAATAGCAGTAAAAAAAATCTTAATCAACCAGCAGGAAGATAATCTCATAATGTTGCCAATGTGCGCTTTTGGGGCAGCTTTAATATTGTGTAAATCCAGGTCAATTCATGAATTTGCTATACTAGATAATAGTATTTTGGCAAAGTCGCTGCCTAAGTCCTGATTTTGTCAACAATCTGTTTCCCAATGCCCAAATCCTCCTACATTTACCTACATGGCTTTGCTTCCAGTCCCCAATCTGCCAAAGCCATTGATTTACTCGATCGCTTCTCCTCCTTGCAAATACCCCTGAAAACACCCGATCTCAATCAAGGCGACTTTTCCCACCTCACTATGTCCCGACAACTGCATCAAGTCGCCGCCGAATTTCCACCCCCACCCACACCAGTAACTCTGATCGGTTCCAGTTTTGGCGGTTTGGCCTCTGCTTGGTTGGGACAGCAGCAGCTACAATGTCAAAAACTGGTACTCTTAGCCCCAGCTTTTCAATTTCTCTCTCATTGGTTGCCCAAATTAGGTGAAGAAACTTTACAGCGCTGGCAGACAGAAGGATACTTGTCCGTGTATCATTACGGAGAAAAGCGATCGCTCCCCCTCAGCTACCAATTTGTCCGAGACGCCAATCAGTATCGTGACGAACAATTGCAGCGCCCCATACCCACCCTCATACTGCACGGCATTTACGACGAAACCATCCCTATTCAAGCATCGCGAAACTTTGCCGCTTCTCGTCCTTGGGTCAAACTGATCGAACTCGACAGCGACCACTCCCTCGCAAACGTCCTCCCCGAAATTTGGCAAGAAATACAAGCATTTTGCCACCTGTGAACATAGAATCTACCAATTGCCAATTTGAAAAAGTGGATTTAAGATGAAAATTCAATCTAAAATCTAAAATCTAAAATCTAAAATTATCATTGCTATGCTCCCCTTCATTCGCTCAGACCTAGCCCAACTCACCGCCTACACACCGCATCCCGGTGGTGAATCTGGGGAAGCAGTCAAATCTGATATGGCGATCGATCGCCTCGATACCAACGAATGTCCCTTCGATTTGCCAACTGAGTTAAAAGAAAAACTCAATTGGACTTTTCAGCAAGTCATAGAGAGCAACCGCTATCCCGATGGCGGTCATACAGCATTAAAGCAAGCGATCGCGGATTACGTCAACGAATCTGCCAATCTGTACGCGCAATCCCAAGGGATCGCTCCCAACTTTACCAGTTCAAATATATCCGTAGGCAACGGTTCCGACGAACTCATTCGCTCTATTCTAATCGCCACCTGCCTGCGCGGAGAAGGGTCTATCCTCGTTGCCAATCCTACCTTCTCTATGTATGGTATTCTGGCAGAAACCTTGGGTATTCCAGTAGTAAAAGTAAGTCGCAACGAAACTAATTTTGAAATCGATTTAGAAGCAGCCCAAAATGCGATCGAACAAACACAAAATCCCCCCATTCGCGTAGTATTTGTCGTTCATCCCAACTCTCCTACCGCCAACGCATTAACCGCCAAAGAGTTAGATTGGTTGCGAAATTTGCCACAACAAATCCTCGTAGTAATTGACGAAGCTTATTTTGAATTTAGTCAAACAACAATTGTCGGTGAATTGCCACAACATCCCAATTGGATAGTGCTGCGGACATTCTCAAAAGCGTTTCGATTAGCAGCACATCGAGTTGGTTATGGTGTCGCTCATCCCGAATTAATAGCCGCCCTAGAAAAAGTTCGCTTGCCATATAACCTGCCCAGCTTCACCCAAGCTGCTGCTTTAGTCGCCCTTACGCACAGACAAATTTTGCTGGCATCGATAAGTCAAATTTTAAGCGATCGAGACGAATTAATTAACAGCTTAGCCCAGAATCCCGCCTTAAAAGTTTGGCCGAGCGCTGCTAACTTTATCTTCTTGCGTCTTACTGACACTGAAGATAATTCTACACCAGACAAATTGAAGCGTTTGGTGCAACAACTGAAAGCCAAAGGCACTCTAGTTCGCCACATCAACGACGGATTGCGAATTACAGTCGGCAGCACCGATGAGAATCAGCGAACTCTCCAACGCTTAGCAGCTGCACTCAAGAGTTAATAGCCACATTCCCCATCCTCCACACTTATCTAGATGTTCCTTGGTTGAGGTGGCGAAACATCAACCAAAAATTTGAAATTTCAAATCTGCGATCTGAAATTTTCAGTGATTTTTAATCCTTTTGTCGCGCCAATGCCATCGTCTGAGGCAAAACACCAACCAAAGATCCCAGCACATCATCCGGCAATTGCGCCACCATTTCCGCATCAAAAAAAGCTTCAAACTGAAGCAACAACTTTTCCGCACGCTCTAGCGGATCTGGCTTATCAGCTAACTGTTTTGTTAACATAATCCACTGTCGTCGAGTCTTATAAGCAGTCTGCCGCGCCTCATAAGAATCTGGCACAACTAAAGAAAAATTTCCCACAGGAATAGCCCGCTGGCAATCATTATCAAATGTGCCGCCAACAGCAGATCCCGGCCCAGCAAACTCTGCATGGTAAGATTTGTAAAGGATCAGCCCATTACGCTTGTTCCTATTCACTACTAACACTTCACCGCTGTGCAATTGTGCCACAATTTCCGATTTGTTACGATCCTCATTTTCATGTTTCATATCGCGTTATTTCTGAAAAATTATTTGTCAAAAATTAGTAGTAAGTAGTAAGTAGAATTTACGACTAACTACTTGCTACTAACTATTAACCTAGACCAAGCGCTTATGCAACAACAAACGCCTCGGTCGCCCCAGCAGCAAAGAACTCCAACTCGAATCGACTTGGTGTAAGCGATAACCTAACTTGAAATAAAGTCGCCGTGCTTGATGATTATTTTCTAATACGTGAAGGTAGATATCGTGAAAACCCCATCCCAGAGCGATTCGTTCGCAAGTAAGCAACAATTGTTGAGCCGCTCCCTGCCGACGACATTCGGTTCGTACTGCCAAATTAGATACATAAGGGTACTGCGGCAAACCGATCGGCAACCAAGGATGAGTTGAGCGCAAGGCCATTTCTACCGTTCCTGCCAAATAATCGCAGTCGGTGGGGCGAGTGGTGACAGGTTCTACCGCTACAAGACAAATGTAACGAGGAGAAGTTGATTGCAGCCTAGTACGTAAATCTTCGTAAATCCCCAGACGCAACAATGGATAAATCCAGCCACCGATACCGACACGAGAATGAAAGCTATCAGCAAGGATTTCTGCAAGAGCAGTCAAATCCCTAGCTTTAGCTGCACGGATGAGAAAGTGGTTCAAGCTGGCTAATTCGGCCCTTTGCCGTATGCTAGCGTCTGTTTCGCCTGCGGTTGGCGAAACAAAGTTATTTTCCTGGCAGTGTTTTGAGGACGAGAACAAGGGTTTCACAACTGTTTACTATTTGACACTCGTCACGGCGGATGCCGGGTATTCTAAATTTAACCAGACAATTGCCAAGACCGACCTCAAGCTAAGAAGTGCAAGCATCCTTCTCCCACTGCATTAGGATTGTGAGAGAGGGTGTATAAACCTTATTACGGGCAAAGCATTTGTAACGAAAAATTTGGATTGGCAGCCAAAGGCTATCTATACAAAAGTTTCGCCCATACTGGTTTGTCAGGCCGCAACGAAAGCTAGCTTAAGAGCGTGTCTTGATTAGCAATGCTAAACTGGTATTTCTCTTACAGCCTAACGCTAGTGTGTGCCAACCGTCCTACCTTCAAAGCTGCTGGCACGATAAATGTCATCTACTTTGTTTTACGCTGAAAAGTTAAATCCAGTGCTAAGTCAGTCAATCTTTAAAAATTGTTACCAAGGGCTCTGTTGGCTTCTCGGTTTAAGCCAAAAAATTGGCGTTGCAAATTTTTACACCAGATCCCTTCCTCCTAAGCGAGGAACACAGAGAAGAAATTTTACTCACACAAAGGAACTCGGAAATGAACTTTCATTGGAATGGCCCAAGAGGGAGGCAGCGTCGATCGCCTGCCAAACTTTATACAGGCCCAGAGGTAGCTGCAATATCAAAAGCTCGTTGTGCTGGTTGACCTTGCCGCTATATGGAATCGATCCTACGCCTGGGGACAAAGTTGCCACAACCGCTCTTAGGGCTGAAAATTTTAATACAGCGGCTCTTGGTAAAGGGCAAAAGTACTTTAGCCTGCTTTCCAACCGCTCCCATTTCAACAGTTTACCATTTGCCTGTGTTTGGCGTTTTTTGCATCTGCGTTTGGCGAAACAAACCATCGATTTTACTGGGCTTTGGTAGTCTGATGAGACGGTTTTTCCTCCAAGAGTACCTTAGGCAGGAGAGCGGTTTATGAAATCTCAATATATGAATAAGCCGAAAATTCTGGTTGTTGATGATGAACCAGATAATCTCGACCTGCTGTATCGCACTTTCTATCGAGAATATAAAGTTTTGAGGGCAGAATCGGGACTGGCGGCCCTAGAGATTTTGGCATCCGAGAGGGATATCGCAGTAATTATCTCGGATCAGCGTATGCCACTGATGAGCGGCACAGAATTTTTGAGTCTCACCGCCACTCAGTATCCAGATATCATTCGGATTATCTTGACTGGCTACACGGATGTGGAAGACCTGGTAGAAGCAATCAACAGCGGTAAGGTATTCAAGTACGTCACGAAGCCGTGGGAAGCAGAACACCTGCAAGCAGTAGTGCGGCAAGCGCTGGATACGCACAACGTCCTCAAAACTCGCACTCAGGAACTGTGCCGCACCCTGCGTCAGGAATCTCTGCTCAATACAGTTACCAATACCATTCGCTCCCGCACCGATTATCGACAGATTCTCCAGACGATCGTCAACACGGTCGGTCATATGCTGGAAGCGGACATCTGTATTCTCCGTCCTTTCCAAGACGATCGTATGGGAGACGAATGCTTTGTTTATCAAAGACAAAAGATTGCTTTATCATACCCGTCGGAAGTTACCGAAGAAGCACCCAAGGAAGCACAGGCTTCTCAAATTGCGCTTTTAGCGGAGACGGTGTGGGAAACCCACGATGTACTGGTGTTCGACGATATTACAACCGACGATCGCATCCAAGGCGACACACCGGCACAAAAACAACGTGCGATCGCATACACTACCGCTGACATCCGCTCCAGTTTGGTAGTACCCTTGATTTGCCAGTTGGAACTGATGGCAGTACTGGCACTGCATCAGTGCGGAGAGCCACGTCGCTGGCAAGATGATGAGGTGCAGTTGGTATTCATGGTTGCCGATCAAGCTGCCCTCGCTCTATCTCAAGCACGCGCTTACGATCGCTCCCTGGCAATGGCGAAACGGGAAGCTTTGATTAACACGATCACTTCCGCAATTCGCTCCAGTCTCGATCCCCAAGATATCTTTGCCGCGATTACCCAACAACTCGGTCAAGCGCTCAAGGTAGATGGCTGCACTCTTTCTCTGTGGACAGAATCCGATGAATTTGTTCAATGCGTCGGATTATACGACAAAAGTTTAGATTCTTCCATAAGTGTAGGCACCGCTTTAACAGAAGTAACTTTCCCAGAAAAAACATTTTCCTCAAACTCGTCAGTACAAGGTGCGATCCAAAATACCAATTCCCCGCTAGGAAGCAGAGAACGAGCTAAAATCCCAAATTCTTCCCAGTTGCCTCAGTCTGTAGCGCCGATCGCAGGCAATCCCGTTTTGCAGCAATTGCTCAGTACCCAGCAACCGGTGGCGATCGACGACCTGGAAGCAAATCCAGATATGCAAGGCTTCGATTTGCCCTTGCGCTCTTCCGCACGCGCTCTGATGGTAGTACCCTTAATCGCCGAAGGCAGAATCATCGGCAGCATTACTTTGCGTGTTGCCACAAACCCTCGTTCCTGGCAACACGCAGATATTGACTTGGCCCAAGCTGTGGCAGCTCAAGCTGCGATCGCCGTAGAACACGCCCGCCTATATCAGAAAACGCGACAGCAGGCAGAGCGCTTGCAGGAACTAGACAAGCAAAAAACCGAATTCTTCCAAAATATTTCCCACGAATTCCGCACGCCCCTCACCCTAATGATGGGCCCATTAGAATCGGCAGTCGATCGACAGCAAGATTTGCCTCACGACCAAGCGGTGATAGCCCTCCGCAATTGTCGTCGATTGCTGCGATTAGTAAATCAATTGCTGGATTTGCAGCGACTCGACGCCAGACGGATGCAAGCCAGTTTCCGTCCTTGCGATTTAGTGATTATGGTCAGCCAAATTATGGAAGCCTTCCGACCCTACTGCGAAAAAAAGGGTCTGCGTCTGATCGCCGATCTCAACTCCTGTCCGATGGTCTATCTAGATCCGGAAAAATTTGACAAAGTACTATACAATCTCCTCTCAAATGCCATGAAGTTTACCGACTCCGGTGGCAGCATAGCCGTTAAGGTGGAAAGAGCGGGAGACCACGTTCGCATCCAAGTCAAAGACACCGGCATCGGTATTCGTACCGAACAAATTCCCCATCTGTTTCAGCGCTTCCGGCAAGCAGAAGGGTCTGTCAATCGCTCTTATGAAGGTTCGGGTTTGGGTCTGGCGCTGGTAAAAGAATTGGTAGAACTCCACGGCGGTCAAATCTCCGTGGAGTCGATTTATCAAGCGGGAAGTACTTTCACCGTTTGGTTGCAAACGGGGATATCTCATCTGCCGCTAGATCAGGTGCTGGAAGTGCCGACGCAACTACAGCCTAACCGCGCCGCCGTGGAATTGGCAGATCTGGAACTGATCGCCACAGTAGGAGAAAATACTGAGTTAAAAGTAGATTCCCCAACGGAAAACTCGGTACAGGCTCGCAATCGGATTTTGGTGGTAGATGATAACCCGGATCTGCGCTCTTATGTATCTAGAGTTTTACAGGCATCTGGCTTTGAAGTTTTGACAGCCCGCGATGGAGCTGAGGGTTTCGGCGTGGCGAAAGCTAACCATCCCGACTTAATTGTGACGGATTTGATGATGCCGATGGTGTCCGGTTTGGAAATGATTCGTATGATCCGCGAACAGCAGGATTTGAAGGGTACGCCGATTATCCTGCTCACGGCTAAGGTGGATGAGGATACTCGCATTGAAGGTACGGAATTGGGTGCGGATATCTATTTGGCTAAGCCATTTAACGATCGCGAATTGCTGGCGGCTGTGCGGAATCTGCTGGAACTCAAGCAAAACGAACGCCGCGTTACGGAACTGAATAAATATCTCACAGAATCTGTGCTGAAGCGCTTCCTACCACCGACAATGGTACAAAAAGCAGCCACTGGCGGGCTGTCTCTGGATTTGAAGCCGGAACCTCGTTTAGTAACAATTCTGTTTAGCGATATTGTCGGTTTTACACAACTATCCAACACTTTGCGGAGTCGTCGGGTGGCGGAATTGTTGAATGAATATTTCGAGTATATGACTAGGGCGGTGTTCGACAACGGCGGTACGGTGGATAAGTTTATGGGAGATGCGGTGCTGGCGATGTTTGGCGCACCGGAGGAACTGACTCCCAACGAACAAGTCAGGCGAGCGATCGCAACCGCTCGGCAAATGCGTCAATATTTAGATGACCTCAACCTGCGCTGGCAAGATCAGGGCATTCCCCGCGTTCAGTTCCGCTGCGGTATTCATCAGGGAACGGCTGTAGTCGGTATGTTTGGCAGTGCAGAACGAGCTGACTATACAGCAATTGGCCCCACGGTCAACATCGCTTCTCGACTTCAACAAGCCGCAACACCTGACTGTATCCTCGTTTCGGCTGCTGTCGCCGATTATCTGGATGAGTCTGAAATTACTAAAGGCAGTCCCCTTCAGCTCAAAGGAGTGGATGAAACGGTTCTGACGTTCATCGTCAACCCCAATACCAAAAAGTCCCAGGAATGAAGGAGGAAAGGTGGGAAGTGTTGTGCGATCGCAAAAAGTTGTGTTATCCTAGTTTGAGTGATGTTGAGAGTTAGTCGATCGCATCGTCCCAAAACCTTGCGGGTGTAGTTTAGTGGTAAAACTTTAGCCTTCCAAGCTAATAATGCGGGTTCGATTCCCGCCACCCGCTTTGAGTAAAACCAAGTAATACCAAGCCCTTGAGCTATGAGCCATAAGTGTTTGGGTATGATTTTGGGTTGGATATCGCTACGAATTGAACGATAGCGTTTAATCTGTATATATAAATTATTAGTATGTGTCATCTGTTAACTTTCTCATTTGTTAATGATGATTGGTTAACACTGATTACTATGACACTCCCATGTTTAAGTTCGTGTTTGAATTGTTGCTTGAATAGATATTTGTAAGTTGTGCAGGAGTAAACTAATTGCTTAAAAGAAAGGGCGGCGATCGCCTGCCCTGCTTGATATTATAGCCGGACTGTATTAGCTTTTCTATCGAACTAAACCTAAATTCAGCAATTCTTGTGGCGATGCCAACACATCAATTCCCACAAAGAAAATCTGACCTTCAGGATTGAGCAAGAACCGCCATGCCAGGTTGATACCGGCCTTGTCGCCAAACCAGGGAGTTTGCACTTTTCCCGTCACTTTAATCTGGGTGAATCCTGCTTCGGCTGGCTCAGAAACCCCTTGTTCTGGCAACAGCTTGAGTCCGTAGCATTCTTCTCGCATATACGCGAGAATGTTCTCTTGACCTGCGATCGGTTCCTGAAAAGGAGGTTTCAGGGCACCCTCTGCCGCAAATAAAGCCACAGCCGCCTGAAAATCAAAGGCATTCATATTGTCCATATAACTGAGGACAGTGGCATTGTTGATGCCCTTAATGCTGACTTTGGTTCGAGGTGCAGACTCTTTAGGGGCACTTACAGGTTCTTGAACCTTTGCAGTACCGCCCGTTGGGGCATACCCCATGTTGACAACGATATCCTGGAATACGGTGAGTTGTTGTCCTCCTTCCAGTTGACGGATGGTTTGGAGCAAATCGGTTGCCTTTGCAGACAATCTATAGCCTTTGGGAATGGGAGCCACAATTTTCTGCTTCATCCACTCGCTTAACTGATACCAGAAGCCCAACTTAACATTAGTGCCAAACGACGAATAGGTCTGGCAAATAGGCGTATCCGTGTGGTTAACCAGGTCACACATCACTTGCGTTTGCTGCACAGCTGACATCTGCTTAATTTGAGTCAGGGTTGCTTCGGCAAATACCATATTGACGACCTGCATTGCAGCGGGAATAATGGTCATTCCCATTTCAGTGTAAGCAAACCAAAGTAACGCTAACTGATTCTCAGCACTAAGCTGGTTGAATGATTGAACGATCGCTGGAACAGCATCAGCAACTTGAGTGCTAGGGAAAATAGAACGGGCTGAATCGATAGTAAAAGACATAATTAAAACCTCAAAAAGGACAAGAAAGTTTGAAAATTGGCATTACCCAAAAAATCAAACTGGAAATACATCGAAGACAGTGAAAGTTTAATCAAACAAACCATCTACAGTTTGTCGAAAAGCAATTAAAGCGTGCTTAGATTGCAAGGGTTTCAGGTCTTCCAATAATTGATCGGATGCTTCCGAGGTAACGATCGTTTTGATTTCAATATTGGTGTTATAGCCAGCCATATCTCCCATGCGTCTCCCATGACTGCCTGCGCCTTGGGCTGGAACGATCGTATAGCCAGAGACCCCAAGTTTTGTTAGCAATTGGATCAACCTATCCTGTAGGACAGCTTCACCAATAATTGTGACGAGAATACCTTTTGCTAGAGGAGAGGACATAAAACCTCCAAAAATGGTTGTGTGGAGAAATTTAAAGATCTGTGGTTCTCGATCTTGGACTAGAGAGTTTTGCCAGCATCCAATGTCTCAAACAAATGTCTCAGTTGACTGGTGCAAGTTGAACTTGATTTAACAACTGATGCAGTTTCTCACCTTCGATCGCCTCTGTTTCTAAAAGTTGCATGGTGATGGTTTCCAGCAAATCGCGGTTGTGCTTAATCGTTTCCAAAGCTTGTTGATGAGCGGTTTCGACGATTTCTTTCACCTCGCGATCGATCGCCTGAGCCGTTTCTTCACTCATGGAACGGCGGGCATTGGGCATCCCATTATCCAGGAACATCGGTCGGGAACCTTGCTGATAAGCCAGCGGTCCCAGGACTTTGCTCATCCCAAAGGTGGTCACCATTTGCTCGGCTAAATCGGTTGCCCGTTGCAAATCATTGGATGCGCCAGTCGTGATGCTGTTAAACACAATCTCTTCTGCCGATCGCCCACCCAGTAAGGTCGCGATCTGCCCCCGCAGTTCCGCTTCATCCATCAAGAACCGATCTTCGGTTGGCAGTTGCAGTGTATAACCCAGGGCTGCCATGCCGCGAGAGACAATCGAGATTTTTTCAATCCGACCACTCCCCGGCATCAATTGACCGACCAGGGCATGACCGACTTCATGATAGGCAACGATTTTCTTCTCTTTGTCGTTCAGGACACGACTTTTCTTTTCCAGTCCAGCGACAATCCGTTCGATCGCTTCGGCAAAGTCTGTCTGTGCGACGGCTTGCCGTCCATTCCGAGCCGCTAACAGTGCGGCTTCATTTACTAGGTTAGCTAGGTCTGCTCCTGCAAAACCAGGAGTACGGGTGGCGATCGCTCTTAGATCCACATCCTCTCCCAACTTCACTTTCTGAGAATGGATCTTGAGAATGGCTTCTCGTCCCGCTAAAGCAGGGCGATCGACCAACACTTGACGGTCAAACCGACCGGGGCGCAAAAGGGCAGGATCGAGGATTTCAGGGCGATTGGTGGCGGCTAACACAATCACTGTCGCACCTTCTGCCGAAAATCCGTCCATCTCAGACAACAACTGGTTTAGCGTCTGTTCTCGCTCATCATTGCCGCCATAGAACCCGTTGCTGCTGCGCGACTTGCCGATCGCATCCAGTTCATCGATAAACACAATGCAGGGAGCCTGTTTCTTCGCCTGTTCAAACAAATCCCGTACTCGCGAAGACCCCACACCAACAAACATTTCCACAAACTCAGAGCCAGAAATACTGAAGAATGGCACGCCTGCTTCCCCAGCCACAGCTTTCGCTAGCAGCGTTTTACCCGTGCCCGGTGGCCCCACCAGCAGCACCCCCTTGGGAATTCGCGCCCCAATCTGGCTGTAACGTTCGGGCGTTTTGAGGAAATCGACAATTTCGACTAACTCAGCCTTGGCTTCCTCAACCCCTGCCACGTCAGCAAAGGTCGTCTTAGCAGCTTCGCCTTCAACGTATACTTTGGCTTTGCTTTTACCGATCGAGAGCATTCCCTGAGCACCACCCCCGCCGCGCCGAACAAAAAACTGCCAGATACCCACAAAGATGAGCGGTGGAATCACCCAGCCCAAAATGTTGCCAATCCAGCCATTTTTGGGGGGCGGCGCGGCAGCAAATTCAACACCTTTCTCTTCCAGCAAGTTGGGTAAGCCTAAATCGAAGATAGGAGTGGTTGAGAACACTTGCACAGCCTGCCCATCTCCCGTTTTCAATTGAAATTGAATTTGATTTTGTCCCAGTTGCACCCGCTGGACTTCTCCTTCTTGCACCTGATGGATAAACAAGCTATAGGGCACTCCGGGAATCTGGGGACCTAAAACAACCGGCAAGATAAAATTGGCAACCAGAAATAAGGCTCCTGCTATCAGAAAAATGTTGCTGAATAGGCGGGAACGTGGAGGAGTTGGTTCATCTTTAATCGGCATTACTATTACCCATTTGTTCTAAAATTTCTTCTGGACGAAGCCCTGACCGATGTGCCGATCTGCTTGCACCGTTGCTTTGGCATAATTGCCAACTTGCTTCAAAAATTTGAACATCTGACGTTCTCTACTGAGTGTGAGTTGCTTAGACAGTGCTATATCGGTAGCTATCGACCAATTAAGGAGTGGGTAATCCGTTCAATAGCTGCTTTACGCTATTTGGATATGCGATCGCCCACAGATTGAGACTCAAACAGACACAGGCGAGAACCAGCAGGATATAGGTTGGAGCCATGACCACGCCAATGGCAAACCATGTGAAATCGTGCAGCAGCAGGATTAAAGCGCTAAGGCTAGCAGCAAGCATTGCCAGGTACATCTGGGCAGGAGAATCCTTCCGTCCTACCAGTAATATTGTCCACAGGGTTAACAGCAAATTTGCTGGAACTAAAAAGGCGCAAATTGCAATGCAATGGCTGAATGAAAATTCAAACAGTAAATTCATATTTCACCCTCATCAAAATGAAACTATAGATAGATTTGCCAAAGTTATAAGTTGCCAAACAACTGTTTCATTTCTGGGTTGATTTGGTTATTAGATCGGTCAAACAATAAATCAAAGTGCCAACTTACATTAAATTCCAGAAGTGAAGAACACCCTGCCTGGAAAACATTTCAATGAGAAGGGCAGACACAAATCCAATCATTGCCAGACGACCATTCCAACTCTCAGCTTGAGGTGTAAATCCCCAAAGCCAAGCATTGCGCTTTTCTTTCAGAGAGGTTCCGCCAATGCCTGTAGAAGATGTTACTTTTGTGGAATTTGTCATGATAATTACTCCAAATTTTGTGATTGTCAGAACTGATTCAAACATGAAAAATTAGAATTGCTTCCCAAATTAGCGAGCAGCAAAATTTGAGTCTAATTTCCATTCCTGCTTCAAAATCTCTTGATACATCGTTTTCTGAAGCATCATGAGTCGATGCTGCTCAACTAGAAACGCTTGCGCCTGTTCGCGGGACATTTGCTGAACCATATCTGCAAAGTTTCTGAGGCTAAATTCCTGCTCCAGAGTAAGTTCGATCGCCCGATCCATATCCATATCTGACTCCTATCCCCTAAGTGGGGTAAAATCGTGAGTTTGATAGTAAACTAGCTGTCTTGAAATCTTTCTCTAAAGCAGATCGACCTGCTGCGCTTGCTATGCAAATTCCAGATGTGTCAGTTATTAATGGGAGTACTATCAGGAAATTTGTTGCGTTATGTAAATTAGTATAACAAAATATTTAGATAAATTACATCAGATCTCCAATTCAGTCCAAGGTATTTCTGAAGGGAGAGATGTAAAGCGATCGCATCAACGCGAGCAACTAAAACCAGCCGATTGATTGGCAAATAAGAGTAAACGTTTGGCCTTCTTATATCTGATGCCCTCCGAATATCGAAGGTTACCCTTCCACTATGGCAATGCGATGTTTCATATAAGGGGTTATTTGGTTGATTAAAAAAGTTCCCACCTGCTCAAGGTAAAGTAAGAGGTGGGAACTCAAAGTGATGAAGCGATCTCAATTTGTGGGAAAAGAGCAAAATTAAACAACCTCAGCAATAAGTGAACTTACTTTGAATTCCCAAATAGCCCAGAGATGGTTCCATCATGCCTTTTGGGATCTTTTTTTGTTTAGCATTGCTTATCGCATCCATTGAAAAGAAATGAGATTCAATAACAGCCCAAGTGGCATCCAACGCGGTACATTCTCCAAGTCTTCCCAGAAATCGTAAACTTGCTGCACAGAGCAGTCCACTTCCACTTCGACACTACGTTGCAGCATCCGCTTAGAATGCTCTATTGAGTTAGGCATGAACAACCCCATCAGGCATCATGGTTCCACGGAGTCCTGACTCATCAATCTTGGCTGCCTCAATATCTGCTCCAGTCAAATCTGCATAACCTAAATCTGCTCCAGTCAAATCCGCATCACTGAGATTAGTTTCCTTCAAATTCGCTCCACTCAAATCTGCTCCCCGCAAGTCAGCACCAGTCAAATCTGCTTTGCTGAGGTTCGCTTTCCTTAAGTCGCTACCCCCTAATTTAGCTCCGCTGAGGTCTGCGCCGCTCAAATCTGCATGGGTTAAATTGGCTCCACTGAGGTCTGCACCACTCAAATCTGCATGAGTTAGACAAGCTTGAATCATTGCTGCATGGGCTAAATTGGTTTGGTTCAGATTTGCTTGATTGAGGTGTGCTTCAGTTAAATCCACCCCCCGTAAGTCGGCTCCAACCAATTCAGCACCCATGAGGTTGATACCAACTAGCTTTGCATTCATCAAACAAACTTGAACTAGACTGACATGGCTAAAGTCTCGGTGTCCTGTTGCGTAGAGTTTCAAAATCTCTTGAGCATCCATATTTTTGTCCTTCAACTTACGTTTTTATTGAAACAAATTGGATTGAATAATGTTCTTTCCACATTCCACTATTTGAAGAGATGTAAAGTGGTTGACTATAAACCAACCATTTGACTATAAATAGATAAGTAACGATCGAACATTAGAATCCTTTTACAAGAGAACCATTGGGCTTTTGCTTTGATTGAATCGAATTGTTCGATTATTTTTGAAATAACATTTTTGGAACAGCATTAGCACACCGAGGATCGAAAAAGTGAGCCAGATCGGAACAATTTTGATGTGCTGAATTACTCATGAATAATGAAATGATGCGACTGTTCCGCCAGAGATCCAGTCACATCAATGGAAAACTTAATTGCTGATTCTTAGAGTGTCGCGATCGCAAACAGTGAAGCTAACTTGCTCTCAATTGACTAGAACATCTCATCCGCCCAACTAATGCTTAGCTAACAGAAAATGCAACCAGCATTAACATGGCAACAAACAGGATGGCGCTTACACCTAGAACAATATATTGTCGCTGTTGTCGTGGTGAAGGATACTCTGATGGGTACATATCAGGCTCAACTGCAAAGTTATTGATCAGTCCTTCATCATCGATGGTATAGCCAACTCCAGAAGCAGTATCAGCCAACTGAGCTTCATCATAGCGGATATGCGCTTGAACTTCAGCAGGGATGAGTTCACTACCGTCGCTGTAATGCTTTTCATTAAGGTTGAGGGTTTTCCCTTGGGTCTTGGTGTCGCTCATGGGATGCCTCATTTAGACTTTATACTTACTATCATAGTCTATTAAACAAGGAATGTGTTGCCAAAGCAGGCTGACAATCGCTGAAAGTATTACGCCCCTTGAGTTGTAGTTATTCAAAATAAAATTAATTGAACGGCTGAGGTTGATAGAGCGACAAAATGTATTTTTAGAGATTGAGCAATTTGCTACTCATTCAGATGCTTTTTAATCGGTCAGTCGATCGTCAACTCAGAAAATAGAGAATAAAAGTTTAAAAAACCTATCATACTTATTCAGTTGGGTCAACTATAAAAGGTATTAAATTTTTACCCAGCATCAGGCATTGATGAATACTCAGTCATTAACAGGAATTTCAACAGTAAAACACGTTTGCCCAGTCCCACTTTCTACCCAAATAGAACCCCCCAAATGCTCTGTTAGCTTTTTGACTAATGTCAGTCCTAACCCAGTTCCATCATATTTCCAGCGATCGCCATTGACAATACGATAGAACCGATCGAAAATTCGATCCCATTCTCTCACGGGAATGTCTACTCCTGAATTGGTCACTTTTAGTTGGAAGATTTTTAGGGATTGAGTAGATTGCAAGTTCCAGGAAAGCATGACTGCGATGGTTCCTCCGATTGGAGTGAACTTACAGGCATTGGTGAGCAGTTCAGTCAAAATCCGCTCTAGGCCGATCCGGTCTACTGTCAGGACAGATAAGTTTGCTGCAATTTCTAGCTGAAGCGTTTGCTGCTGGTTGGCTATACGTTGCAAAAACGGCTTGATAATCTGCGGAATCGCCTCTTGCAGGTGAACTGGTGTTTGGTTCACACAATAGTTTCCGGCATCCAGTTGCTGTAGATTTAGGAGGTTATTCAGTAGATTGATTTCTCGATCGCACTCCTCCTCCAGAATCAGCAGGTAGCGATCGACTTTCGCTTTCTCCCTGCTCTCATCTTTGTGAACCAGCAACTTTAGCATCTGAATTGCCATCTTGATATTCGTGATGGGCGATCGCAACTCATGGGACACTGTACTCAAAAAATCATCTTTGAGTTGGTTGAGATGTTCTAGTTCTTCTATTTGGCGATCGGATATTTCTTCCATGAGATGGCTGGAGTGTGAGGGTGCGATCGAGTTAAGCCCGAATGTGTTGATAGAACAATCGCTTAACGGTTTCTGCCAAAAGGATATAGAGTTTGACAATGGCTGCCAGCACCGAAAGAAACTCCATCGGCAAGGATTGGAACCGCTCATGCCAAAATGAGGAGAGGTCTTGCAGCATAGATTGATATCACTCCAGCATCACAAAGTAACGGTTTGACTGGATTCGGATCGATCGCCCAAGCTTGAATGCTAGGTGGGTAGATAGTATTTGACAAGCTTGTCAGGTTCCAGGCTCGATCGACGAAATCGCCAATGTCAACGGGCTTGAGTAAATACTCTTCAACTTTTACCTTCAACTCTTGAGCCAGACTGATTGGATCGCAAGTTGAAGTGACCAGAATGGGGATCGGTCTGCCACTGCTGAATGCCAGGGATCTGACTCGTTGAATCAGTGGCAAAACACTTTCGCCCAGGAATCTCATTTCACAAATCAAAAGATTGGGGATGTACCCATCCAGAAAATCTAATGCGTCTTGGATAGATCTCGATGCTGTCACCCTTGCACCCTGGTCTTCCATCAGAAAAGCATACAGATCTCTGGTATCGCGATCGTTGTCTACTAGAAGGATTTGAGCATCTTCGAGTATTCTAGGATTCAAAAGGAATTCATTTGCGATCGACATATTGATACCTATGAGGATTTCAAGTGGAAAAAACGGTCAGTAGACCGAAAATTTACGAGAGAATAGGTGTTTCAGCCGATGTCTCTCATCCAAAGCAAGCGATCGCACCGATGGCAAATTCATTTGGCATAGTCTGAAATGCTGTTTCCTTAAGGGGTTGGTCAATCAAAGCTAGGAGACTGAATTCCTTATGGTGCAAAGCTTATGAAAAACTTTTTGGTCTACTGACGGTTGCTGTAAGCTTGCTGAGGTTACCTACTCTTCTTGAGGATGCGGTGACGAATACCGGACGAAGCACGATGAACTCGATAATGTTCGACGCGACAAATTTCCTCTTGAGCGAAATAGAGTGCGATCGCCTCAACTCCCAAGATCAGCCATGCGTAATCGCATAATTCTTCTAAGTCAGTTAGTAAACTATCCACCATCCAAGCCTCTGGACAATGAACGATCAACGTTTTGTGGCGACCACGGCGGAAGACGCAATGCAATAAATTTTGAGCAAAGAAGCTACGCAAGCGTTCATTACGAAACTGCTCTAGTCGCATTATATCGTCAAAGGTCATTTCTGTGGATAACATAGCAATCATCAAACTCCTTTTTGTAGCTAAAGGTTGAAATTGCCACAGCAAATTGAAAAAATTATGATTTCAAAATTCCTGTGCCAATTGCCCTTGAATATTAGAAAGATTGCGGCTCTGCCAACTTGCATTTTCGCGCAGGATGTACGAAATACTGTCACAGATGACCATTTCCACCCGTAGCTTTTCCTGTTGCAGGGAGAAGTGACGAACTTTAGAGTTGTTAGATGCTTTCGGTACTCCTTTAACTTCGTAGTAGTTAGGAATCTGACTAAGAACGTGGGCAATCAATGTTTGGCGCAATTCAGGCATCGAAAAAGCTGCTTGATAAGGATATTCAGGATAGCCCTCTAAGACATTTTCAATTTCTTGAATGACTATTGGCAAGGTAAGATTAACCAATTCGTAGGGCATTTTTACCTCTAATTTAGACTGTTAATGACTAAAGCACCGACCTTTAAAGCGACTAGCCCAGCAGGCCAGAAATAACCTTCGAGCTGATTAAAGAAGGCAGAAATCATCAATGGGTTCCCTTTTACCTTCTACCTTCCGAATTTTGCCTGACTACACTAATCTTTGACTGATAAAGCAGGCATATCTTCACGACAGTACATACAGTACCAGTAAAGCCGACCCGAACAAACATGACGGGGTAAAACTGTTGAACAACATGGGCATTGATGTCTGCTAGGCATAGAGCTGAATTGCCCACTCTTCGTTGCGAAGAGGTTTTCTGATAATTGTTTTGGTAAGGCGGTTGGAGAAGCTAGTCGATCGCCCATTTTTAAATCCGAATGGAACAGATAGTTTTTCTATTTGCCACTCTGAGTGGTTAACGCTTCATTTGCCGCATAAATTGATTGATTTCGATATAAAAATTAATTTGCGCTAACAAAAAGCTTAGATATGTATAAAATCCTTTATGGATATTTATAGCAACCGCCAGGGCGGTTAGGGCATCCTAAAACGCCAGAACCAATTCACAGTAAGGATTTCACTTTTGACTTTTGACTTTTGACTTTTGCTATACCTATGGCAGCAAGGAAAATTCTCTAATATAGCAACCGCTCTCGTCGGTTAGGACATTCTTAATTCCTGAAACCCTTAATTTGACGCGCTTCTGACCCGACGCCCCAGTCCCTAGCTATAAAAATAACAAGTTTTGATAGACTTAGCAATGTCGTTGCTTCGCGTCTGGAGTTAGTCGATCGTCATTCATCCCCAACAAAATCAGAGATTTTAGTTGGGGACTTCTGCCGACATTGTGTTAAAGGGCGTTAATCAAGTAGTCAAAATAAGCACCTACTTCGCTCGCATCTTCCCCTGACATCATTGACATGGTTAGATTTTTCATCGCACGCACTCCTTCAGCAACCGCATCAATGGGAGTCCCCAGGGAGTTATACATTTGGCGCACTCCAATCAGTCCAATCTCCTCAAGGGGTGTTGTTTCTCCTGCCGCTACGCTGTAGGTAATCAAGCGCAGGTAGTAATCCATATCTCGCAGGCAGGTCGCGGTCATTTCCTCACCATAGGCATTGCCACCAGGAGAAACCAAGCTTGGTCGTCGTTGAAACAATTGGCTTGCAGCTTGCTTCACAATCCGATCGCGGCTATCGGTTAACGCTTTGACCAGGCGCAAGCGGCGATCGGCACTCATCACAAAGTCCTCGATCCGATCCATCTCTCCAGGAGTGAGATAGCGAGATTCCGCATCGGCATTGACAATTAATTTTTTGATAATACTCATGAGCGAGTTCCTTAAAGGTTTGAATGAAGGATTAATGCAGTTGACTTATTGAAAATCAGCATCTCGGCTTGACTTTAGCTGGCACTTTGCACGTACTAACAACCATGACACATTAATGTTTGATTTCATGAGTGAGTTGATTAACTTACCCTGGGAAGTCCATGTACCTCCGACTTACGGGGTTAAAGTCGGAGCCCTATAGCTCCCCAAACCCCTCGATCGGATAGCTTTGCTATTTCAAGCAGTATTACTTTGTGATTGAACTTTGATGGGTTAACACCTATAATCGGGCAGTATTCCTCATGCTCTATCCCCCGACTTCTAAGCAAATGGTGTCCAACTCAGTTTCAGACCGTCTTAAGCAAAATGCTGAAAAGATCGTGCAAATGTGGGAGGTGCGGGCACGGAACGAAGTGGGTGCATCGACGCATCAAGACTCGCTTGTCTTACAAAACTCTCTACCTTTGTACTTAAACCAACTGGTTGATGAACTCTCAACTCAGATTGAAAGGGCACCTGCCAAAATCTCAGCTACTCAGGTAGAAACAACTCGCATCGGCAAGCAGCATGGACATGAGCGGGCAGGGTATGCTGACTGCTCGATGACTCAACTGATCTTCGAGTATCATATCCTGCGTCAGGTGATCTTTCAGGTTTTAGAGGAAGAAACCCCTTTAGATGTGAGAGAACGAGACATCATCATTGATTCGATCGAGCAAGCCGTTAATGATGCGGCGACTCAATTTTCCCAGACGCTGCGAGATATTCAAGAACTATTTATGCTGACATTAACCCACGACCTTAGAGGTTCCGTTAATGTGGTGAAACTAGGAACTCAACTCATTCTCCGTCGGCTCGAGCGAGGAGATGCCCACTTAGATGTGGCGGTAAGAATGATCGGCGCGATCGAGCGAATGGATTCGATGATTCAAAATTTGCTTGATGCCAGTCGGTTACGAGCAGGACAAAGCTTAAAGTTTGAATTTCAAGACTGCTATTTAGATCGGTTGCTTCAAGAAGTCGTGGAGGATTTAAGCTTCAGTTATGGAGAGCGTTTTGTTGTAGCTGCTGATTCAGATATCAAAAGCAATTGCAGCCGTAAACAACTGCGGCGGGTGATTGAAAATTTAGCCACTAACGCTGTGAAGTATGGTACTCCTGATACACCGATTACACTCACACTACAGCAGACTGAAACGCAGATTAGCCTGACTATTCACAATGAAGGCACTCCGATCGCTCGCGAAGCTCAATCCATTCTATTTCAGCAATTTCGTCGCACTGTCTCTAGTGAAGAGCAAACAGGATGGGGATTAGGATTATTTCTAGCCAAGAGTATTGTTGAGGCGCACCGGGGAACGATTGAAGTTAAAAGTGCAGAGGGTGAAGGAACCAGTTTTATCGTTAAGTTGCCTAATTTTTCCGCCGTTGCCAATTAAGCAAAAATGACATCTTGAATGAATTGGTTGAATACGTTACAAAACCTAATTAAAGATGTATGAGTTAAACGTCATCCAACTTACCCATCCGGCGCTCATCAAACTGCTTATCGTAATTAAGATCTTGAGTGCCAAGCAGTTTATCCCAAAACGTGAAATACAACCCGTAATGCACAGTGTATTTGCGGTGATGAATGGAATGATGAGCCGGACCAATAAACCAGCGACCCAGCCAATGGTGAGGAAAGGAGGAGGGCAAGCGATCGAGTCCCAAATGATTTAACACTGCCCACACGGTCATTGTTGTGAGGACTGCAATCAACGTGATGAAATGCAGTGGAATGACGAAAACAATGCCAACTAGAAAAAGCGCCTGAACGATCGCTTCTAATGGGTCAAAGGCAAACGAGGTCCACGGAGTTGGATAGCGCGATCGATGATGCCCTTGATGTACCCAACGGAATAATAACGGGTGATGAAACAAGCGATGGGTGAAATAGAAATAAGCGTCCTGTAGCACCAACACGATTACATAACTAACTCCTAAATACCACAGATCGTACTGTTGAGCATGGCTATATAAGCGAGTAATCCCGCAACTGTATCCTGACAGGATAAATGCCGCTGCCAACGCAAACACTCCAGCAGAAAAAAACGAAAGTTTAATATCGTGTCGAATCAATTTCCACGAAGGTGATTGATAGGGTTTCTGAGGATGAATAAAATACTGGCTGACTGGCGAATAGAAGCACAAATACATTCCCCCTGCCACCAGAAAATACCGTAACAGAATAATTCCAAAAAAAGCGATCCCATAAAAGCCAAATGAGTGATCTACCAATTTAATCTCCTTGCCATTCCCGATCTTCCAATTCTTTTTGAGGGAGTAGCAACGTCGCTTCGATTTCTTGCCGAATGGCTGCTGTCACCTCGCAATTGCTATTCAGGCAATCGACCAAGAGTTGATTCGCATCATAGTAACGTTGTAACACTTGCTGCTGCTCAGGTGTAAATTGCCAGGGATGACGAATATTGCGGTAATGGGCGATCGTGGCTCTGACCTGCTCCACCCAGGCAGCATAATTTTGTTGCCACCAGTCTTGCAGTCGTTCCCGACTTTGACTGGGAGGGGGTAATTGATCTTTCAATTGTTGCAGAGACTTGTAAAACCCAGCATCCAGAACCATTACCAGAATATTGTTGAGTGCCTCACCACAGGCATTGGCATAGACAAAATCTGGGCTGTGGTCGGCAGCAAATTCTAACAACAAGTTCTCCAACGCCGCATCTAAAACAATTCCTTGATCGAGGGTGCTGGCTAGGGCGAAATGAGCGGCTGTCGATGAGGGTTGGCCAAGCGCGAGATAAAACGCCCGTGTAGTAGCTACTTTAGGCTGGGATGGAATTGTTTGAGATTTTTGATTTGCCCACATCAAAAATTCTTGTAGATAGGGATCGTGAGCAACCAAGGCATCAATTTCCTGCTTCATCACCTGCACCAAGGAATCTGCACTGCGTAACATCGCCACCGTTAACAGAAAAACTTCCCGCCAGTGAGGGTCGGTAATGTGACTGACCAATCCCTCAAGGGCTTGCTCTAATGCCCGGAGATTGTGACTGGCGACGATTTTACGAGCCGTAAAGTATTCTTGAAAGGCGAGATAGGAAAAGGAAAAGATTCCTCGCGCTCGTTCAATCAAAATGCCGTGTTGTGCCTCGATCGCTTTTAGCATCGCTTCACTCTCGAGTTGGATTTCCTCTGGTTCCAGCATGGCACCGGGCAAATTCCGTAAATAGTCCTCAATGTATTGTTCAATGATGCGTTGCTCAAAAAAGTACTGTCCCTGTTCAAAGGTAACGGCGGCAAGCTGGCTCAGTAGCCTCAGCTTTTGGGGCAATCGAAAATCCCGATACACATCATCGCGATCGATCCCTTTGGCTTCATCCCATTTACCCAGCAGCAAATCCAGCCCTTGTTTATAAAACTCCGATCGTTTTGCCGGAAATTTCTCCTGACCCTGAAACATCCAGCAAGCCAAATGCAGAAACAAAGGAGTCACCACCAGTTGGCGAAACTGCCAGTTTTCTGGCAAGTCTAACTTTTGCATAAATTGGCTGGATTGAGCCTGCCCGGTTTGAGGATTTTGTTTGGCAAGGGCGACAAACCACTTTTGAGCAAAGGTGGTGATTTGAGCCTGGGTAAACGGGGCAATTTCAACATCGGTAAACCCTGGCAGTTGCAGCTTTTGGGCGGCTGTGCGGCAGGAAACAATGAACTGATTTTTGTGATACTTTTCTGAGAATTTACGAATCTCCCTCAAAACCTTTGTGTTGTCCTGGTTCAGCACTTCATCCATGCCATCTAACAACAGTAAGATGCGACCCTCTTGCAGGCAGGTTTTTAGCACAGAGGGATTGGTAACTCCGGCAATCAGCCATGCCTGACGAATATAGTTGAAAAGACTGAACTTGCCACTATCTCTGAATTCTTCCGCAAAATCTCGTAGCGTAATAAAGATGGGGACTTGCTGCGCGGCAAATTCACCTCGATTACACTGGATGGCGAGATGTTTGAGAAATGTCGTTTTGCCTACCCCTGGTTTCCCCAAAACTCGCAGTTTTGAGTGAGTTTCAACGGCTTGCATTCCCGGTATTTGCGGTTGCTCAACCGTGCCTAAGCCAATTCGATCGAACTCTGTTGGGTTTAGGTTTTGCAAATTGGCAATTTCAAACCACTGTTGGCTGACAATCTCTTCCAAAATATTGACATCGACATAGATGTCATCAATACTGACGGGACGGCTGATGTCGAGGAGTTGCAAAATACCGCACTGGTTTTGAATGGTATTTCGATACTGCGATCGCACCTGTTGCACCACCGTATCAATTTCTGTAGGGGCAACAGCTACGGGCGCAGTCTCAATGATTTCTTCCAGTTCAGGAAATTCTGCGGGTGGATTTTCGGCAATGTCTCGCCAATCTAAATCGAGAATCGAGCAAACCGCTAAAAAAATGTGACGATCGACAGGTTGACCCGTGAAAAACCGCCAGATTGGCTGACGAGTCTTTAAGTTCACTTCTCCTGCCAAATTTTCCTGAGTCCACCCTTTCAGGGCAAATGCTCGTTTAGCCCTTTGAATTCCAGCAGGGGATGCCTGGAGCGATCGCTTGACCATGAGACAAACTTCCTGGTCGAAAATGTCGAAGTGTTAAGAATTCAAACCCGAACGTCTGTCTCTTATTCTAGAGCCGTCTCCTTACTCGCTTCATCCACTGAAGATATACAATTCCAATAATATAGAGAATATCACACTTGCCCCATTACAGCAAATCAAACGCTATTTATGCACTCAGATGACAAGCAAATAAGGATATTCAGTCAACCTATTTTTACTTTTTGTACCGGATTACACCAATTCATCCGAGAAATCAAACACAACTTTAGCAAACTATAGGGTGCAGCAAATAATTACCTTATTAGTTATCATAAAAAAATCGGGGCAGACATCTATGCCTACCCTCAAAAATAGGGACAATCCGAACTTAATTATCTTGCCAGACTGTCGCTGAAGTAAGAAAAAGCCAGGTATAACTATTTGTTTCCCGCTGCTTTTTCCAGGGATTTGCCGATAATTTCTTCCACCGACTCAACGCCTTTGGTATTTTCAGGACGTTTCATTTTATCGATGTCAGCGGTTCCTTGAACTTCATTCAAACCGGGATTTGTTTCCTTAATTTGCTTTTTCATTCCGTAAGGATTTGACAAAACCGCTTCTTGTGACTTCCGTTCAATATCTAATAGATTTGCTTCGCCGTCAGTAGGGCGACTGGTGTTGGTGCTGGCGCTGTAAGCTGGCATAGCATAAGACATCAGGATTACAGCACAAACGCAAACAGCGAGCAGAACACGAATCGGACGCAACAGTGCAGAAAAGTTAAAACGAATAGAACGCATTGAAAGATTCTCCTATTTATCGAAATTGGTAGCTATTGGTCTTTAAGAGGCTAAACAAACCTTTATTTCAGCGACCTTCCTCTATTTGCTCAAATTTTTGAGTTTGTCGCCTCTGTATCTGGATAGATCTGTATTGATAGCTTCAAAAGCATTCTTCATCTATCAAAAGGCGTATCAGATGGCTGACTACCTCTGGTGGATAGATATGTATTGTGCAATTGAAAAGCTTCTTTCATCTATCAAAAGGCGTATAGAGTTGCAACCTCAATCTAAGGAGAAAAATTCAATGCTGGGTAACAGTGGGTCGCGAATAATACCCACACCAGCAAAACCCCAACGTTTGAGCAGATTTTTCAGTTGACTGCCGGGGACGGATTCAACGGCAAAGCGATCGGCTACATCCGCGCCGTGGGTATTGAGGTAGCTCAGCGCCTCGAAATCTTCGTTAAATAAAAGTAGAAAGCTGGGAGAATTAGCTGCTTTTGAAGCGATTTCTGGATGTGCTGTTAAATAGCGACCGTCCGATCTAGAACGAACAACATAATAAATTTGGGAAAACATGATGACATCGGGAATGGGGAATGGGAAAGGGGAATTTCAAATTGAAAATTTCAAATTGCAGATTGAAGAATCAAATTTGAAATCTGAAATCTGAAATTTGAAATTCCCCAATTAGCTAATTCAAGTTTTCCAGACGAATGCGCGGGTCTACTCCCTTGAGCAGCAAATCTGCCAATAAATTGCCCAAGATCAGCATCACCGCACCCATCATCAAACTCGCCATCACTAGGTAGAGGTCTTGAGCGCGTACAGCATCCAAAATCAACCGTCCCAAACCGGGCCAGTTAAAGAAGTACTCAGAAATAAAAGCACCGCTCAACAAACCGGCAAACTCAAAACCCAGTAGCGTAATTAAAGGGTTAACGGCATTGCGGAGAGCGTGAACGTAAATCACCCGATTTTCTGGCAAACCTTTGGCGCGAGCTGTCTGGATGTAATCTTGGCGCAGCACATCTAACAATTCTCCTCGCATAATTCGCTGCAAACCGGCAAAGCTAGTAACGCTCAGCGCCAGAGTGGGTAAAATCATGTGCCAGCCAACATCTAATATCTGACCGAACAGCGTTAGTTCCGAGTGATTGATGCTCGTCATTCCTCCCACTGGAAACAAAGGAGAAGTGTTTTGGGCTACGATTAGCAGCAGCAAGGCGGTGATAAAGCTGGGAAATCCCTGCCCGGTGTAGCTGATTAACTGTAAGAAGCGATCGACATAACGATTTTGATTGACTGCGGCGACAATCCCTAACGGGATGGCGATCGCCCAGGTCATCACCAGCGAAGAAATCGCCAACAGCAGCGTATTGGGAATGCGCTCCCACAACAAAGATCCCACCGATCGCCCGTAAACAAAACTCGTGCCAAAATTACCTTGCGTGATAATCCGCCACAACCATAGCACGTACTGTTCTGGCCAAGATTTATCCAAACCAAACTGCTGTCTGAGCTGCTCAATCCGTTCCGGCGAAATTTTCGGATTTTGCCTGAGCGTATCCAGGTAATCCCCCGGAGCAAATTGAATAATGAAAAACGAGAGTGCCGAAGCCAACAGCAGGGTTAGGAGTGCCTGCAATAAGCGCTTCAGCACATATACAAATGTTTCGCTAGTGAATACCTGAGCCAGCCAATGCGAAGCAAACTCCCATTTTCTGTTATCCCAGGAATCTTTTGTAGAAGTCATCTAAATACAAATCCATTTCGCTTACTGCAATTTTAGATTTCGGATTGCTGCCAAATCCTTCAACCTAAAATTTTTCTGACTAAAATTGATAGGGGACTCTCCCTCGGCAAAAAAGAATTCCCTATCAAAAAAAAGATATTATTGGCTGAATTTATTCATCTGTCTTCCCCCGTGGAGACCCTCGCCATAGCTGTACCCAGCTTGGCGACGGGAGGAAACGGGGGGCAGGGTCTATGCCACATACGAATAACCGTCCTTTTTGTGAATAGATTTACAGTATTTGTGACTGATT
>NZ_JBHFNU010000089.1:0-50475 GCF_041929145.1 Aerosakkonema sp. BLCC-F183 | reverse complement strand
ATCACGATAGGGATGGGAATGCGACGAAAAATTTGAGGGAAGAGGGGATTAGGATTCTATCAACATATACCGATGGGCAATCGGAATTTCAAGCTTGTGGAGAGCAAGTAAGTCTCGTTAGTAATTCTGCTAAAAAGCGTTTCTCTGTGAAACAAGAATCCCCCGTTATAGTGTTAGCGAGAGCGGGGGAGTGTCAACAATCCGCTACTGCAATTGCTGGCAAAATTCAAGGGAAAGAAAAAGGGTTGTCCTTTAGTTAAGGATTCTGCTTTGCAGCAGCAACGCTATCCGCTCAAGCTTTTGTTAGGAGCATTAGGTTTTGTAGTGCTGCGAGGCGCGGGATTTTTGCTCACATTTATGGCTCTGCACCCAGTTAGTCCCAGTCAAATACCAATGCTAATCAATACTTTTAGTTTAGCTTGGTTGGCGGCTCTAGTTCTACCGGGAGCACCGGGGGGAGTGGGAGTGTTTGAAGCTACAGCGATCGCACTCCTCGATCGATCGTATTCTACCGGGCTGGTACTGAGTGTTGTCGCTGTTTTCCGTCTGGTTACTATCCTGGCTGAAGCGATCGGTGCTGGGTTATCTTGGGTAGACGATCGTCGCTTTTCGCACAAATACAATCTGGATAACACCGCTACAGCAGCAGAACTTGTTCGCATCGACTGAGTAAACGACTATACATTTTATTTGCAGAAACTAACATTAAAGTTTATGCTGATGGCGTCATTAGTCATTATTCTATTGTTCGTCGTAGTTCCTAGCAAAGAACTACGAACAATGAGCGATGCCCTATGCCCCATTCTCCATAAAATTTATGTCTGTTTTGTCACAAGCGATCGATACTATCAAACTGTTACCAACTGGTGGGCCTGGTGTATGCACGATTTTAATCACTAACGCCTGCAATGCTAATTGTGATTTTTGTAACTACGCACGGGAAAAAACCTTCGTTACAGAACACAAGTGGATCGATGCAGACAAATTGTGCGAAGCGATCGATATTTTGTACGATCGCAGCGTTCGCTACCTGACATTTGTGGGAGGGGAACCGACTTTGCACCCCAGGCTGAAGGATATTATCGCCTATGCCACCAAGAAGGGTATGCGTTCAACTGTGGTAACAAATGGCTCCAAACTTACACCGACGCTGTTAAAAGAACTCAAAAACAGCGGTCTGAAAAATTTGTCTATTTCTATCGATTCGCCATCAGCTGAAAAACACGAAAAAAATCGAGGTTTACCCAAAGTTTGGGAACGCATCAAAGCCGCCAATGAAGAATGCAAACGCTTATCAATAAAAACTGCGGCATCGGTAACAATCAACAAGCTGATCGGGGACTTTCGAGAACTTTTAGCTGTCGTCAAAGCACTTGGCTTTGAAAGTGTCACTTTCGCTTATCCAAAAACTTCATCGGGTGCGACTACATCCCTCAGTTTTTCTGAGACTTCGCCACTAATTGACTACACGCCAGACGAGTTAATCGCCGCACTGGAAACAGTGAAATCGCTCAAAGGAGAATTTGGCATTCTCAATCCAGGCGAATCTTTAACAGAATTGGTGCGTTTTCTCAAACAAGAGAAGCAGATGTATCCCTGTTATGGTGGATACAAATATTTTTATTTAGATTACAATTTCGATGTGTACAGGTGCGATCGCTGGCCAACAAAGATGAGTTCGATTTTTGATTTCCGCGACCAACCTTTTATCCGCGATAACTGCACCCAATGTATGAGTCAATGCTATCGAGATTCTAGCGTTTTATTGCACACTTCGGTGTCGGTTGGCGATGCGATCGAACATTTGCGCGAAGGTAAGATTTTAAGTGCTGTACAGGATATAGCGAAACCGAGCAATTTCTCTTCGCTGAAAACTTTGATTGAGGATTGGGGTACGCTTAAGAAGCTGGCAAAAATTGAGAAATGAACCCCACCCCCAACCCCTCCCCGTCCACGGGGAGGGGAGCGAAACTCCCCTAACTTTTGACAAGTTTTTGTGGCGATAATAAAAGGTCTAATCGTAGGGTGGGTTAGGCACGGGCGACAATTTCAGCACTTTCGATCGATAATTTAGTTGCCGTGCCGTAACCCACCAGCGCACACATCTGTAAGATATACAAACATTTTCTACCATAAACCCAAAACACCCGATTTTCTTTCATCATATCTCCGTATTTTTAACTTGAAATGTCATATTTCTGCTGCATTTCTTGGATAAAATCCCCGATGGGGCGAGTTTGTCCGGCGTTAAGTTCCTCGAAGCCTTGTTGGATACCTGCGATCGTTTCCAATTTGTCGATCAGTTCGCGCACTTTGGTAGGATCGACTTTGCCCGGTTCAAGAAAGGTGACGAGAACTTGGGCGCGATCGCTAATATTTTGCGGTAGTTCATTTAGCTCGATTTGCCCATTCTGATAAATACCTTCAACAGTTGTTAGCATAGGTTGTATTCGATCGGTTAGCGTTACTCACCTAATTTAATGATATGCGATCGCATCCTGTTTGCTCACTGGACAAGAGGGTGCGATCGCTCCTCTGCTGTCCCAATCTGCTATCTTTGAAGAAAACTCGGTATAAATTATGCTTCAATCCTTACAAAAACCAATAACATTTGCTGAATTTATTAAATGGAAGCCGGATAACAAACGCTACGAGCTGCATGATGGAGCAATTATTGAAATGCCACAGCCTACAGGCGAACATGAAGATATTGTCGGATTTTTATCCGAAAAACTCACTTTAGAATACGTCCGCATCAATCAACCCTATTCTATCCCTAAAACGGCGCTGGTTAAA
The DNA here is from genome assembly GCF_041929145.1 of Aerosakkonema sp. BLCC-F183. Classification (NCBI taxonomy): domain Bacteria; kingdom Bacillati; phylum Cyanobacteriota; class Cyanophyceae; order Aerosakkonematales; family Aerosakkonemataceae; genus Aerosakkonema; species Aerosakkonema sp. BLCC-F183. Next base: position 47,679 of record NZ_JBHFNU010000089.1, on the reverse strand, counting down.
TCAGCCGAAAGTGAATCGGCTTATTCGCCAGATATCTTGTTGCTGAACCGTTCTAATTTGCTAAATGAACCACTTTGGCAAAAAGAATCTACTGTGACTATGGGTGCATCAATTCCCTTAGTTATTGAAGTGGTTAGCACTAACTGGCGCGACGATTACTACAAAAAATATGGAGAATACGAAGGCATAGGAATCCCAGAGTATTGGATAGTAGATTATCTGGCTCTTGGCCCTCGTAAGTTTGTTGGAAGTCCCAAGCAACCGACTATTTCTATCTACTATTTAGTCGATGGAGAATACCAAGTCAGCCAATTTAGAGAAACAGATTGCATCCAGTCGTTAATTTTTCCAGAGTTAAGTTTAACTGCCGAAGAAATATTTCAAGCTGTCAGCATTTGAATTATCCTAACGCAAGTTCCTAATTAGATTAAGTAGGTGTGTCATATCATATCCCGTACCATCGATTGCCTAAAAAATGCCTTCTTATCCAATTTCTTATCTGCGTTAATCTGCGTTAATCTGCCTACATCTGCGGTAAAAATTTAACCCCCGATCTCCACAGATAATCTTTCGCATCAGTCTTACATTAGAGCGCCAGTCCAGTAAAATGGTTTTACAAAATAAATGGGTCTTTCGGGTTTATGGTGGAAAATGTTTGTTTATGTTACAGATATGATGGTGGGTTACGGCACGGGAACTAAATTATTGCTTGAAAGTACTGAAATTATCGCCCGTGCCTAACCCACCCTACAATTAAATAAGTTTTTATTATCACCACAAAACGGAGATTCTTTTCCCTAATCAGTCAGTATTCCACCAGATTGAATTCGCAGTCGTCGTCCGCGCCAATATACGCTTTGCCCGAAAGCACCACCTACCCAAATAACAAAATTCATCAAATCGCGAATAGGTAGCGCCCAAACCCACCACAAAAGTTGAGGACGACCCATACTATAAATAGCTGTTAGCGCTTGCACAAATCGGATTATAAATGTGGCAATGCTTACCATTATTGCCCAACTTTGAAAACTGGATAACAAAAGTAGAGCAATACAATAAATTGTGCCGTAAGATAATCCCATACCGTAATAGTCAGAGCCACGGTTGATCCGAATTGTTCTCGCCCAACGCAATTCCCGCATAAAAACTTGCTTGACTGTTTCGCGTCCGCAATCATTATCGAGGATGTATTTAGAGAGTTCGACTCGATAGCCTACTTCGGTTGCCATTTTACCGATATGGTAATCCGAACCGATGCGATTGACTACTTTTTGTAAGCCGCCGAATTTTTCTAGAACAGATTTGCGGGTGGCAATAGTTGGGCCTAAAGAAAATTTTAAACCACCATCCATACTTCGCGCTACTAACACGCTGGGTATGAAGTCGGTACACCTCCCCAAAGACGCCAAAGCTGCACCGAGAAATTTGGGAGCGCGATCGCAATATCCGCAAGTTACCACGCCGATGGCCGGATCTGCAAGCGGGGAAGTCACATTGCGGAGGTAATCTGGGGTAACGCGAATATCGCTATCGGCGAAAATGACGATTTCGTTGTTTGCTTTTTCTAGTAAGTGCCACAAATTGCTGATTTGATGATTAATCCCACGCGCTTCTAAGCCGTAAAATAGTTTAGCGCGATCGGGAAATTTTGCTACCACTTCTTTTAATACTGGTATCGCCGGATCTGACGGACTCATCACACCGAACAGCACTTCGTATTGTTCGTAGTCTTGGGTGCAAAAAGATGTCCAGTTTTCTCTTGCGCCTTCATCTACTCCGCAAACTGGAATTAAGATTGATACCCCTTGCTTATTAACACCAGTTTCTCCTTTGCGATCGGAGAAAAAGCGAATGGTGCAGAAAGCGCAAATTGCGTAAAAAATCAGCGCTATCGCAATGAGAAACAAGAAAGTTAGTTCTACCGCAATAATCATTTATAATAATCTCTGAGCGTAAATTTTTACTTGGGTATTCCAAATGAAAAATTTCAAATTTCAATTCTAAATCTAAAATTTGAAATTTGAAATCTTCAATCAGGATAATAAACCGGGTTTCTTTCGCTTAAAGCAACGAATATCGACTTTTACAGCCAAAGAAACCCGGTTTCTGGGATTAACTAACCATTCCGAATACGCTGCCGATCGCACGCACCACATTACTCGGCTGCATCGCATCCGTTGCTGCTGTCGGTTCGTAGCCGCAATGTACCATACAATCCGCACACTTGGGATTGCCGCTATTGCGACCGTAGTTACTCCAGTCTGTATTTTCCAGCAATTCTTGGAAGCTGGAATAATGACCTTCATTGAGAAGATAGCAGGGTTTTTGCCATCCTAAAACGCTGTAGCTGGGACTACCCCAAGGCGTACAATCGTAATCTTTTTCGCCGATGAGAAAGTCCAAAAACAACGGGTTGTGGTTGAAGTTCCAATTTTTCTTCCCTGCTTTGTAGGGCGCTAGAATTTCTCGGAATAGCGCTTTTGTCTGTTCTCGTTTGAGAAAATGTTCTCGATCGGGTGCCCATTCATAACTGTAGCCGGGGGAAATCATCATGCCATCGATATCTAATGTGGCGAGAAAATCAAAGAAATCTTGCATTTCTTTGGGGTCTGTGCCGTCAAACACGGTAGTATTGGTGGTGACGCGAAATCCTTTCGCTTTGGCGGCGCGAATCGCTTTCACGGCAGTATCGAAAACGCCTTTGCGATCGACACATTTGTCGTGCAGTTCTCGCAAGCCATCCAGGTGTACGCTGAATGTGAGGTAAGGCGAAGGTTCAAATTTATCCAGGCTTTTTTCTAGCAACAAGCCATTCGTACACAGATAAACAAACTTTTTCCGCTCTACCAAACCCTTGACAATTTCATCAATTTGTGGGTGAAGCAGCGGTTCTCCGCCTGGAATGGAGACGATCGGTGCGCCGCACTCTTCCGCAGCGGTAAAGCACTGTTCCGGGGTGAGATTTTGCTTGAGAATTTCTGTTGGGTGCTGGATTTTACCGCAACCGGCACAAGCAAGATTGCAGCGGAATAAGGGTTCCAACATCAAGACTAAGGGATATTTTTTGCGACCGGCAAGACGTTGGGCAACTATATACTTGCCCACTTCCAGCGCTTGTAGTAAGTTGATTGCCATTAATTTCCGGTCCTCTCACCAAAGAAATTCTACATTCGGAATTTTGCATAGTTTAACTCAACTGACAAGGCGATCGCTAAAGCATCATCATGGTATAGGGCCTTTTAGCGTTTAGGTTGAATTAGTTTTGAGTTCTAATTTTAAATTTGAATGTCAGGCTTGCTGCTCTCATACTCAAGCGCGAGCGGGAGTATTTTATACACCTCACGGCTTGGTAGAAACACCTCGTTTTATGCCGGTGGGAACGTTAGCGACTGTGAAAACTTTAACCACGGCTCAGTTGCAAGCTACAGGCGCACAAATGATTCTAGCGAATACCTATCACCTGCATCTCCAACCCGGAGAAGGAATTGTCGCAGGTGCTGGCGGTCTGCATAAGTTTATGGTTTGGGATGGGCCAATGCTGACCGATTCGGGTGGCTTCCAGGTCTTCAGTTTGAGTCAATTGCGTAAAATAACGGAAGCAGGTGTAACTTTTCGTTCGCCTCGCGATGGCAGAATAATTGAGTTGACGCCGGAGCGATCGATCCAAATTCAAAACACCCTCGGCGCTGATGTGATTATGGCGTTTGATGAGTGTCCGCCTTATCCAGCGGAATGGCAATATGTGGCGGCTTCTTGCGATCGCACTTATCGCTGGTTGGAAAGATGTATAAAAGCGCACGAACGTAAGGATCAAGCGCTGTTCGGGATCGTTCAGGGAGGAGTCTATTTAGATTTGCGGCAGAAAGCAGCCGCATCTCTGGCAGAATTAGATTTGCCTGGATATGCGATCGGCGGAGTGAGTGTGGGGGAACCGCCAGAATTGATCGAAAAAATCGTCAAAGCTACCGCACCTTTGCTACCGCGAGAAAAGCCGCGTTATTTGATGGGGGTGGGTACGTATCGGGAAATGGCGCGGGCGATCGCAGGGGGTGTGGATTTGTTTGACTGCGTGATTCCGACGCGGTTCGCCCGTCACGGTACGGCGATGGTGCAGGGGGAAAGGTGGAACCTGAAAAACGCGCAATTTCGAGAAGATTTCACAGCTTTGGACGATAGTTGTCCGTGTTATACCTGTCAGAACTTCAGCCGCGCTTATTTGTGCCATTTGGTGCGATCGCGGGAAATTCTGGCTTACACTCTGCTATCGATACACAACGTCACCGAACTGGTTCGCTTTACCCAGAGAATAAGGGAGGCGATTTTGAGCGATCGTTTTGCTACGGAATTTGCCCGTTGGCTCGATCCCGCACCCAGTAGCGATGCGATCGGCTCATGTTAAGATACTATACGATTCTGAAAACTGTGTTGAAGAGGAAGGTTAAATCATGGAAGCGGCGCTCTTGCTAGCAAAACTGCCCGAAGCTTTTTCCGCGTTCGATCCCCTGGTAGACGTTCTACCCGTAATCCCCGTCTTTTTCTTGCTGCTGGCTTTTGTTTGGCAAGCAGCCATCGGTTTCAAATAAACTGATAAATAGCGTTATCCAAAAATTAAAAAGGTGGCTACTTGGTAAATTGGGTAGCTATCTTTTTTTTTGACGATCGCAACTCAATATTGTTAGCTAAGAAACCCGCTTTCGCAGGTGGCGATCGAATATATTAGGTGGTAGAGCGATCGCACTGGGATCGAAGCGTGGGTAAAAAGTGCGATCGAACTTTTGAGCAGCGATGATACAATGCAATTACAGGATATATAAAATTATGAAACAACTAACTAGAATCACCATGAATCCCGAAGTAATGGGAGGAAAACCTTGTATACGAGGTTTACGAGTAACTGTCGGAACAATTGTTGGCTTAGTCGCCTCTGGACACTTGCCAGATACAATATTGCAGGCATATCCCTATCTGGAAGAAGCAGATATTTATGAAGCGCTTGCTTATGCAGCATGGCGAGTTGAAGAAATAGAAGTACCTCTAACTTCAGTATGAAAATACTAATTGACATGAACCTTTCACCCGACTGGGTTCAAGTCTTCGCCAAATACGAAATTGAGTCTGTTCATTGGTCAAATATTGGCGATCCAAGAGCAACAGATCGCGTCATAATGAACTGGGCAAGCATTAATGGTTATGTTGTCTTCACCAACGACCTAGATTTTGGCATCCTGTTAGCAGCTACCCAAGCAGAAGCACCCAGCACGATCCAAATTCGGATTCAAGATATTCTACCTGCCAGCATAGAAAATTTAGTAATAGAAGCATTACGTCGGTTTGAATCAGAACTTGAATCGGGTGCTTTGATTACCATCGACCTCACCCGTTCCAGAGTAAGAATTCTTCCCATAAATCCACCTACAAAAGGATAAATTTAATTCGTTTTCGGATATTTTTGCTGCGGTAATGATGTCATCGGGTATGGTGAGTATCATAGTGTACATACCTGTTGCCGCATTTGAATTTTAGCATTTTTGCATAATGGGTGCGATCGCTAAGGAGGCATAATAATGGAATACCTAATAACACCGCCAGAAGAAACAGATTGGAAAATAGATCGGTCAGATTTTGTTAACAATCTTTTCAGGCAATGGGCAGATATTAAAATTCGGCATCTGACCAACCCGGATGATTATTATGATTTTGAATGGTTTACAAAAGTGTCTGGAAAGGCAGTAAGATTAGATGGAGCTTTACACAGAGATGCAAGGGGAGTAAGTTTACAGGGCTATTTAGAAGATTGTGCTAAATTTGCAATTTGGTTTCGTTCTTTCGTTCCGAAAAGCCAGAAGCTAATTTTTTATGACCAAGGATACAATTACTACATTGAATTAGAAGAAGGAATCACAGAGACAGAAATTTTAGCAGCGTTTGAAAGTAGCAATTTAGAGAGAGTTGGTGGGGCAAAGTAAGGTGAGGCTGAAAGCAAGCGATCGCACTTAGATTAAAGGATAGAAAAGGAAGTGCGATCGGACTTTTCAGCGACCTCACCTTATACACATTTCAACTGTAGCCAAAATCTAGTTAGTAGTATTATCGTCAAGCTTTAGGTCTTTTATTGATATATCTGAAACTTTTGATGTTGGTATTCTTAGGTTAATCAGAAATACTATTTGATCTTTTTCAATATTTATATTAGTTATATTTACCACACTATTTCCAGGTAGCAAACTATTAACTGGCACTTGAGCATTTGACTGAGATTTATATCCTGCATCCTCAAGCCATTCAGCAATCTTTCTCCAGTTTTCTATCTTTTCATTACATTTATCTAGCAAACTCTTAACATACCTATACACAGTGGCACAAAGATCGGTTTCCACTCCCTTAGCATTCTTACCCAGCCTTTCCGCTATTTCACCAGGACTGTAACCACAAAGCAACCCCCGCAGATGTAGCTTTTCCACAGGGGTAAGGCGCTTTCCCTTCACAGATGCCAAGTCCGTATAAAGGGTTTCCAAGTCCCAATGGTTTGCGGCTTGGGCAAACTGCTCGTCAGTAGATGCCATGCTGTCAGCCTCAACAATTCCTGATGTAATCCTAACATAAATCCTGATGTTTATCAGAGAATAGCTGAGTTTGGCTAGCTTAAAATCAGTTTAATACCTAAAAGCTTATAAACTGAGTTTGACAGAAGATACAAGGCATTAACAAGCTAAAAGTAGCAATTGTTACATTTTAGTGAAGGAGCAATCACCAAAAGCCTGTTATTTAGACAGGTAACTTCAGCGTCTAGCAAGTACAAGGGGATGACTAACTCTTTTGCTATTTGCCAAGATAGAATCCAGACGCTTACAGGGAGACTTGCTCGCAAAAAGCAGCTAATTTCTAGGTGATTTAAAAGTCTCGAAAATGCAGGTGATTTATGGGTTTATTCGATAGGCTAAAACCTAAACAAAAAACACCAGATGATATAGAAGACGAAGTTATTAAAGTTGCTGATGATATTCAATTAACAGTGAGAGGTATTCCTTCAGACTTAGCGCCAGAAAAGCGTAAGGCAATATTTGAGAGCTTAATACGCAATACGATGTCACGTCTTCCCGAACGTGCATATAATCCTGGTGAAAATATATATCAAGGTAAAGCACGTTTACGAATTAATGATGAGATGTGCGACATAGTTTATTCAATAGACGCCCTTCGCGTGTTAACTGCCTTAAAAATCTACAAAGATGCTTTCGACCATATAAATGCAGGAGCAAGAGAAGGAATTTACGATCGCGATTTGGCTGAATTAACAGCCGACTATATCAAACAATCAGCTTGGGAGGAAGTGGAGTCAGTAAAAGGCCATAATCAGCATTCGACTTTAATAGTACAGCAAGTTGACGAAAACACGGAGGTTGCGATTGAAGGACTTCCTACATCGATAATAACGCCAATAATTCGCACAGAGGTAGTTTCAAAATTAGTCAAAGATAACATTCGAGCAGGAGCTAGTAGTTTACCTTCGGCAATCATAGATCATCCAAAAACTACTACATTAAAAATAGGTGGCAAATTTTATGAAGTTGATTATGTATTTCGCACTAAACGGGACCCTTCAACTTGACTAATGCAGTTGATAATTCAAAATAAGCTAACATCATACTTAATTAAGGATTAAGCAAAATGGATAACTCTGTTGTTAGAGAGCAAATTGGCACTGGTCTTGAAGTCATAATTGAAGGACTACCTCAATCTGTAATGACACCAGCAGTTCAGGCACAAGCAGCTTTAGCATTAGTTAAGCATGGCATTCCGGCAATGGGTAGTTATACTGCCGGAGTTATAGGGGGCATACGATACGCTACGTTAAAGGTTGGCAGTCAATACTATAAACTGAAATATTCATTTATTGCTATGCGTGCCATTACTGCTCTTGAAATTTTTAGTGAAGCTACTCAATGGATTGAGTTTCAGGAATCTCAGGGAAGGGTAGATTCAAAACTGGCAGACCTAACAAAAATATATCTCTATAAACAGCTAGAGAAAGAGCAAGAAAAGTGGTTAGGGAAGTAAAATATGGTAAAAATAAATATAAAATTAGGAAATGATGCTGAGTTAATTATTGATGAACCAAAATCAGCATCTTCCGGCGATCGTGCGATAATAATCACCTCAGCAATTGCCCAAGCTTTTTCAGATTCAACAAGCCTAAGCCCTTCTACACAAACTGGTTTCTTACCTATTACAATCGGAAGTACAGTTTTCCGTATTTATTATGAATTACGAGTCAAACGGATACTTAATGCTTTAACTGCATATTCTGAAGCAATTAGGCATATTCAACAAAATCCTCATCTTTACGACCAGCGTCTGGCTCGTAAAGCAATTGAAGTCTTGCGGGAGTGTTACAATGACCGTCTGAGATGATAATTTACGTAAGGCAAGAATTATAGCAGCATGAGCGATAGAGATAGAATAAATAAACTATTAAAAGTTCTTCGAGAGGGATCGGAAGCTGTTCGTCGTAATCCCAGCGAGAATAATTATAAGCGTTTTGAAAAGCAAATTGAAAGAGCAGGTCAAAGAACGAACCCTTGGCGTTGGGTTATAGGCTTGACTGTTTCCAGCATAGTTGCTTTATTATTTATTTATATAGTGAACCAATCTCATAAAAATTATTCGCAAAAAAATAATAAAAATTATTCTTTTAATTTCCCCATGATTGCTTGCGGAGATCAAACATCTGGCGGTACTAACAGATGGTATCCTATTTATATCAATTACAATCAACAAGATTTAATAAGAGTCCGTAAGTATTTTTGCTGTGATGCGTTTTACGATCATGGTGTTGGTAAAATTCAAATAGCTTCATTCTATAATCGTTCAAGAGCCGAGCAACTGGTAGCAGAACTGAAAGCTCAAAATTTCAAAAATGCCAAAGTTGGGGCTGGCGATGTCGTAAATACGTCCCCATCTTCCAATCAGAATAATTGCAAATAGTAATTGACCAAACTCAAAATTTCTTAGTTTCCATATTGAAAAAATGCGATCGCACCATCACCACCCTACCCAATACCACTAACTTTCTCTCTCCTACCTTCCCTAATTTCCCGCATCCGCTGTTGATATTTTAATGCGATCGCATCTCACTTCTGTAGCAAAATATAAGTGCGATCGCTTTTCCACACTCACCCTACCTTCTAAGTTGTCACCGAAGCTGACATTCTTACTTTAGCCATAATTTCAGCCTCCTTAATCGCTTCCAAATCATACTGACGATAAGGATCGAACTTCATCAAATCACTTAACGTCACAAAAGTTCGCTCTTTAGCAATATCATCCATTATCAGATTGTCTATCTTTTTTCTGACGACAGTCATAATCAAATCCCCATTATAACTGCCAACTGCCCAGACACTCGACTCGTTACTTCCAGTGCTGACTTTGATAATTTTATCAAAGAAAAAATCAACATTTTCCCTACGTACTGGCATACTTTACTCCTTACTTAAGATTCATTCAAGTTAACTACAGAGATCGCGATACCTCTCTCAAGAGCCAACTGAGCGATCGAATCACTTGGAATATCTTCAATATAGATAATCTCATCAATATCCTCAATTGTAACTCCAGCGTGAATTTGAGCTTCAAAATAAAAGTGTTGCTCCTTAGCCTCCATTAAATCTGCTAAACTCGTAGAAGATGCGATAGTTTCTAGCCGCCACCGAAGATTCTCAGCATTACCTGCAATATCTTCCCACGAAACGAAAGAGGCAATGTTAGCCGCCTCAAACATAGAAGGTTGTCTAGTCATCTTTTCAAAACTTTCTCGATAAGATTGCGGTCTAAAAAGACTGTCATCTCCAGTAAAAGTAGTTCTATTTTTTAGAGGTTGTTTCAGTTTAATTCCAATTTCTCCGTAATAGGGTATTACATCACCACATTCCATTGCATTAACTGAGCTTGCCACATATCCATAGATCGGTCTTAATGCTGGCGGTAAATCTTGTGAGTAGCCAAATAATTTTTCTTCCGCTAATCGTCTTTCTATTATTCTAACATCCATTAGTTCTTCAGTGTCAACAATAGTTGACTCTACTTTAATTTCAAATATAGATTTAAATCTTCCATCTCGAAGCACTCTTTCTAAATTGTCAGCATCAAGTCTAATGAAAATCTCAGCTTCCTTCAGCAAAGACTGTAAACAACTTTCCGCTTTTAAAACTAATGTTTCTCCACATTTTTCTATTGCTTGCTCTCGGCGTAATTCTAATTCACTTACCCTAATGTAAGATTGTTCCCTGTCCACTACTTACTTTCCTAATTTTTTATCCTCCGCATCCATTTTACGGTAATACTCTTCCATTTCCGCATCAACTTCGCGCCGATAAGCTTCCATCTCAGAAATCATCTCATTAAAAAGAGGATTATCTTTATACATTCCCGCAAACTTTATCCAAGGATTTTCCGATTTAGGTAAAGCTATTTCTTGCACGACAACTTCAGCATTTTCTAACCGCGCTGTTAAAAGCTGGTTAATACTTTTTAACGCAGCTTCGCGTGTATCTCCAGTCACTTGACAATCCGGCAACCCCCACACTGTAGCTTTATATTTTCCTTCTTTTTCCATCTCAACTATTACTGAGTAAGTTAATTGAGCCAAGTTTTGCTCTGATTCATCTAATAAAGTAGTTTTCACGATCCGATTCCTCTTATTCTATCTTATAATTATAACCTATATCTCAATAATATATGTGAACGAACCTGCATCTCATCCATCCTACTCAATCCAGCTAAAAATGTTGCTTAAATAGACCGACTATTTCGGCCAAACCATAATAAAAAAAAGAGACTTCTTGGCTAGCAAGAAATCTCTTTTTTCAACCTAAAACGATCGCACTCAGGCTGTAGCGCGTGCGCCAAACACCTTTTGGAAAGCAGGTCGTTCGGAAATACGCTTCATGTAATCCAAAACGGCTGGATAAGCACTCAAATCGAGTTTCAGCATGATGGGAATGTAAGCTAAAATAGAACCGACTGCCACATCTGCAACGCTGAACTCTTGTCCGAGTACAAAAGGTTGTTGCTCAAACAATTGATTTAGTGGCCCTAACAAGCGCGGCATTTCCCGATCGCGATTCGCTTCGATAAAAATGCCATTCCCCAATGTAGAATTGGCAAACAGCACCCACTGAGCGATCGCACCCTTCTGTTCTGGGTCAGCTGACAGATTGCCATACTTCTCTGCCAAATAAAGCAGAATCGCCCCAGACTCCCAAAGCTTAAAATCCCCATCCACTATGCTGGGAACCTTCCCCATCGGGTTAATCGCTAGATATTCCGGCTGGCGGTGTTCCCCATTTTGCAAATCCAGTGTGACAAATTCGTAGGGAACGCCCAGTTCTTCCAGATACCACTGGGGAATTGTGGCCCGACTGCGACCACCACCATATAGTTTCAACATCTTTCTTAAAATTTGGTTAAAGAACTTTATGAGTGTATTCGTGCTGCTTTACATTATCCTCAGTTCTGACAATGCGCTGAGAGTTCAGCACGCGCTTGCGTTCTGTAGAGTAGTTAAAGTCCCGGCGGATCGTACCCTGGGGAATCAGAGACTGAGCCACCGGACGACGCTTGTAAGTGCGGACTGCGGCGATCGCCCGTTCGGCAAATTCATCGCAGAACTGCGCCGACTGTGGGAACTCTACTGGCTTCTGGGGTGTATCGCCCGCTAGTACCGCTCCCAAGGTTGTCGCACAAGCAATTTGGTAAGAAGTAGGAATGCCCTTGACAAGGGCTTCCAAAGCTGCTGAAGGGATAGGTTCCACAACAGGAACCTGATGAACTTCTCCGTCTTCTTTAATAAAGCAGGTTGCCAAGCCGAGTACCAGATAGTCTTCCGCCGATACATCAGGGGCATTGGGATGCAGGAAAGCAGTAGTCATGGGTGTTTCGATTTAATCGTTCAAAAGATCGACAGTCTCTATAACGTTGGATTTTACCGCTCAAAAGGGTACACTCCAACTTTCCGGATCGGCTGTGCAAAGTCGCGATAGAGATTGCTGAGGAGTTTGTTGGCGTCGAAGCGCAGTTTCGGGAATGCTCAACTTGGAGACTGTAGTTTTTACTCAGTAGACAATTTTGAAATTGACCACCCCCGCATTGCCGCTGATGAGGGGAGACGATCCAGGACTAAGCTCTGATTTGCTGTTATCTTTCCTCGAACAGATTAGCTGCAACGTCCGTTTATCTTACCTAAGACACATAAGCAAGTGACACAACAGACAGATCGACTTTGGACGAAAAATTCATAAAGTGATGGTGTAGAGCCAAACGTACCGTTAAGGATTGCAAGGTCGCATGAAAGCTCGCTCTTTTCTCAACAATCAAGACTGTTCCAAAGATGGGTGTCGCTCTTTTGTTGCGCCAGGATCGGCGGCGTCTCGCTCTAACTGCCGCGATTCCCAAAAGCCTCAAGCGAAGAAACGGCAAAAGATTGCTTCATCAGAACCTACCCGGACAGAATTAGACTGCAACCTCCTACGCCAGATGGCTCGCGCTAGGGCGCAACAAGGCGATTACGCTCACGCTATTGAAATTCTAAACTCTTTGATTGAAAGCCGTCCCAGCGATGCCAACGATTATAACAATCGAGGATTAATTTATTTCCAAAGCGGTCAGCTGGTAAATGCGATCGCAGATTACAACAAAGCGATTCAACTCAATCCCGATTTGGCAGCTGCATACAACAACCGCGCCAATTACTATGCCGATCGCGGACAATTAATGGAAGCGATCGCAGACTACGACAAAGCTCTAGACCTCAATCCCGTTCACGTCCGCGCTTGGATTAACCAAGGCATCACCTTTCGAGACCTCAAATTATACGAACGGGCGATCGACAATTTCGATTTTGCCCTACGATTGGGGCAATTAAAAAGTTATATTTGGGCCGAACGCGGTAGAACCTACCATTTGATGGGCGACTGGAATTATGCAGTCTCCGACTACCGACGCGCCTTAGAAGAATTACCAGTCGGTCGTCGCCGTCAACAAGTAGAAACCTGGTTAGCCGATCTGCTCAGTCCTTTACAACCGTAATCGCATCGATAAATTCATCAAATTATAATAGTACCAAACTTTACAAATCCCTAGCTTTATGAGGGTCAGAAAAGAGAAGATAATGCTTCCCTTTTCCAATTTGTCAGATGCAGACATAGGGGTAGTTTTTTATTGTCAAGCCTCAAGGAGATGAAGCTGCCTGCTCTGCTTCTTCAGGTTCTTGGGTATCTTTGTCTAACAGAACAATCTTGCGCCGTGCTGGATCGACTCGACTGCTGAGATCTTGCATATTAGTTTTTGCTTGCTTGGGATCGAACAAATTACCAAAGTCGGTTTGCAAGCGATTCACACGTTCTTCTTTTTGCTGTACTTGCCCTCTGATTTCCTGCAATTTGGTTTGCACAGATTTGTGATAGGGCAGCAGTTGTACCAGAGCTACAATAGCCGCTGATGAAAGCAAGATATTGACCGTCAACTTGGCGGTTGTTTCCAGAGCGATCGCAGTATTGGCCCGATTTCGCTTCTGTCGATGACGACTTTGTGCGACACGACGAGATTCTACAGGTTGCAGGGGTGGTCTTGACGGTTGAATGGCGTTCATGATCCTGAAAAGCTTTCGTCCTAAACTACAACCGGGTGCTTGTACCGGACGGGAAGTGGAAATTTGCCCTCTTCTCTGTGGCTAAGGTTTTTTAGCTCAAAGTTTGGGCAAAAAGCACACTTGCCGATCGGCAGCACCGCGCTCAGGTGGTAGCCGCGTCCATCCTAGCAGTTGAACGCGGCTCCTTCCAGACTGTTTACAACCTACTTAGGCGATCGCCTGGAAACTTTACACTTTGCTATCCAAATTAACTAGCTGCCCCATCTTGGCAGTGCCAAAAACGCACTTCCGCTTTGGAAAGGAAATGAGAGTCAAATGAGAGTCAATCGCCCCCATTCCCTTCGCAGCTGCCTATTTGTAAAGTTCTGTGGCCAAACGGAAAGCCAGGATGCCTGGAATCAGCGCCACAACAAGAGCTACTAAAACTTGGGTATCGGATAAGGACATTTGCTTGCCTCCTAGATCTAGGGCTTGTTCGTTCACCAATTTCGACCAAAGATGCCCCTTGATGGAATACCTTGTAACAAGTTGCAACAAAAGAGGAGCGGGGGGGCGGGGGAATGCGGGAGTGGGGGAATTTTTTACAACTCCTGATTCGTTTTACGATACAATAACTGTTTAACCTAAATTTTGGTTAAGATAACCGGGTTTGGCCTGGACTAGAACCATAGGTTCGTTGGTATTGTTTAATAACCGTCAGGTTCAAAAAATAGTTAATGCTCGATCAAATACTAAACTCTCCGTTCGATCGGGGAATTGAAACGCTGCTGCTACTCGTGATTTTAGTAGCTTTAGAGGCAGTGCTATCGGCGGATAACGCGATCGCGCTTGCCGCCATTTCCCAAGGTTTGCCAGATAGCAAAATGCAGCGTCAAGCCCTCAATTTTGGCTTGGTGGTGGCTTACGTGCTGCGAATGGCTCTGATTTTGACGGCAACCTGGGTCACTAAGTTCTGGCAGTTTGAATTGTTGGGCGCTGCCTACCTACTGTGGCTAGTCTTCCAATATTTTACATCGGATGAAGATGCGGAAGGAGAACACCACGGGCCTCGCTTTGCTTCGTTGTGGCAAGCTATTCCGATGATAGCTTTGACCGATTTGGCGTTTTCTCTCGATAGCGTCACAACTGCGATCGCAGTTTCTCAAGAAACTTGGTTGGTTTTGACTGGTGCAACTATCGGTATTATCGCCTTGCGTTTTATGGCAGGATTATTTATCCGCTGGCTAGATGAATTTTTGCATCTGGAAAATGCAGGTTATTTGACAGTCGGTATAGTAGGATTGCGCCTGCTTGCTAAAGCGATTAACGAAAACTTAGTACCGCCAGAGTGGTTGATGATAAGTACGATCGCCTTGATATTTGTCTGGGGATTTTCTAAACGCACTCCCATTGACTCGGAACTAAAAAAAGATTCTGTTGTTGAGGTGCAAAAGGAAGAGTCGCTTCGCTAAATCAGTAGAATTAGCGCTAAACCCGGTTTTTCTGCAAAACCGGGTTTTTTATTACTTTAATGCCGCGTAACGATATTTCAATTAATTGCTACCATCTTTACCTCGAAATTAAGTATAATTTAAAAATAAAAGTTTGAAAAACACGTAAAACTAATGACAGAAACAAAAGCTACTCGCACCGTGCGACGCGGCAGAGTATTTCCAGAAATTCAGTGGTCAGAAGAGAAAAAAGCGCAGTGGAAAACCGAAAGAGAAGCATTTCATAAGCGCTGTAGAGTAATATTCGATCGCGTTCAACCCGAACTGATTAAAACTCACTATAACTGGTACATGGCAGTTGAGCCTGATACCGGCGATTATTTTATTGATAAAGATAACATAGTAGTCGCAAAAATAGCGCATC
This sequence comes from Aerosakkonema sp. BLCC-F183, assembly GCF_041929145.1. Taxonomy (NCBI): domain Bacteria; kingdom Bacillati; phylum Cyanobacteriota; class Cyanophyceae; order Aerosakkonematales; family Aerosakkonemataceae; genus Aerosakkonema; species Aerosakkonema sp. BLCC-F183. The sequence continues at coordinate 32,177 of NZ_JBHFNU010000089.1, read as the reverse complement.
AAAAGTACCCAAATGCTAGGCTGTTCGTTTTCCGAATCAATGAAACAGGAGTGTGCGGTACGATATGATTCAAGGCAGCTTTGGCGATAAAGACGAGCTATTCTTTGAAATTGAGTTGATTGCTGAAAACGGGTTGGAATTACCAGTAGATGCTATGTTAGATACGGGTTTTTCCGGTTGGGTAGCAATAAATCAACAGGATTTAGAGGGACTTAATTGGACTTATTTAGATGAGCAAATTATGGGGACAGCACAAGGAGATTTTGTATTTGAGATTTATGTGGGGAAAGTACGAATAGATGGAGAATAATTTGATATTCCCGTTCATGTTGGGGAGGGAGTTCCCGAAATTTTAATCGGTCGTCAGTGGTTGAAAAGTCGGCGGTTGGTCGTGGATATGCAGTCGGGAGTGTTGACTTTGGGAGGAAGTTGAAAGAAGGCGATCGCATACAATAGAAACATATTTGTTATTAAGTCGAGCGCGATCTATCTAGATAACAGATAAACTATAAATATATGAAATATACAATTTATGATTTTATCGGCATATTTCTAGAAACTTCGGCAATGGATAAATGGATGCGATCGAGCGATGAATATGGCGCTAAATATGAGTTTGATATTGATTTGCACGTTATCTATATTTTCTCACCCGCAGAAAGTAATTTGTTACCGGATAAACAACATTTAGCATATTACCACCTGCTGAAAGAAAGACAAGATTATCGGGAAGGTTGGGGATATAATTGGATTTTTGAGGAAGGTTTTGTACGCATAGCCGATAATGATAGCAAAGCGATCGAGTTTTATGTGGAAGCAGAAAACGAATCTGGTATGGTACGAGGCTACGATCCAACTTCCTATTCTCAGTACAAAATTATCAAACGCAAAGAAGTTTACTTCAAAAATGATAAATTTACCTTTAAACCGATAATGGGTATAGAAGATCGCACTTGGTATTTTGGTAAAAATCAGCAAGAAATTCTCGCAAAAATACACGATATCGCCAAAAATTTATCTGCGAACTAAACTGCTCTCCCCTTGTTATGGTAATAATAAAAACTAATTTAATCGTAGGGTGGGTTAGTAACCCACCATCCCGCCTATCTGTAACATAGACAAACATTTTCCACCATCAACCCGAAAGACCCAAAATCTTAAAGCTGCTATTCATTTATTTCAGTAAGCTGTTTGACACGAGCAGCAGTCTCTTCTGGTTTTCCCGAAGAGGGAAACACTAAAACACTCTTGATTTTGGTGTTATTAATCAGTTCTTTTAAACGAGACAACTGATTATCGGAAATGGCTACTCCCTCATACTTTTCGGCATAACCTAACTCTTCGTTAAAATTAGCGTCGTTATAAGTTTGAATAAAAACGCGATCGACATTCCAATTTGACCAATCAGCCGCAAAATAACGCTTACCCCAATAAGGATTATGATGGCAAATATCGAAACTAACATTCGGGTTAGCTTTCTTAATCTCATCTCTCATTTGCCGCACAAAATTAGTTAAACGAGTCGTGCGATCGACTTTGCCGGGTAAATCGGCATGATAACCTAAATAATCATCCCATTGAACTGCATCAATGGTGGGATACTTTTTGACAAACTCTACTGATATCTTTTTGAAAAGATTGGCAACTTCTGGAAGTTCGACATCTAGTACGTAATGTTCGATACCTGGATAGGTTTTATCGACCCCAGGCACAATCCATCTTCTAGCAATTGCCTCGTCAAATATGGGGCTATTTTTATCAATTTTAATCCCTTTTTCAAAATAAGCGTGGACTTGCATTCCCTGCTTGTGCGCCTCATCAATTAACCAATCTAACCATCGCTCTTGAAATTGGTTGGGGCAACTTTTGTATCCAAATGTTTGCTGCATAACATCGCTGTTATACATCGTGCAACCATTCCCCCATACTCCATGAATAATTGTATTTATTCCTTGAGAGCGATAATAACGAACTCGTTTGCGAATTGTTTGTTCGTCAGCATTATTAGTTGCTTGATACCGACTTAAATAAATTCCCCTGATGTGCTTCTTTTCCCAAGCAGTTTGAATTGTTGGTGATGGCTTGGGTGTTACGGGTGATGATGAAACTTGTGGATTGGTTGTTGGTGTCGGAGTCGGAATAAGTCGCGAGATAGGAGAATTGGCAACAGGTACGCGCTGCGTCGGCGCAGGAGTCACATTAGGAGTTCTTGGCTGTTGATTATTTTGTTGATTATTAGGCAAAAATTTTTCGATACCTAGATTATCGGGGAGAAATTGGCTGATATTTACATTTTTTAGCTGGCTAAAGCCCCAATAACCAAGACCTAACAAAACTATGATTAATGAAATTGGAATACTCCCACATCCACATCCATTGTTTTCTTTTTTAGCTGGCATGGTAACAAAGCATAATTTTTTAACGATGAGAGTAACTTTGCTTACTCAGTTGGCGCTTACCTGTAGTAACCGATACAAGGAAGTACACAAGGAATAATTGAGGGCAAATGATACTATATTAAGGTACTTCATTTTGCGATCGCTCTATTCCGCATCATGGCAGCGCCGACAAAGAGCAACAACTTTTCGCTGCATATTGCGAAGTAATATCATGTCCGGTATCATCGGTAGTCTAACAATAATGTTGAGGTTGTCTGCATCGAATCGTTGGTTAAAATTTAACCACAGATGAACACAGATAAACACAGATAAACACAGATGAACACAGATGCGATCGCGAAGCGTGTGCGAAGCACGTATCGCAAATTTTTTTCGTTACCGATACAACCGGATATGATATAATTTGACGATTCACGAAGACTAAAGCGTTCGAGTTAGGTCATCCCTGCTTGAAACGATATTAATTAGTCAGTGTACAGCTTTTTTGTACTTCACTTCATTCTACTTCACTTCAACGGAGAGGGTGGGATTTGAACCAACTGCCACAATCCCAATCTTCCTATTGAAAAGGCTTCTAACCGTTACGCAGTACCGTTCGCAGTCCTTTAGTGCGGATTTTGAACGGAAAATGAACGGACAGTTTCACGTTGACGAAAAAGCGTTGTTCCAACAAGCCATAGAGGATATTAATCAGTGGGCTAACAAAAATAAGTGCGACTTATCTAAACTGGTCGATTTTGAGTTGGTACAGATGTACTTAAAGGCAGTCCAGAAACTTAGCCCTAAAGGTATATCGATTACAGTAGATGGCCAAAGGTTAGCACTGTTCTTTACACCAGCGGAGAAGCGAGTCAAAAAAGCTTGTGACGAAATCCTGAGTAAAGACGGCTGTATTAACGCTTTAATCAAAGCTCGGATGGTTGACAAAGCTTTAGGGCAATTCGCCAAGAACGACAAAGGTCTGAAAGAGTTTTGGAATTGGTACGAATCTACGGTCTTGCAAGAGCAAAGCCTTAAGGACAACATAGTGACCGTAGCGAAAGCAATTGAAAAAGTGAAAGAGAATTACTTCAAAGGGACTGATAAGTGTGGCAGAGAGCGCAATTCCGAAAGCCTTGCAATGAACTCGCTCGCGAATTACCAAACTACCTATCAAACGTTCTACAACAAAATACCAACTCGTTACCTAAGCAAACAGGTAACAGCTAAATTACTGATTGAGATTCTAGAGTCTCAGTGGGGTGATTTGATGGCTAAGAAAACCAAGGGCTTCAAAAACGCGCACGCTGCAATTCAAAAGCTTTTGATTGAAACTAAACTCTTAGAGGAGTTAAAAATATTCAAGGAACACTTTGGGCGAATCGAAGTTAAAAAGACGCAAGAAATTCAAGAGGTTTCATTGGAGATATTTCTTGAATTCAGAAAGCGAATATTGGGTATTCCGCCGTACACATTGACTAAGGCACAAGAGAATCAATTGGAAAACCGCCAGTCTTGGCTTAAAGCGCTTTCCATTAATCTTGTGTACGGGTTTCGAGGTAGCGAATTCAAAGCAATTGCAAATCTTGATGAATCAGTAAAAATTGGAAATCGAACCTTTAAGGCACTGCATGACCCAACTAACACTGAAAACCTTATCGTACTGAATGACAGATTCATCGTAATTGATAGCAAGGAACGCGAACACGAAGTAACGATCAAAACAGGAGGAAGAATTTGTAGGCCGATGATTCACCCAGACTATCCCAACTTAATAGATGAGTTGGAAATTAAAAACTCAGATATCAAGCTGCCTGTAGTAACCCCAAAAACAGGAGATAATCCGAGAACAATAAAAGATTGTCATATAAGGGCGCTTTCTACGCATTTAGCAAAGTATGCGAAACAATGCGGCATGGGATTCACTCAAACTCACGCCTTACGCCATCTTTGTAACTTTCACGGCAAACTGATTGGGTTAACAGACGAACAACGGGCAGAATCGTTAGGGCACAGTGAAATGATGAACAAAAAGTACAAAAAACATCTAGACACTGCATCAAAGGCAGATTTCTTGTTGAGAACAATAGAAACTCCAGAAGCGGAAAACATCAGGTTAAAACAGGAAATTCAACACTTGAAAGAACAAATTGAATTTTTGAAGCCACTAAATTCATCGCCTCATTCCGACCCTCCCTGGTATGTCAGCCAGGGAGGGTTTTTTTACAGTTAAGCGGGACTTATCAATCGAGCTTTTAGGGCTGTCTACCTTACGTGGATTTTGACAATTCATTAAATGAGTCATTTAATCACGCTCATTCATTTAATGGCTCATTTAATCAACTTCCAAAATACGCAAGACAGGGAAGAGTGCAGCCAAATTAGGGAACAAAACAGGTAGACAATTTTCGCAAAAATCAGAGTAGTATATCAGTACTAATATCGCCAAACTAAAAGCCCCTCAGCCTTAGTTAAAGCAGGGGGCAAAGAATGACTAGAAAAGCACGACAGGAGAATGATAACATGGCTATTTGTGAATTGGTAAACCCAAAGAACCACATCGAAGTAACAAAAACTAATCCCTGCCCTATCTGCGGAAAACCTGACTGGTGTCACACATTGAACGACAGCAAATTAGTTGGTTGTCAAAGGCCGGAATTGGTAACGACTCAAGCGCTGAGAGATTACGTTAAAACCAGTAAATCGTTTGGGACAGAAGAGAAGTTTTACTGGGGCCTAAAATCCAGCCAGGATGAATACACAGAAAACAAGAAAGCAGAGAAAAAGCAACAGCAACAGAAAAGGGTCATCAACGAAAAAACTTGGAAGTATCCGGTTTTAACAATTGGTGACGACGGCACTTACAGAAAGAGCGATGAACACTCGTGGTACAAGACCAGAAAGACCTATGAAGACGGCAAGGACTACTTTCAGTACGGTTTTAGAAACGGCAAGAAAGGAAGCATCAAAAAGCACGAGTTGAACAAGGGAGAGTTTGTCGGTCTACATAGCAACACGTCGCCAGAATTTCTCATCCGTATTCTGAACCAAAAGATACCTCTAAGCATCTTTGATTACCTCGTTATCTTGGAAGGAGAAAGATGTGTTGATTGCTTCAATAGGGACTCTGCAATAGAGTTCAAAAATGACACAGACCCGTCTAGCACATTACTGACGCTTACTTCCATAGGAGGCGCTGAGAACCTATCAAAGGAAGACATGGAGATGTTCAGGAGAATAGCTCAAAGTAGCCCAGACACCCCCATCATTTTGTCTCCTGATTTCGACCGAAAAGGATATGGACATATCAAAAAAATTTATGAGTCTCTAAAAGACCTGAAAAACCCAATACTGATAGTAGACTGGGAAAACAAGCTACCAGAAACACCTAGAGACAAATTTGATATGGCAGACTACCTTGACAACTCCAGAGAGAGCTTGAGGACTAAGACTGTCCAAGAGTTCATTGAATCTTTGACCGTTACCCCTGACGAGTTCAACTGGGGGAAGTTCAACGGTGTTGACGCCAAAGTAAGTGCTGGTAAGTATGAACTCGAAACCTTAGCGACTCTATTAGAAACCTTGAATGCCGATGGCGATATCGAGTTTCTAATCGATGACTTGTTACCCAGTGGTAGCAGTGTTCTGATAACTGCTAAACCCAAGACAGGTAAAACAATTTTCTGCCTGGATATGCTGGCTTCTGTGACTCTAGGGGAAGCCTTTCTGGGTAAAAAGTGCGCTCAGCAGAAAGTCCTCTACCTAAACAACGACCAGTCTAGGAAAGGTTTCGCCCTACAAGCTAAAAACAGATGGGAAGGGATTGAGAATAAACTCTTCAACTGCCAAGGGTGGAGTGCAGACGATGACGGGATTGAGTTCTTGATTGAGTGGTGCAAGGCTAACCCTAGCTCACTAATCGTCATGGACAGTATCAGAGCTTGTATCTGTCAACCTTTGGGGGTGTCTCAGAATGAGGAAGGCACAGGATACAAAATTAAGGAGATTATCGACAAAGTATCGGCGTTTGGCTGTTCTATTATCTTCGTTCACCACGACTCTAAGAACAAAGACAATAACGGTACTCACAAGGCGTCTGGACACTCTTCTATCACTTCGATGGTTGACATCATTTGGCACTTAGATAGGGACAGAGGGGTCAACCGAAAGCTGAGTGTTCTAGGATCTCGCTTGACGGATGAGGTTACAATCCCTTATCTGCTTGACGATTCTGGTAAGTGCCAACCGATAGCTGCTGAGTCTGTCGATGACGAGTATGAGTGCCAGGAAGAGTCCGGCAGCATTGCCGATACCCTGGCGGGGAAAATCAAAGCTTTGCTTACCGCGAAGGGTGAGCGGCTGACAACGAAGGAAATCGCAGACTTGGTAGGTGTGTCTAGGCAGTCCGTGAACAAGACACTTAAAAACGCTACATGGGTACACAGCGAACTAGAGGCCAAGAGTCGTGTCTACTGGGTAGAAGATCCTGACCGTCAACCGTCAACTATCAACCGTCACCCTATGGGGGAGTTAGTTGACGATGCAGTTGACGATGATGTAAATCCAGTGCTGGAGCCGATTGTTGACGATGCGGTTGACGATGCGGTTGACGACGCGGTTGACGATGCCGTAATCAAACTCTGTTCCCAACCTGCTGACGCCCAAGCGCCTGATTATACTCAGTTGACATTGTTTGAGGTGTCGTCACAGGAAGCACACGTAGAATTGGACGCGCTAGATGAAGCTATTCTGAATGCCTTCAGGGAGTTACCGCTCAAGCCTCAGTCGTTGATGAAGGTCTGGTTCACGGTTCGATTGATAGATCCCGATGAGTGGGAAAACCTTTTACCTGAAGATGTCGCTCAGTCGCTTACCAAAATGACCCCTCTCTACTTACAGCGAGAGGGCGAGAGTTGGAGACTTGGGTAAGTGCCTCACCGCAATTCTGGGAATGGTGTCAAAGCTTTTGAGGGGTGTAAACCCAGAAGATTTTAAGACGATTCGTCTCATGTTTTTCTGGGTTTAACTGTTGCGCCTATCCGACCGAACAGCGGCCAGGGAGTTAGACGCGGGTGTCCGCCTGATAAACTGCCACCCCGTCAGTATACGCACATAACGAATTGCTTGGTGGAAACCTATAGGTTTCTTAACAAGGACGATCGCGATGGGATGGTAGTACAAGTGAACTATCGCAATAATGGTTATCGTTTTCATTGTGCTGCCATTGACGCCTATAAGGGCTTGTGGCGTGTAGTATCCCTCAAATGACCTATCACCCAGAGACGGTTATTGGCACGTCTAATCGCTGTAACCCTTATACGGCAAGGGTTTTGCGCTAGTACACATGAACTGCACTAAAGGTGTATACAGGTATTGACGCTAAAGATGTATACAGGTATATTGAGGGGGTAATAGTTGTATACAGGTTTATGACAGACATCAGAAAGGGTGGTAGAGGTAACGTAGCGCCTTACAAGACTGTAATGGTTAGAACGCCAGAGCCGTTGCTGGATTTAGCTAAACAGCTTACGGAAGGTTACAGGCAGGTATTGGGCACTCACAGGGAGGAAACTTACCTGAATGGCGTACAGGATGCGATTGCAGGTAATGCGGGATTTGAACTCGGAAATTACAGCGCTCAGAGTGAAATGGAGGTGACTGGACAGGTAAGAAGTCTCAATGAGGAGTTAGAGGCGGTGCGAGCTAACGTAAGTGCCCTAGAGAAGAAGTTGGCTGCTATTGACGGGATTATTGGCACTTACCGAGGGCAAAGTAAGGACACTAGGGATTGGACTAAGGCGAAGCAACTGATGGCCGAACTGGAAAGAGTCACTTAATTCGGGTCGTCTATATCATGCGTATTTTAGAAGTTAATTAAATAGTTTATTTAATTAAACGAGCTAATTAAATAGCTTATTTAATTAAGTGTCGAAATACGTATGACGCAATCCTTGGAAAGAGCTCCCACCCCGTAAATCACGCCCTCTTGCATCAGGGCATCAGCGAAAGTCCTCCTCTGATAGGGACAAAAGCGGTTGGGAAGGGTGTAGGGAGGGATGTCAGGGTCGGAACGCAGTGAAGCCGGAGGGAAACCTTGACAAACCGAGCGCTCCCTGTACAATCTGCTGGCCCTATCAGAGGGGCTTGAGCGATTGCACTCACTTACTCGTTTCTACCCTGCCTCATTTCACCTTGTCCCGCGCCATCCCATTTCATCCCATTACCCACCCACTTGACATTTGTCCCCAAATCGTGTAGCTATAGAAATTGAACGGTATCTGAACGGTTCCAAAGCTAGCGAGCGCCAGGAGATATTCTGCAACCCTTGCTACATAAGAGCTTCACTTCAACGGAGAGGGTGGGATTTGAACCCACGGTGACATCACTGCCACACTCGATTTCAAGTCGAGCGCATTCGACCACTCTGCCACCTCTCCAGGTGCATTTCTTATTCTACCTGTAGTTATCGCAACTGACTATAGGCAGATTGCACCATTGACTCAGAAAGCCGATAAAAAATTTCTTCGGAGACAACAGTATAGTCTTTGCCAACCCAAACTAGGGAAGCTTGGGAGACAACACCGTCTTGCAGGGATACCAGGGAGAAGTTACGCAGGCGATCGCTCCCATTATCCACAATCCGAGGTACGCTGGCTGAATTCAAATACACTGTCCCATCCGGACTGGTAACAACTGGGGTACGCAGCACTTCGCGGGTGTGGCGCAGATGATGGTGCATATGCCCAAATGTTACCAGCGGAATTGTTTTACCGAGTTGCTTGGTTTTGGCGATCGCTTTGGCAAAGTCCGGATCTCCGAAATCTCCTCCCACAGTTTCCCAATCTTTACCGCAGGGATCTTCGGGACGCCCGCCTAACCCAAAAGGGCCATTGTGACCGAGAAAGATAATTGTATCATAAGCAGCGTTGCTTGCTGCCTGCACAATCCGGCTGGTAGACTCGTGAAAACCGGTCACATTATACCGCTCTTTGTAAAAATCGGCATTTTTCCAAGTATCGCCACCCCAGCTAAACGGACGACTTCCCACCACAGTTAAATTCAACTTTGGAAAGTCCAATTTGCCGTAACCTACATGAGTTTCACCCAACAGATCGAGCTGATCCTGCACCCAGTCTTCCTCCAAACGGTTGTAGGGACAGCGCCTGCGTCCCCACTCGGAGGCGGTGTACCAGGCATCGTGGTTGCCCAAAATTGTTGCTTTGGGAAGGTCGAGAGATGCGATCGCCTCGACCACATCCACCGATTCGTTGCCAAAATCCCCCACAAACAGCACTAAATCTGCACCCAAGCTATGTAAAGCTTCTCCATCCTCCGTTTCCCATTGGTTGTGAACATCCCCGACCACTGCTATTTTGATGGATTGATTTTGATTCCCCTGAGTCCCCATGCCTGCTTTTTCCTACAATCTTTTTCCAGGATAGGCAAGCATCGCCTATTTTTGCAGCAAACTCCAGACATCGGGGATATTTCCGTAATTTTTACCGATACTATCACCATCAATTTTTAGTAAAATCAACTATAATTATGGAAAGAATCCCGGCCATGTTTTCCCTACCCCAAATCAATAATTGCTGTGCTTATTACTACACGACCCCCGATAACCACTGCCCCAAAAACACCCGACGATTTGTTTGAGGCCATTCAAGGTCTGAAAAAAAAGCTAAACGCCGTTATTCTCGCTCACTATTACCAAGACCCGGATATTCAAGATGTAGCGGATTATATCGGTGATTCCCTGGAGCTATCTCGCCGAGCGGCCAGCACCAATGCCGATGCGATCGTCTTTGCAGGCGTTCACTTTATGGCGGAAACCGCCAAAATTCTCAACCCCGATAAATTGGTACTTTTACCAGATTTAACCGCCGGTTGCTCTTTGGCAGATAGCTGTCCCCCCGATGCCTTTGCCGCCTTCAAAGCCGCACACCCCGGACATCTCGTAATTTCTTATATCAACTGCTCTGCCGCGATTAAGGCAATGAGCGATATTATCTGCACAAGTTCCAACGCCGTCAAGATAGTAAATCAAATTCCCAAAGACCAACCGATTATTTTTGGGCCCGATCGCAATCTCGGTCGCTACGTTATGCAGCAAACTGGACGAGATATGGTATTGTGGCAAGGAGCTTGTATTGTACATGAAAACTTCTCAGAAAAGAAGATAGTTCAGTTGAAAATTGCTCACCCGGAAGCGGAAGTAATCGCACACCCGGAATGCGAACCGCCGGTATTGCGCCACGCTAACTACATCGGTTCTACTTCTGCTTTGTTGAAATATTCTCAAGCTAGTTCCAGTCAAGCTTTTATTGTCGCTACGGAACCGGGAATTATTCACCAAATGCAGAAAATGGAACCGAAAAAACGCTTCATTCCCGCGCCACCTACAAATAATTGTGCCTGCAACGAATGTCCGTTTATGCGGTTAAATACTTTGGAAAAGCTGTATTTGGCGATGGAAAACCGCACGCCAGAAATTAGTTTGTCTGAAGAAACCCGATTGGCAGCTTTGCGACCGATTCAGCGGATGTTGGCAATGAGTTAATGAAAAATTTTAGATGGCAAATTTTAGATAGAAAATTTAAAATAATTTGATTAAATTTGCCATCTGCAATCTAAAATCTGCAATGAAACAATGCCTCATCCTTTTCACGCGCTATCCAGAACCGGGAAAAGCCAAAACGCGACTTATTCCGGTTCTTGGTGCTGAAGGTGCAGCTAACCTCCATCGCCAAATGACGGAAAATGCGATCGCGCAAATCAAAAAACTCCAATCCTCCGATTTTTTATCTGTAGAAGTGCATTTTACAGGTGGAAATTTCCCATTAATGCAAGAATGGTTAGGAAATGAGATTACATATCGCCAACAAGCAGAAGGCGATATCGGTTTTCGCATGGCGTCCGCATTTCAAACCGCATTTAGTAATAATATAGATAATGTTATTATCATCGGTTCTGATTGTCCGGCGCTTAACGATCAAATTCTCGCACAAGCATTTCAAGCACTTCAGCAGCACGATTTAGTACTTGGCCCAGCTACCGATGGCGGTTATTATTTAATTGGATTGCGTCATTTTATTCCCCAACTATTCACCGACATTAGCTGGAGTACATCTGAAGTTTTTCGACAAACTGTAGAAATTGCCGATCGACTTAATTTGGCAGCTGCTTATTTGACCGAGCTTTCTGATGTCGATCGACCTGAAGACCTCTCAATTTTAGATTTTTGATTAGTTATTTGTCAATTTGATGGAAACGAACAAAATTTCGATTATTATGCCTGTGTTAAATGAGGCACAGAATATTACTAAATCTGTTTTATTAGCTCAAAACGCTACAAATGTGGAAGTGATTGTTGTTGATGGTGGCAGTCAAGATGAAACTGTTGCTATCGCTAAATCATTGGGTGTGAAAGTTTTATCTTCTCCTCCCGGACGCGCCTTGCAAATGAACAGTGGTGCAGCAGTTGCTAGCGGAAATATCTTGCTTTTTTTACACGCCGATACCATTTTACCTGAAGGTTTCGACAGCATAATTCGTCAAACTTTAGAAGCAAAAAAACAAATCCAAAATCCCATCGCGGGTGCGTTTGAATTAAAAATTGATGCTCAAATACGAGGAATTCGTTTAGTAGAAAAGATGGTAAATGTGCGATCGCACATTTTTTCCCTACCCTATGGCGACCAAGCCATCTTTATCAAAGCCGATGTATTTCGCGATATTGGCGGTTTTCCAGAACTGCCAATCATGGAAGATTTTGTTTTTATCCGCAATTTAAATAAAGTCGGAAAAATTGCGATCGTACCAGTACCAGTCATCACATCAGGTCGTCGCTGGCAGAAACTGGGAGTGTTGAAAACTACCTCGATCAACCAAATTATCATTATCGGTTATTTTCTCGGCATTTCCCCACAAAAACTCGCTCGTTTTTATCGTCGAAAATAAGGTGGGCCATGCCCACCCTACTTATTCAACAAATTGCCTCACCTCTTCCACAGACAAACTCAAAGCTGACGCCACCTGTTCCACAGTCAATCCCAGCCCCAATAAACGGGGAATGGCATCTCTTCGCGCTTGTTCTGCTTGCTGTCTGGCTTGTTCCGTTTCTTTATGACTCAACAACTTCTCCCCAGTTTGAGGGTCATAAAATCTTAACTCGCCTCCTATTAATCGCAAATCCAAACCCAAAACTTCGCTGTAAATTGATAAAACACCATCCGGTAAAAGATTACCACCAATAGATTCGTAACTGCCATCGATAAGTCGAGAACCTTTCAGTTGCGTAGTTAGGTAATCTCCAATCGGATCGTACTGAAAATACTCCTGTATTCCCAATTGCGCGTACTTCCGTGGTTTTTCTTCCTCGTCGTTTTCCTGAGTTGTCGCTGAAGTAATTTCCAAAACAAAATTCGGAACTTTATCTTCTTCTTCCCACACTTTATAACTCAGACGTTTTTTCTTTGTAACTCCAAAAACGACAAACACATCTGGTGCAACTACCGCACTAGGCACGCCTTTTTTATAGTAAATAAACAGATTGCCAGATACGTAGACATCTTCTCTATTTTGGAAATAAATGTCTAGCGCTTCCACACAATAAATCAAATAATCGCGTGCTGGATCGCTCTCTGCCATCGGCGCACCATCTGAAATGGGATAAATTATTTCTGTTTTGAGTTGATTGGATGCGAGAGTCATACAGAAAGACCTCAACTCAACTGGCATTTGTTGAATTATAGCATTTTATATCATGTCCTTACACATCGGTTGCATAAAAAAATGCGTTCTTATCTGCGTTTATCTGCGTTTATCTGCGGTAAAGATTTAACCCCCGACTCCCACAGATAATCCTCAACATCAGTCTTACATTAAGGTGGGCAATGCCCACCCTACAAATACTACGAAATGGTTGATATTGGCACCCCCAACCAACCAGCAAAGTTTTCTTTTTGCGCTGAGGAAGGGTTACTAACCGCGACAACCTGGTAAGAATTCGGTTTTGGCGCTGCTAGGGTCACTGGCAAAGTCCGCAATTCCTCTTGATGGAAAACAGTTACTTGGATGGTATCGCCCGGTTGATAATCCTTGAGACGATCGCTCAATTTTTCCCCCGTCACCCGTATCCCGTTTATTGCCAGCAACTCATCGCCAGCATCCACACCCGCGATTTGTGCTGGGGAATCGATTTCCACAAAATTGATTGCTTCTTTACCATTTTGTGACTTTGCTGTCAAGCCTATAAATGGTGGTTGTTCCGCTTCCGAGTCAGGTAGCAATTGCAAACCGAATAGTTCTAGGTACTCATCAAACGGCAGTTCATCCGTACCATCAACGTAGCTGGCAAAGAAGTCGCTCAAATCCGTTCCAGCGACAGACTCGATCGCTTCTTGCAACTGTTCTGGAGTAAAGCCGATTTCTTCCTTACCGAACTGTTCCCACATTTGCCGCATCACATCATCGAGCGATCGCTGATTTTGATGTCGCGATCGAATCAGCAAATCCAGCAACAGCGATACCAATTCTCCCTTCAGATAATAAGAAATCTGCGAATTATCGCTATTGGCATCCCGTCGATAAAGCTTAATCCAGGCATCAAAACTCGACTCGCTGGCCGGCTGCACCTTTCGCCCAGGTATAGTTTGCAACCGCGTAATTTCCTTACTCAAATTCTGCAAAAACGACTTAGCATCGTAAATGCCCGCCCGCAGGGGAATCAGCAAATCGTAGTAACTTGTCGTCCCCTCGCTAAACCACAAAGACGGTGTATAATTTTCACCATCGTAATCAAACTGTTCCAGCGCTTTCGGGCGAATCCGCTTCACATTCCACAGGTGGAAAAACTCGTGCGCCACCAACTGCATAAAGCGATCGTACTTATCCTTAGCGCGAAAACCAAAGCGAGCATAATTTAAAGTACAGGAATTCTTATGTTCCAAACCGCCAGCATTTTGAGCAGCCAGATGTAGCAAAAACACATAGCGATCGTAGGGAAGTCCCCCAAACATTTGGGCTTCTATCTCTATGATTTTCTGGATATCCGGAATTATCCGATTTGGCTGGGCATTTCCCTGTCCCCAAATTGCTAATTCGTGAGGTTTACCCAACACCTCAAACTCATATAAATGGTGGCTACCAATTTCAAACGGACTATCCACCAAAGTGTCAAAATCCACTGCCTCAAAAGTATTGACTTCATCTGCAACTGGCGGCAAAGGTGTTGCGATGCGCCATTCTTTAAAAGGTGGCAGAATTTGGATGCGGATTTTTTCCCGTTCCCATCCAGGAATGTAAAAACATAACGCCGCCGGATTAAAATAACCGTGACTACCATCTAAATGATTAGTCCGCACTGACAGGTCATTGGCAAACACCCGATAAAAAACTTCTATTTCAGAAGCAGAATTTATATCTATTTGCCAATGATTTTTTCCCTGCTTACACCAAGGTAAAATAGTGTCCCCTGCTTGGGCAGAAAAATCTTGTAAATGCTTGGCATACTCGCGCACCAAGTAAGAACCAGGAGTCCAAACCGGTAGTTTCAAATCTAAAACCGATCCAGCCAGACCTGCAACAGCCAACCTCACCTCAAACAAGTGAGAATTTGGCTGTGGCATAGCGATCGTATATTTAATTGTCGGTGCGCTGCGTTTTTGAGTGCTGGGTCGAACAGTTGTTGCTTCCGTCATTAATCCACTCATCCACTCATCCAAAATCTAAAATCTAAAATTGTTAGACTCGTCCTGCTAGGTGCGTCAACTGCCTCAAATTGATCATGTGAATAACTTGACGACCGGAATCGATTTTGAGCCAGCCCTTGCTATCCAGTTTTTCCATAATTTTAGTAGTTTCCTCCACACCTATATCGGACACATCAGCCAAATCTTTGAAAGGAATGTTATAGATTTCCATTCCCTTTTCCGTTGATTGACCGTAGTTTTCTCCCATTGCAACCAAAGTGTTGGCTAATTTGACGGCGGGAGGCTGATGGCGCAGATGAAAGCGATGGTTCATTTGGCGCAGCCGCCGTACCATTACTTGCAGCATCCGATGGTGTAGCTGGGGGTCTTTAAATAACGTTTGAATAAAGCGCTGCGCGTGGACGCTCAGCAAGCGTACCGAAGAGAGGGCAATCACATCGGTAGAACGGGGTGATTCATCTAGAATCGCCATTTCCCCAAAAAAATCGCCCTGCCCCAAAATTGCCAGAGTCACACCGTCATCCCCAGTGATGCGCCGGACTTTTACCCAGCCAGATACAAGGAAGTAAACCGCATTACCCCAGGCATCTTCCATAAGAACCGCTCTGCCTGCTGGGTATTCGTGTTCGTCAGCAACCGACAAGAGCCATTCTAAGGTTTCTGGGTTGACAGTGTTGAAAAGCGGGAAAAGTTCACTAAAATCTTCAGTTTGCATGAAAGATCTTAAAAGTAGTAGACCAAAACATTGGCAGCAGTAATATCATCCCCCTTGCTAATGCAAGGATCTGCCATTGTGGCAGCAAAGAGTAGCTGATATTTTCCCAGTCTAACGATAGCTGGTTTAGAATCAAAGCCAAATTAGGCTTATACGTACACTGCCAATCATGTTTCTGGTGTCCGCTTTACTATTGTACTCTCATTGACACTCACCGCCCGTCATAGCGGTGATTCTTGGGCTGAATCTTGCCTCTACCAAGTGAACTTGACTTTGTGTCAACCCCTCAACTGGTGCGATTTTCGTCGCTGTGTGACTCAGCTTGCAGCAGCTTTAGGGCTTCCAGCTGTTTGTTCAGGCTCTTGACTAGCTCATCCAGAGCAGGCAAAGCTTCTAATTGTCCTGCTGTCAGAGTAGGATCGATGCGCGTGCGCTTTTGAATTTCATTGATTTTGGTTTGCAGTTGCTGGGCCATCGTCAAAGCATCGCGACTGAGGTTTTCCAGTTGCTGCTGTTGGTAAAACTTCAACGCAGCTCCGCGCAGAACTTGAAGGGTTCCTTCCTCGCCGTGAGTACCGGGCATCACCCGCAAGCGCAATAGCAAACGGTTTTGTTGATAAATCCTCTCTATTTCTACCTGTTTCGGGTGTTCTACCGGAATTAAAGACAAGTGAGTTAAGCGCTTGAGTTCGTTAATGACTCCCTGAAAAACAGCTGTATCCAGTCCTTCCAACACCGACTGCAAGACACCGTTCTGGCTCCACAGAATGCGACCGCTATTTTGATGTCGCTCGAAATAAAGCCGACCGATACCGCCTGCAAGCACTCTTGCGAGCAATTCGTGGAGCAACTTTTTTGGCGGTAGCGTTGCCAGAACTTCCACCGGACTTGAAATGCGGTCTGCTTGTACTTCCAATACAGGCAGGCTGTACCCAGAAGGTAGTTCCACAGACATTTGAGCGGGTTTTACTCCGCTCGGCTGTCGCTTTGCAGTCGTCTGATTTGGGATTTGGGCAGGAGCGGGATGTGAATGGCTCGAAGTTATCGATGGCGGTACAACGTGCGATGAACTTGACACAAAGTCCGATTTGTCTAACTCTTCTGGACTGTCCACAATCAGTGTCGGTCGATCGTGTCGATCTAAGCGATTGTCTGATGCTGAGTTTTGTTGTTTGGCACTGGCTTGCTTCAGCTGTCCCATGTGGTTTAAGTACGCCGATAGCACCGCTTGATGCTGTGTGGCTGTAATTGACTGGGGCACCAACGAGCAATTCATATAGGCTAAAATGCGGCGCACGTAATCTAGAGCCGCAGTATCATCTGGATTCACCATACCTAAATTTAGGTGGGTTCCTTCCAAAGAAATTGGTAGGACTTGATGATACAGACAAGCTTCAAAGGGAAGGATAGTGTCTATTAACCGGAATGTTACTTCATATTTTTCCCTATCCATCCCTTTATCCGATCCAGGTGCCGAAAATTGCTGATAACTGGTGCGCTTTTGACTAACAGTGTTATGTGCCAAGGGTGCCATAGGTGTTTATTTAA
Source organism: Aerosakkonema sp. BLCC-F183 (assembly GCF_041929145.1). Taxonomy (NCBI): domain Bacteria; kingdom Bacillati; phylum Cyanobacteriota; class Cyanophyceae; order Aerosakkonematales; family Aerosakkonemataceae; genus Aerosakkonema; species Aerosakkonema sp. BLCC-F183. The sequence continues at coordinate 14,823 of NZ_JBHFNU010000089.1, read as the reverse complement.
GCTTACTACCATTTCTCTCAATCCCAAGGCCGATCGAAAGTTTTGTGCTTTGAGCTTTGAATTGTTGGAGGTGGGTTTAATCACCTTATCTGTTTTTTTGACGAGTTCACTTTGCCAAACTCGTCTATTTTTATACAGATACTTTCTTCACTTCAAAACCTTATACTTATAACTTGGGACTTTCTTCAGGAGCGGTGTTGAAGACTGCGATGCAAAAATAGGGCTCAACAGAGCTACTCTAACTGTCGCCGCCGACAACTGTGTCAGTTTGACCTTTTCACCTAGAAGGTTTGACCCAACCAAGGATTTGTGGTTAGAACACCCTACCCTTCTCTGTTGTTAAATGTCTCTTCTAATACCAAATTGCCACCATTTAGTCAATAGGGTTTATCTCTTTAGAGATATTTCTTTATCTATATGACTCGAATGAAAGCGCGATCGGTATTAGCCAGCAATAGCACCCTTTTGGATCAGGAGTATATTCTAACTTTTGTTTTATTGCACAGTAAAGCCTTGATAGGAGGCAAACAATACACCCTCTATCATATCTTTTAGCTTTTAAATTTAAAAAAAGCTTTAATTTTTTGTGATGAATTAGGAAGCGCTTCGCTTTTCTTGGGCTGCTAAGTACAGCTTGCTCCATTCGCCCATGACCTGATTGGTTTTCAGGTTCAAGTCTTGGGCGATCGCTTCTAAGGTTTTGCCAGTCGCCAGTTTGTCTAGCAGTCGGCGTTGTTCGTCTGTAAGGCTTTCCTTATATTCCTGCCACTGCGTTGGCGTCAAACCCAGTCTGTGTTCCTGTAAGGAAGTTTCCAGCCAGTTGGCGACTAACTCCGGTTCGACTTTGAGGCCAAATACTCTGATCGCGTGATAGCTAATTTTTTCGCGCAGCCGATAGATTTCTTTGATCGGCTTGTTCAAGGCGCGGGCAATCTCTTCCTGAGAGCGACCTTGGAGATAAAGCTTGAGCCAATCTGTCGCCACTTGGCCCAGGTTCTGAGTCAAATAATGCTCAAATTCTTGTTTGACCGCCGATCGCGCTGCCATTTTTTCTTCCAAGGCTTGCTTTTCTTGATGCACAGCGATCGCCTGCGCGTCTAGCAAACTGACCGGGTTTTCTGCATCGTCTGGCATCACTTCTTCCGACACCAAACGCACCAAGTCACCTGTAGGCACTTGGGTAATACCTCCGCGTCCCGATCGGCGCAAATAGTTGACAAAACGATAAAGCAGGAGCGGTTGATTGCGTATCGGTCGCAGACAGTATTCTTCCGTACTGGCTAGCAGTAGGGCGTTTCGCAACCGGGAATCTGAGGTGGAGGAGGCAATCCAGGCAATTTGCTCCTGCAAGTAGCGATCGCTGTTTAACAATTCTTGAATCACTTCTTGCAGAACGTCTACCACAGCTCGCTGACGATCGCGAGAGAGCGCCACCCAGGTCTTGATTTTATTTCGCAGCATCACCAGAGAACCCAGCCGACTTATCAGGTTCCGATAAGCTCGCTCTGGCCCCACTTCCAAATAGCGATGCCGTAAAATGCGGTAACGGTAGTCCATCGCTTGCTCGGCAATTACTAACTGGGCCGGGGTTAGTGTCTCATAACGCTCCAAATCTTTTCCCAATAGCCAGCTAACGATACTCTCATAAGTTGCCGAGTCGTGGTTCGGACAGTCTAGCTGGAGCCGCGATCGCCAACTATCAGCGAGGTTTTCAGCTATTTGCATGGAATCTAGCTCCTCAAGTCCTTATAATCGAGAGTTTGCCTCACAACCTTGTCGATGTATTCACCCACCTGGGTAGTGTTGACTTTTTCGGTCGTCGGTTTTTGGGTGTTTGTATACCGATTACCAATAGTCGTTTACCGATCGCAAACGCCATATCCTGGCAAAATCCCACAATACACTGGGATTTTATCGAGGCCACTTCTTGTTTATATCGTCGTCCTCCCATGAGAGGTGTTTTAGATCACAACTAACCGGAGAGCGGCCTCACCTGGCCGCTATTTTAATATTTGTTAATTTTAATTAAGGGTTTTAAGATTATCTAACTTAGCTTTTTTGACATACTCTTACCGTGAAGCTGACGCTGTAACGGGAGATTCTCAAAAGACTTTCCCTTACTGGCTGTGTCAAGCAGACCTTATACAGGAAACTATGTACTCCGAACCGATAGAATTGCGTTTGCAAAAACTAAAGCAAGAGCAGGAACTCATATTAGATCGAGTGGACAACGCGATCGCCCTGTTCGATTACTCCCACAAACTCGTCTTATTTAATCAGAAGCTTTCTCAGATTTGGGGTTTTTCCCCAGAGTGGCTGCAAAGCAAACCCACCTATGAAACTGTTTTTGCCGAGCTGGTAACGCAAGGCTTTTGGTCTGAGGTACAGAAAAAACAGCTCGCTTCTACGATCGAGCAAGCAGAGGTGGAAAACGTCTCCTACTACATAGAGCAAAGTAACGGAGTTTGCCTGGAGGTTTACGTCACAGTCACATCCGATGGCGGACGCCTGTGTACTTTCCGAGATGTCACCACCTACCAGCAGACGCTTAAGGAAGCAGCTCTGACACAGGCAAACTTAAATGCGGAAGTGCGACGTTTGGCCTTTTTGCTGAGCTTGACAGAACGACTGCAACCGGCTACAGAACTGCGCGAAATAGGACAATTTGCCCTCAGCTACCTGGTAGAGGTGATGGGTGCAGCTTTTGGCGATGTCAAAGTGATTGCCGGAAAAGGAACCGATCGCCAAGCGGCTATCTTCACCAATCAGATTTCCGGACAATTTATCGCCACTTACGGTGAAGTAGCTGTGGCCCAAATGCAAGCTTTACTCAATCAAGGCGTTCCCTACGGTCAAGGACTGCTTTGGGAAGTGGTGGAAACTGGGAAACCCATTTTTGTAGAAGATTATTACAAAAACCCAAAAGCGCTGGCGGGATTTCGCCACCCAGCGATCGGTCAGTTGGGCATTTTTCCTATTCCAGCCGCCGATGGTACTATTATCGGTGTCCTGACTCTGGAATCTCGCAGTTTGCAAAAATTGCAAGAAGCTCCTCAACAAGATATGCTGATGGCTGCTTGTCGCACTTTGGGTGTAGCGATCGAACGCGCTCAAGCAGAAGAACGTCTGCGTCAGATTAACGAAGATTTAGAACGCGCATCCCAGATGAAGTCTGAGTTTCTCGCCTCTATGTCCCACGAACTGCGGACACCCCTCAACAGCATACTCGGATTTTCAGATTTGTTAATGCGGCAAAGCGCCGGTTCGTTAAGCGATCGCCAAATCGGTTACGTTCAAACTATCGAAAAAAGCGGTCAGCACCTGTTGCAGCTGATTAACGATATTCTCGATTTATCTAAGATTGAAGCTGGCAAGACAGAACTATATCCACAGCCTGTTTCAATTCAGTATCTCTGTACAGAATGCCTGAAAATGATTCAGCCGCGTGCGGATAAAAAGCGACTGGCGCTTTCTTTGGAAATCGATTATCGGCTCAAAAATGCGAATTTGGATGAGCGTCGAGTCAGCCAGATTTTGATTAATTTATTATCTAATGCTGTGAAGTTTACCCCAGAAGGAGGACAAATTAAGCTAGCCAGTAAACTCGCTTATGGCAGCGACTTGGCAAAAGAATATCGTCTCGATCGCAGTCCCATAAATCCTACTACACCTTACCTTTGTTTGGAAGTAAAAGATAGCGGTATCGGCATTCCTAGAGAAAAATGGCATTTGCTATTTCGTCCTTTCCAGCAGGTAGATGCTTCCTTAACGCGCCGTCACGAAGGCACCGGTTTGGGTCTGGCTTTAACAAAGCGATTGGCAGAATTGCACGGCGGTACGGTTTCCCTGGAATCTGTAGAAAATCAAGGCTCCGTATTCAGGATATGGCTACCTCTGACGGAAATGTGGCAGGAGTCAATCATCAACGGTCAGTTATCAAGTGTTAGCGACAAACAACAAATAACTGACAAACAACAATTAACCGATCGCAAACGGGTGTTGGTCGTCGAAGATCAGGTTTATAATCAGGCGTTGATTTCTGAAGTGCTGGAACTGGAAGGCTACGCCGTTGAATTAATTTACGATGGTAGCACAATGATCGATCTGGTTTATTCGGCGCTGGTGACGTCTGAATCATTGCCGGATTTGATTTTGATGGATATTCAATTGCCAGAAGTAGATGGTTTTGAGATTATTCGTCACCTGAAGGCGCATCCTTTGTGGCAAAAGGTGCCGGTAGTTGCAGTTACAGCGATCGCAATGGCAGGCGATCGCGATCGCTGTCTGGCTGCCGGTGCTAATGGTTACCTCAGCAAACCTTTGAATTTGGATGAGTTGATTTCGACGGTGCGATCTTTTGTCAATAAAAATTAGACCTAACCTTTTTTTATTTGTAAGTAATTGGTAATCCTAACCAATCGCTCAATTCGTGCGTCAGCCAGTATATCTCTTCTTCTGTAAGGGAATTTATTTTACTGAGCCTATATTTTTGCTTTCCTGCCTGAATAATCAGTAAAGGTCTAAGCCCCACCTCTTCTCTGCCCTCGTCTTCTCTGCCCTCGAAGTACCCGAAGTACTCGAAGTGTACGCTACTTCCTTTACTAAACAATACTATCTCAGAGATATCTTCACGTTTCGATGGACGAGTACTTTTCCATGTAAATCCCAGCAAATCATTAGTGATAGCAATTTTCCATGCGTCAATTCGCAGATGAACTTTCCTAAATAGAAAAAATAGGCTCGCCATCGCCAAGAAAACCCAAACAGACCCGATCGCAATCAAACTTATTAAGATACTACCGTCATAGCTATATAAAACATTTCCCGCCCAAAAAGATAGAGGTATTATGCAACTAACCAAACTAATTAAGACAAAATTCAATCCTTTTGATGGAAGCGTAATTTCTATATAATCTGAATTTTTAGTCAAAATAACATCGCTGTCTTCTGGTTTTTTTACAGCTAAAGTCGCCTTGCTTTTAATGCGAGGATTTTCCAATGCTGACAGAGCATAAATTGCCGAATTTAAACGTTTATCCAAACTTGGCTCTGTCATCCATTCCAACCAATCAACTAAAGCCGAACTGAGATTAACCACCTCTTGGAATTGAATCCGAAAATCTTTTTGCGGTAATTCAGTTGGATGTCTACCTGTTACCAAATAAATCAAAGTTGCGCCCAAACTGTAAAGGTCAGAAGCAGGAGTAGCGCGTCCGCCAAATTGTTCTGGTGGCATATAGCCATAAGTTCCCACAACAGTAATCGTACCGCCAAATTTGGCAGCTTGGTTCTGTACGGAACCGAAATCAACTAAATAAACTTGACCGACACTATGACCGGAACGATTATTTAAAATAATATTACTCGGTTTGATATCCCGATGAATTATAGTTGGTTTTTGTTCGTGCAAGTAAATCAAAATTTTTAATAGATTTTTAGCTAATCTCTTAACTTCATCTTCACTAAAAGTACGACCTAGTTTTAGATGTTCTTCCAATGATTTACCCTCAACATAACTTTGCACCAATGCAAATCCCTTATTGTCAGGCAAATCTATTTCTATGTAGTCGAGGTAGCGGGGAATAGCAGGATGAGAAAGCGCTTTTAAAGTTTCGGCTTCTCGTTCAAACAACTTTAAATCTTGCCATTCAAAATCATTACCAAGGAATAACAGTTTGATGACCGCCAAATCTTTAGTTTGCAGGTCGCGAGCTAATATTGTTTGTCTTCCTGGCTGTTTCCCCAATAGTCGCATAACTTCATACCGTCCTGCCAATATTTGCCCTGTCATTTTTTATCCCTCATTCAACTATCTTTTGCTTTAAATCGTCTATTTTCGCGTTCGTACCATCGAGCAATTGACTTACTAACGACTCCCATCGATAATCCTGTAATCACCGAAGGCGCAATTATCCAAAAAATGTCTAAGTAAGAAAATCTAGTGAAGACAGGACTAAGCATAATTGCAAGAATCTTAGAAAAGCTGGCTACAGTAACAGCTGTGCAGACCAAGCTGCTGACTGCACTCATAACTTGCCTATGCAGTTTTGGATTTGCCAGCGGGAAGAAAAATAAGCGCGTTAAAATTCCTACTAATATTCCATTTGTAAATCCCACAAACAAGCCAGTCAAAGCACCAATTATTCCTCCCAAAAATGTTCCATAACCAGGTATTATCCAAGTGCTATAAATTGCAGCTTGTACTGCTACTGCTAGCGTTCCCATTACAGTACTGCGCCAGATAGAATTCCAGAATAAATTAATTGTTGATACTGGTTTTCTCTGTTTGATTTCGAGTGAGTAAGGCTTTCTGGGTTTTTGCTCCTCTAATGCTGACAAAGCTGACTGTGCAGAATTGAAACGACGTTCCAAACTCGGTTCTGTCATCCACTTTAGCCAATCGGCAAAAGCAGGACTGAGATTGCAGTTTTGCTCAAATTCAATCCGCATATCTTTCTGCGGTAAATCGGCTGGATGTAACCGCGTTAACAAAGCTATTAATGTTGCTCCCAAGCTGTAGATATCGGAAGCAGGAACCGCACGTCCGCCAAATTGTTCTGGTGGCATATAGCCGTAGGTTCCTACTACGGTGACAGTTCTCCCTTCTTGAGTTGCCAGTGTTTGTACGGAACCGAAATCTACTAAATAAACTTGACCGATACTGTTACTAGAACTATCGCCCAATAAAATATTGCTAGGTTTAATATCCCGATGAATAACAGGTGGTTGCCGTCTGTGCAGATAAGTTAAAATTTCTAACAAAGCCTTGGCTAATTGTTTAACTTCTGCTTCGCTGAAAGTTCTTCCATTTGATAGATGTTCTTCCAGCGATGTTGCTTCAATGTAACTCTGCACCAAAGCGAAACTTTTGCCCGATGCGGTATCGAGTTCAAAAGAATCTAAATAGCGAGGAATGGCGGGATAGGAAAGGCTTTGTAGAGTTTCGGCTTCCCGTTCAAATAGTTTGAGGTCATCCCATTCAAAGTCTTTGCTAAAGGTGAGGAGTTTGACAACAACTAACTCTTGAGTGTGTTTGTCACGCGCCAACAAAGTTCGTCGTCCCGCTTGCTTTCCCAGTTGTCGATCGATAATATAGCGATCGGCCAGTATTCGATCGGCCATGCTTCCATTCCCACCAGTAGCCTTTGCTAGGTTTTAGCACAAGTGCTAGCGATCGGCCACCGATTTCTAGTTCCCAGGTTGAACCTGGGAACTAGGTAAGTTACACTCTTACCAAAACAGGCTCCTTCATCTTGCCATTAACTGCACCTGACTCGGATTCAGTAGCATAAACCTCGCAAGAATTATTGGGGCTTTCCACCAACTTAACCTTGTAAAGCTGAGCGCCCAATTCCCGAATCGGTTCTTGCAGTAAATCGCGGATGCGAATAGCAATATTTTCTGCTGTAGGAACGACTTCTGCAAAGTAAGGAATATCTTTATTTAAGAAAGTGTGATCGAAAGGCTCAACCACATAATCGTCAATAACTTTTTGTAAGGCTCCTGAATCGACACACATCCCAGTACGCGGGTCAATTTCTCCTTTTACCGTCACTTCTAAATGATAATTGTGACCGTGCCCGTTGGGGCGAGCGCACTTACCGTAAATCTCGCAGTTTTTTTCGTAGCTGAGGTCAGGACGAGCGAGCCGATGAGCGGCGCTAAAATGAGTGGCAATGCTGAGATAAGCTTCCATTCCGTTTCCTAGATAATCTGCCCAAAGTTCCGGATGTTCAAACAATTGAATTCGCACTAAAGGTAAGTGAGGAGCCAACCGCTGCCAAATTACCCGCGCTATGCTTTCTGTAGTCGGTAGAGTCTGTTGAAATTCTGGCCAGACTTCGTTGAGATAGGAAAAGTCCAGTTGACCGGTAACTTCTCGCTTGATTACGTGCTTCACATCAGATAAGTTCAGCACCATACCGTATTCATCCAGTTCGCCCGCCATATAAACAAACAGGACATAATTATGTCCGTGTCCGGGTGCGCGGCTGCAAGCGCCAAAGCGTTTAATGTTTTCGGCGTCACTCAATTCTGGCAACCAGTACCTGTGGCTGGCTGAAAACTGAGCGCGACGATTGATAATACATTTCATGAATCGAATTGGGAGGAGCGAGAGGAAAATTGTAAAGTTTCGTAAAACTCTTCTAGTTTTAGAATATCTTAATTTCTGGAAAGGGGCTAGGGGTTGGGGCGTCGGGAATCGGGAAAAGGAAAAATTTTAACTTTTGACTGAGTGACTTTTGACTGAGTGACTTTTCTTCTTCACTAAGCTGCAACGCTTCTTAAGGCAGCTTGGGCTTCACGTCGCAATCTAGCGGCAATTCTAAACATTTCGTGACCCGCGTGCAGATAGCTCTCATCGTAGTTGAAAGTGAAGAACTCTAATTCGTTAATACCATCCCCAACTCGATCGAGACAGTAATAAAGGCTCGCCGCTGCGCCAGCTACTTGAGCGGGATTGGGCATAGAACGAAAATAACGTTGAGCTTTCTCTAAAAAGTCGCGGCACTCTTTGAGATAATCTTGAAAAGCTTCCAGAAGTCGATCGTCAAACGGGTCAGCCGAAAGCTCTTCTATCCTATCCTCCAGAGGATTGAGAATCTCACAAAGCAGCCGATTTACAGGCTGATAAACTTGGTGCAACCATAGCTCAATTTGCTCGTCAGTATCTCTTGCATTTTGTCGCTGTTTTTGGTATTGTTTTTGCGCTGCTTTAGTACGCTGTTGCCAATCGCCAGTAGCAGTAGCAGATGGATTGCGTAATTGTCGATCGTATGACTGTCGCTTATGAGGATCGCTAAGCACTTCATAGGCAGCGTTAAGCTCAACGATATGTTCGTGATTGGCTTCTTCGTGCTGACTATCTGGATGATAAAGCTTTGCCAAACGGCGATAAGATTGCTTAATTTCAGATTGAGTTGCCTGCGGATTGACTTGCAGGGTTTGATAGTGATTGGTATCCGTCATAAAAGTGGTTCGGTAGTGGAAAATTCGATCTTGATAGGTGGATAGCAGTAGCATTGGGAAAGCCGATCGCCTTTGTGCAGGTTCGATCGAGTACCCTACTTATCAAGATCGGATTTAAGAACTACCAAGGTAGCCCAAGAGAAGATAACTTGGGTTCCGGATCTTGGAACAAAGGCGTACTCAAATAGCGCTCTCCAAAGCTGGGTTGAATCATCACGATCAGGCGTCCCTCATTTTCCTTTCGCTGAGCTACGCGAATTGCCGCGCATAGCGCTGCACCGCTGGAAATCCCGGATAGCAGACCTTCTTCGCGAGCTAGACGACGCCCGTAGGCGATCGCATCTTCATCGGTGACAGCGATCGTCTCGTCAATTAAGTCTACCTTAAGTACTTGGGGAATAAAGCCAGCCCCAATCCCCTGAATTTTGTGCGGCCCTGGTTTTCCACCAGAAAGAACCGGACTGTTAGCAGGTTCGACGGCAATGGCACGAAACGAAGGTTTCCGCTGTTTGATGATTTCCGCCACGCCAGTAATTGTACCGCCCGTACCCACACCAGCTACCAGAAAATCGACTTGTCCATCTGTATCTTGCCAAATTTCTTCTGCTGTCGTTTCCCGATGAATTTGCGGGTTAGCCGGATTGCGAAATTGTTGCAGCATATAAGCATTCGGAGTTGTGTCCACAATCTCCTGCGCTTTCCGAATTGCACCGCTCATCCCTTCGATTCCAGGAGTCAGTTGCAATTCGGCTCCGTAAGCTCGCAACATTGCCCGTCGTTCGTTGCTCATCGTTTCAGGCATCGCTAATACTAGCCGATAACCCCTAGCCGCAGCAACCATTGCCAGCGCAATTCCTGTATTCCCAGAAGTAGGTTCCACCAAAATCGTTTTACCGGGTGTGATTCGCCCTTCTTCTTCTGCTTTATCGATCATACTGACGCCAATCCGGTCTTTGACGGAAGCTGCTGGGTTCATTCCCTCCAACTTCACCACAATTTGCGCCACACAGCCTTCTGCTTGTGGAATGCGATTTAACTGTACCAGGGGTGTACGACCGACTAACTCGGTGATGTCATGGGCAATCCGCATATTTTTTAATTACTCGTAAACTGTTTGTGCTTAGCGATCGGTTGTCAGTTGTCAGAGGATTTTATTTTTTTCCCTGACTCCCGACGCCCCAGCCTCTAGCCCTTTTTTTCAGATGTAATACATAATATCTAGCTGACGCCTAGCATCTCGCTTTTCGCGCAGATCTTGGAGTGTATATTTTTGCAAAACGGAATTAGCCGCTTGCAGCCCTTCCTGCCATATTTCTCGCACCACAGCACTTTCTAGGGTTTTGGGCGCAGAATCGCGCTCAGATGGTTGAGAATCCTGTCCTTCCAAACAATACACGACATCTAACAGCGTAATTTTCCACGGTTCTCGACCCAAAACGTAGCCTCCCTTCGCTCCCCGTTGGCTACGCACCAAACCGCAGCGCCTCAAAGTAGCCAGCAGCTGTTCTAAATAGCGATCGGGTATATTTTGTTGCGCCGCAATCTGCCGAATTTGCAGAGGTTCGCCACTTTGGTAGTGAATTGTCAGCTCCAAAAGAGCTAGTAGCGCGTATTCACTTTTACACGAGAGTTCCACAGTATATATGTTTCCGATACTTTTTCGCTAACATTCATTAACAAATACGCTCACGAAGTGAGGGCGTATCAACCAATGCACGAAGGAAAATCCCTCGCGCACCATTGCAGTCTTTCAGCATCACGTTTTTATTCCAACTTAGTATCGCTTTTTCTAGTATACCCCGGTTCTACACTGGAGTTTATCGGTTTACAGACAAATCTATTTTCCTTCGATCCCTACAGATATAAGTAGGGGTGAGGGGCTAGGGCGTCGGGAAGAGGGAAGAGGGAGAGGGAAAAGGGGAAAGGGAAAGGGAAGAGGGAAAATTTTGACTTTTGACTTTTGACTTTTGACTTTTGACTTTTGGCTCCCCCACTCCCCCTCTCAATAAAAAAGCCCCATCTCAAGCGGGGCTGTAGTTTTGTTCTAAGTTAGTTCTAAATCGCCTAGAAGGTGAAGGTCGTCCTCAGCGTACCGATGAAAATATCATCGTTATTCTTGTTCTGGTCGGGAGCCATTAACCAAATCACACCAGGGGTGACCGAGATATTATCCGACACTTGGAACTTGTAGAATCCTTCCAAGTGCCAGGGGATATCCCGGTTAAACTGAGGATCTGGCCCTGCAACTTCTATGCCTGTCATGTAAGGTTCAGCGCCGGCAAACAGACCCAAAACGTTACCTTCTTTACCCAAGTTGGGAAGGGCAATCCCAAGTCCGTAACTCCATATTTGTGCCGTACCGCGACGGATGAGGGTAGCGTCGGTCAGCGAAGCCCAGCCGCTGATGGAGAAATTCTTGCTGAGTCGCAACGCAGCTTGGGCTCCGTAGGAATTCGTCACCACAGGAGTTGTGGTGCCATTGGTAGACGTGCCCAAAAGTGTAGATGGTAAGTTAGCCAGAGTTGTACCTACAAGGCGACCCCCCGCACCTGCACCGCTCTCGAAGATGTCGCTACCGGTGTTGTGGTAACCGTGGACGTAGGTTAAAGCAAAGCCCAAGCGATCGCTTACACTAAAGTTCAACTGCGCCAAAGCCGCGTAGTTACCGTCAAACAAGCCGTTCGTATCGAGTGGGCTATTGGCACTGGTGGGAGCGTTACCGGGGCGATTCACACCCGAACCGCCTGCCAGGTATCCTACTGTGAGCGAACTTGGTTTGAAGAAGCTACCGCCGCGTCCAAAAGCAAGGCTGATACCACCACCTGCACCACCACCAATCCGATAGATCGGGCTCATTTGTGCAAAGGTGGAAATAGCGCCGTTACCGCCATCCCCATCATAAAAGTACGGATTGGAAACGTCCGCGTAGTCGTTGTGAAGTCCCCCAACAGCAGCTACGTAAGCTCGCGAGTTGCCAAATATAGGGAATTCGTAAGCCAACCAATCTAAAACGATATTGTTGTTGCCAGTGCTACCAGCTAAAAATTGCAGAGTGCCTTCAGCGCTATTCCGAGAGTACGCTGCGTCCGAACCGATAAAATCCCGGCTCGGTAAACTGTTAAACGTGACGGCGTTACCTGCTGCCAAACGGGTATGCAGGATATCTTTACCTGTGAAGCTGGTTTGAAATTCTAAACGTACCCTGTCTTGAAAGACTGTATTATTCGCGTCGTCAACACCCTCACCGATATTGCCACCGCCAAAAATATCCGATATGGCAAAAATCGCTTCTCCTTTCAGCTTTGTGGTGGTGGAGAACTGCTGAGCTTCCAGTTTCGCCGTGCGTGCTTCCAGAGCATCTACGCGACCGCGCAAAGTAGCCAATTCTGCGGCAAACTCTTCTTGCAACCGTTGCAGAGCGGCTAAATCCTCTCTAGTCACGCCTTGAGGCAATGCGGCAATTAATTCTTGAATCCGATTCAAGCAGGCATTTAATCCGGCAGCAAACTCGTAGCGAGTCAGGGCGCGGTTGCCGCGATAAGTGCGATCGGGATAACCTTCAATACAGCCGTAGCGTTCTACCAGCGATTGCAAAGCTTGGAAAGCCCAATCAGTTGGTTGTACGTCCCGCAACTGGGAAACGGAAGTAACTTGACCTACTGTTTCTGCGTTACCTGTGCCTTCGCTACCGTATTGGATAATTTGGTCTAGCGTTCTCTCACTATTAGGTGCTGCTTGAGCTACTCTTATTTCCGATAAGCTCGCAGATGCTGGTGCAGGGGAAGATATTTTATCGGCAAGCGTTTTCTGCTGCGATTTAGTTGCTGGCTGCGTCGTCGCTTCTAGTTTGGACGCAACTGACTTCTGCTGCGAATTACTAGCTTCTACCAAAGTTTGCTCAGAAGGCTGTTCGACTTTAATAGAATTTGTCGATAATACGGCTGCCTCTTCTTCTACTGCCTGTGAAGCTATATGTTGCAGCCCATCTATTCCAAGCATTGCAGCGGCAACTGCCTGCGCTTCGGGGCTTTGAGTTACAGCAGCTGGAGTTTGAGCTACTTCTGGGGTTGTTTTGCTTTCAGTCGCCATTGCTGAAGAGCCAAGTAGGAGGCTTGCTCCCAAAATTGCCGGACTGAACAGCACAGACTTCCACAACGTGTTAGACATTTTTCCTCTTCTCACACCACTTAACAGAGAATCTACACATTCGTGTGACATACTTCCATCTCTTCACTCTGCTCCTTAGCAGACAGACAGCAAGCGGAAGTTTTGCGTAATTTAGATTTTACGTCGGCAGATACAACTCATTCGCTTGTGGCCATCATAGCGACAGCCTCTTTGCGTGTTCGTTGCATCAGTTTCACGCCTGCCCTGCCCGGACGACCGACGGGTCTTCCCAACACAATCGTACTACGCAATACCTTAATGCTGGGCTTTGATTCCCGATTCTACCCTTTGCATATAATGAATTTAACCAGTCGTCGGGTATACCCATACTTATGAGAACGGCGACTGGCAATTAAGTTAACTATAGATTAACAAAAGTGAAGTACCTACACTGACCTTCGGTAGAGTCTAGGCTTCCTGTCTCACTTGCCGTTGCCACGTTGGGAATATCACAAGGATATTCGGGACTTAACCCGATAATGGACTTACATAGCATCTCTGGTATGAACGACCTTTATCTAGTCAATGCTAGAACCCAGGCAGCCGCCCGCCTCCCGCAGGCAGTTAAATTGTGACTTTGAGAATTTACATGGAGTGTGCTTATGCGTCCCAGTGGCAAATTCCCTTTTACCTTACTCACGCTAGTTACTACGAGCAGCGTCGTACCGCTACTTCGTGTTGTTTACAGGCGTGTGGGTGGGTTAACAACCATTTATATATTAACATAAAAGACATACAATGTATGTCTTTTATGAAAACCGGAAGATTAAATCTCAGACTGTCCGAGAACAGATTGAGCAAGTTACGTTTGTATGCTCGGGGTAAGGAAAAGACAGTTACCCAACTCATTGAAGATTGGATCGATAGGTTGCCAAGTCCAAAAGTTGGCGACTCCTCCCCGACCTCATTCCCTAACCAAGCTGACCGTTGATATTGGTCGGGGGTCAACTCGTCGCCGCCCCGCCTTCATCCCACGCTTCCCTTCGGGTCAAATGTGGGGCTTCTGGAGAGATTACCTAAAAAACTATCCGCTCTCACCAATAGTGACGGATTAAAAATTTGCCACTATTTAGAGTGAGAGCGGTCTAGCGGGTCTTCAGATTGTAACTTGACTGCCGGGAGGAACTTTTTACCTGCCCAGCAGGTGCAGTCATCTTAGTTCGCTACGCAAACAAAGCTAACTGCTAGAGAACAGCCCCGGCGCACAGCCAGTTAACTACAACCTGATGACCCATGCGCTTACTACTATCTTGCATAGGCATCACCTCCTTGTTGCCTGAACGGTCTTTATTCAAACAGGCAGCTTTTTAGCTGTCGGTGTTGTTCACCTTTCCATAAGGTATCACACCTACAGAAAAAAATGTGGACTTCGATAAAAAAATCCCTGCCAGTAGATGGGCAGGGTTTTTTGATATACTTGCAGACCTAAGCGAATTTGCCGCTAGATACTACAGAGCGTTACCGCGAGGCAGTACTTCTTCAGGGAATACAAAGTGTTCGTGAGGTTGATCGGCAGGAGACATCCAAGCGCGAATCCCCTCGTTGAGCAGAATGTTCTTGGTATAGAAAGTTTCAAATTCTGGGTCTTCAGCCGCCCGCAATTCTTGGGATACGAAGTCGTATGCCCGCAGGTTAAGGGCTAAGCCGACAATGCCCACGGCGCTCATCCACAAGCCGGTCACGGGG
>NZ_JBHFNU010000088.1:0-95218 GCF_041929145.1 Aerosakkonema sp. BLCC-F183 | reverse complement strand
CCCAGCCTACTCCTCTGCAACAAACAGCTTTGGATTTGCTGGGAGTTGGGTTGTAGTGTACCCATGTAATTGGCCGAGCTTGAACCCTTAAAGCCAAGCCCAGCATACCTTCCCCCTTTTTGTCAAAAGGGAACTCCAGTTTAGGAATTGCCCTATGGCCGGGTTTGACGCTGGCACAATCAACAGGTTACCTGGAATCCCGTATTTCTAGATTGGAGACAGATAACTCCCAATTGCGATCGCAAGTGGAGCGCATCGAGTCCCAAATATATCGAATTAGCAACCGTTCCGAGTTTCCCAGACGGGAAATACCCAGACCGACACCAGCACCTTTACCCCCACGCGCCACTCCCAGAATCAACACGCAAAGACCATCTCAAGATCCCATGTTTGAACGACTCGCTAACCTAGCAGTTGAGCTAAACCAGCGCGTCAAAGCGCTGGAAGCACAAGTTGCACAATTGAAGAGGCAGCTAGGCCAAAGGTAACAGAAACTGCCGATCTTTAAGAAATAAAGCTTATATTGCTAATAAATTCTCATCTTCCCCAAGACCGGCAAAGACATCGGGGGAAAACATTTCCCACAATGCCTGAAAATATGGCATAAATTTCGCTGCTTGTTCCGCAGTCAAACGACTGCGGATTTCTTTACCCAATAAATACAGCATTTGCCGCAGCAGCTCCCACTTGACCCCCAAAGTAGGGTAGAGCATCACGCATAGAGGAAATAATTCTTGTTGAATAGCGGCGATGTTCTCTTCCAAGGCGCACACCCACAAATACACTTGGAACATTTCCACATCGCGGATACTGGAAACTTGCACTGTTGGGTCGGTTAAAGCACCGCTGTAGCTGCGATAACCTGGGTAGAGCTGAATTACCCGCTCATTAATCTTTTTCGCAATCTTAGTACTTTCCGGTAACAACTGCTGCACAGCTGCCAAAACCGGTGAGTCGTAGTCGAGTTTTGCTGCCGCTTGATAAGAGCGCTGCAAAGGCATATAGAAGTGGTCGTCAATTACTTTGAAATAAACACCTACCAGCATTTGCTCTGTGGGGGAGAGCATCTCCAACAGCATCTGGCTGGTATAGTGCAACTGCATACTCACAAAACCTTTGACTCGCGGGTCATTTGCAGTGTACTTATTCTGAAGTTCGCCGATTTCCTCACCTATCAAACTTGCCAGTTGGCTGGGAGCAATCTGTTCTGTATAAACTTCCAGTGCATTTTTGTCTAGCTCGTCGTATTGGTTATCAAGCCCCATCACCACAGAAAGACGTCTCGGCGGTGCTTGTTGCGTGTAAATTAAGAGCGCTTTTTCGTAAATGCGAAACGAATCTGCTGCAATTTCCCAAGGATTGATTAATCTGGGATTTATCCTATGCCTATAGATTTCTTTCGCTAGCAATCCTTCGGTTTTGTTCCAGGCTTGGGCGCTCACAAATCGGAGCGAGTGCATTAATTTTTCAGCGGTTTCCTCCCGTCCCGCTCTGGAAACTATATCTGCTAACTTATGAGGCTGTTTTGAGGATTCATTTTGGGAATTTATTTGGAGGTTTTCAATATACTTTTTAGCCCATTGTTGAGCTATAGATTGAACTGTTGCTTTAGCCATTACTTCCCCCTTTAGATAGCTGATGATGCTGCAAAGATTAACATCTTTAATTTTAGTTTGGCATATCAAAATTTGCCTTTGCTATTTAGAAATTGTCTATCAACGTATGATTGCTGATTTCGGCAATATAATATACTTCTCTATGTGACAATTCAGGTTTTTTAGATCTAATGCAATTGTTTGCGTAAATATACTTATAACATCTATTTTTTTATTCATGGCTAAGTAGATAATCACAACCATATAATCACAACCATGAGCAAATCTTGATGGCAGCAAAGGAACATACCCAAGCTGGTGTTCTAGATAGCTCATGGTTGGTCAGCACGGATGTCCTATTTGATAGCTAACCTTAAAAAAGTGAAAAACTTGTGAAGCTATTTTTTAAACTGCGATCGACAACCGATCCCAAATCGGCTTCAGTTACCTCCGTTATTGTTGGGGGGGAGTGGGGGAGTGGGGGAGTGGGGGAGTGGGGGAGAGAAGAGGAAAAATATAAAGGGGGTAAATAACCCGGATTTGATATAACATTGAGCCTGAAAAAGGGGTAGGAGACCCGCATTTGGGATGACACCGACTTGATTCGAGGATATTGTCTAAAAAACGGGTTTCTTAAACTTCTCAAAACTAGCGCGGCGTTCTTCTAGTCCCTGCTTTCTTATTCCCAGTCCACTTGCAACATCCGTTGCAGAGTACCTAAGCCCAATTCTTTATGAGAGAGCGATCGCGCCTCAAACAGAGCCATCATATCTTGTAACTGAGGATTTCCTCGCGAAGCACCTGTTAACCCTTTACTAATCAGCAACCCGCAGTGACCCTTCGTTTTCTTACACCGCCGATCCCACTTCTTACGCGCTTCTGCGTGAATGGGGTCATTTTGGATAAACTCGCCAAAAACGTGCATTTCCTCATTGTTGGTTTGGATGATTCCCAAGTCGTAAGTATTATCTTCAAACGGGTCTTCCCCCGGATTAAAGATAATGCCTTTAACACCGCCTGCTGCTTGAATTTTCTCGATCAAGGTTTTAGCTTTGGGACGCGAGGTTTGGATCAAAATTACCGGTAACCCATCTCCCAGCGCTTCTACTTTTTCCATCGATGGATTCTGTCCCAGACTCATCCGCAAATACTCCACCATTTCCCAAGATACCATCCCGATGCTGAGGAAGGAATTTTGCGGCACCAAGTCATCTCTGAGAACGGGCATAGCTTTGAGAAAAAGCGCCTCATCATCTTCGTCGTCTTCCCACTCAATCATTTTCAACAGTTCTTTGGAGATATCTGGTAGCGTTGCCACTTTCACAGATGCCTGTTGAGTGCCGGTTTGGGAATCTTCTTGGGGTACAGAAATGCGATAGCGATTGCTTAGAGAGGGGAACGTGTCGCCAGCTAATTGGCGGCGCTGGGCGCGAAGAAAGCGATTGAAGGCTTCGAGTGCGATTAAAACGATGAGGGCTTCTTCTTCAAATAATGAGGCACGGATACCTTCTAATGGGTGGATATTGCCAAAATTTGGCTCGATTTCTGAAAATGCCAGGTCACTTAAATCGATGTCTTCATCTTCTTGCAAGTCAGCTGCGGACTCAAAGGTGACAAACAGACAGTCTTGCCCCAGGAAAGCTTCTTCCAGCTTTTCCAGAGATTCTTCTTCCTGCAAAACAGTGGCCCGAAAGCGCTTGAGGGAGTCGAGCGAACGGTACAGTAAAATGCCGTACTCCATTCCCGACATCCCCATGACAGAAACGTAGAGGGTACCAATGTCCCAACGATTCAGTTCAATGGATAGGATTTGATGTTCTTCGAGGTATTCCCAAGGGGCAGCGTTCCAAATCTCGTATGCAGCTTGCATGAGTCGATCGGCATACTGGGGCGGTAACTGGGGCGGTTGGCTGTTAGCGTTTTCTTGAAATTCCCGAAACAGTTCGTCAATTAAGGGCAGTGTCGGTACGTGTTCTATGGCGATATCCAGTTCTTGCAGTACTCCGCGCAGGAAAAATTGAATTTCGCGATCGCGCACCACTATTTTCTGGGGTCGAGCTGGTTTGACTGGCCCTTGGGGATATTCCATCGCTCGCAGCAGTGTGCGTACTACCGCTTCTGGGCCGGATTCTGATGCTACCATGTCGATCGCACGGACAACTCCTTGCGAACCATCTACCCACAAAATGCAATCACCTTTTCCTTCTGTGTCCGATTCGCCGTCAGGCGATAACGGACGGCGATCGCCCTCCCACACGCTGGGAATTTGGTTTAATTGTTTTAACCGGCGACGGGTAGAGCGATTGAGAGTTGTCATAGAGTAAGCCGTTACTAATATAATCAGCAGGTTGCGGGTTCGGTATCCGTACTGACCGTAAGATCCTGCCATCCCTGTATAGGGAAGGGTTTCCTTATCTTCACGATAAGGCATTCCTGCTTGGCTTGTGCTTCTGCTTTTGAGTTTGGGATGCTCTCAAGCTAGATAAAATATACTAGAAGGTAAAAATCTATAGACGTTAACAGGCCAAGGAGCGATATAAATTTATGACATCAGCAACTCAGTCTCAGCAACGCGGTATCATGATCGCGGATGGTGCCCTCCAGCAAGTTAAATTTTTGCGGGATAAACAAGGAAAAGACCTTTGCTTGCGCGTGGGCGTTCGCCAAGGTGGCTGTTCTGGGATGTCATACATGATGGATTTTATAGATCCCAGCACCATTACGGAGAATGATGACGTTTTTGACTATGATGGCTTTCAGCTGGTCTGCGATCGCAAGAGCTTACTTTATTTGTACGGTTTGGTTCTGGACTATAGCGATGCTATGATTGGCGGTGGCTTTCAATTCACCAATCCGAATGCCAGTCAAACCTGTGGCTGCGGTAAGTCTTTTGCTGTGTAAGTAGTATCCCGTCCTGCACGGAGCGGTCGAAAGCAGCCATTGTCACTAATTAAAAAAGAAAAAGGAAAAATTGTGCTTACCTCTTTCTTTTTTATTTTTTAATCTATTTTTTGAACACCGATGACCCAAGAAACAGCTGCGGAGATTTTTGAATCTGGTATTGAACGCTATAAAGCTGGCGAAACTCCGGAGACTCTCATACCCTATTTCAAAGATATTTGCGATCGCACTCCTAAAAACGGTTCCGCTTGGACTTGTTTGGCTTGGTTGTACCTGTTGGACGATAAACCAAATCAAGCTTACAAAGCAGCCCAAAAGGCAGTGAAGTTAACGCCGCAAGAACCGCAAGCACGCATTAATCTCGCATCTGCTATGCTGGAAACCAATCAAACTGGGGTGCGGCAACATATCGAAATTGTCGGACAGATACTTGCTTTAGATTCGGAATTGCGTCGCGAGATTCAAGAAAATATTGAAGAAGGTTTAACCAGAAAACCAGAATGGAAGAGTCTTAAGCGCATCCAGACCTGGCTGTTTGGTTGATAAATTGGTTACGCCTGACCGAGCGACGATGATTGATGACTAAAAATGAAAGATAAATTGCTCAAATGGCTCAATGTAGCTTTAATGTGGGATTTTTTCCTCGTTTTGATCGGTTTTTTCTGGTTTGCGATCGCACTTATCGGTGAAGCTACCGACATTCCCTTGGGCTTCGACCTTTGGCACAAACTTTGGGAACCGATATTTATGCCTGCCATTAGCATCCTTATGGCAGGGGCCATTGTCAGCGGCATAGCCAGTTGGGTTTCTAAACGTTTCAACTCAAAAGCGAGTTAGAAAAAGTCAAAAGTCAAAAGTCAAAAGTCAAAAATCAGAGGAAAAGGGAGAATGGGAGAAAATGTACGTATAAATTCTCTCACTCTCCCACTTGCCCCTAGCCGCGACGCCCTATTCCCTAAGAAAAGAGAATATTTTCCAAAGCTGACTTGAGATTGGGATATTGATACTCAAAGCCAAACTGCAAAGTGCGTTTGGGCACAACTTCCTGACCTTCCAATACCACTACCGCCGCATCTCCTAGCAACACTTCTAAAGCAAAACCGGGTACGGGTAACCAAGAAGGACGCTTGAGAACCTCTCCCATAGTGTGGGAGAAATCAGTCATACGTACAGGATGGGGGGAAGTGGCGTTGAAGACACCTTCAATATCCGATCGACGTAACGAGGCCAAAATCAGATTCACAAGGTCTTCGCGATGAATCCAAGAAAACCACTGACGACCGCTACCAATAGGGCCACCGGCAAATAGTTTAAATGGTGGTATCATTTTGGCGATCGCACCTCCCATCCCCAACACAATCCCAACTCGCAGGATAACCAATCGCACGCCCAAGTCTTTCGCTTTTTGGGCTTCGGCTTCCCAAGCTTGACAAACCTCAGCCAGAAAACCTTCACCGGTGGCACTGCTTTCATCAAAAGTAGCGGTTTCGCTGGTGCCGTAGTACCCTATCGCAGAAGTATTCACCAATACTTTTGGTTTGGGATTTGCCTGGGAAATAGCCTCTACTATTCTTTGGGTGCCGATTTTGCGGCTATCCATAATCGCTTGCTTGCGTTCTGGCGTCCAGCGACCTTCTGCCAAAGGTTCTCCTGCCAAATTGACCACACCGTCGCAACCCGATAGGGATTTTTGCCACTCGCCGGACTCCGTGGGTGTATAGGCGACGATTTCCACATTGGGGAAAGTACTGCTGGGAAAAACTCGCTTAGCACGTTCTGGGTTTCTTGTCAATACCAGCACGCGATCGCCCGACTCGCGCAGCCGTTCCACCAAGCGACTGCCGACAAATCCCGTTGCACCTGTAATCGCTACTTTCATTTTTCCCCGTAAGCCATTCCATTAGCTTCAGCATAGCGGTTCATAAACCGCATAAATCGTTCCCAATGATCTTCCCGCTCGATCTCAAACACACACTCGACCCGATCGAGCTCGTCTCCCTCTGGCCCACCGAAGATGAATTTTACCGAAGAAGGCTCAACGCTAATTCGACCTTCAGTATCGATTAAAAGCAGAGCTTTGGAGAATTTTTTGGTAAAGCTGTTAAATCTTTCCAAGGATTTGAGATGAGCGAACGTCATCAAAACCGATCGCACGCCTGTACTGCGATTCCGCCGCAGGCTGACGTTACTCAATTCTTCGGAAATTCCTTCAAAGAACTCGATCGAGGGGACTTGGGCAGTCATGAGACGATGATAAGAAACTTAACAATCATTATACAGCCAGCTGTTGTCTTATCTCGATTTTCCAATTCTCTACTAATCCGAATCTGTTTTTCGGTGATAGTTCTTGCTTCATCGATTGCATCGATCGCATTAACAATAAACATCTCCAAAAATTCTTGTGGGGTAGGCATCCTGCCTGCCCTTTGAGATTCTTTTGGAGGAGATGTCTAATGATATTCATAAACACTTGATATTTATTTGCCAGAGCGATCGCATTGCCACCTTAGAGGCAAACACACAAGTTTTATCTGCCATCATTACTTATTTTAGTTAAAAATCGCAGCAATTTAACACAATAGCAGATAATCAGGTTTATAGCTGCCATAGAACCGGATCGATCGCCGATTTTAGGTCAACAAAACCCGATTAGTGAGTAAATTGTCGATCGAAATCCTCTAAAGTGAAATAGGTACAATCCAATAATCATTTAGAAAGTACGCCAGTATGGTTGCACAAAAAGCTGAGATTTTGCACAGACGTAGCGTGCCGCGTCTTTTCGAGGCAACCCGGTACTGTGGAATCCCGCCATACTTTTTAGAGGTATCGCGTGTAACGTCTCCACAGATCGAATTGCAAGCCCTCTCAAGCTTCGGCGACTTTTAACCGCCCCTTCTTGTTGAAACAGAAGACGTTGCAGAGGACTAAAGTCCAAGGTCTTGGCCATCAATCCGACTGTGGAAGCATTCCACAGGGCAAATAGTAGCACAGAAAGTAAAAGAATTTGGAGAACTAGATCTAATGCACCTAAGCGAAGTCACCCATCCCAACCAGTTGCACGGTCTTTCTATTCATCAACTCAAGCAAATTGCACGTCAGATTCGGGAAAAGCATCTGCAAACCGTGGCTACCAGCGGCGGACATCTCGGCCCTGGTTTGGGTGTGGTGGAACTGACACTAGGACTTTACCAGACCCTAGACCTCGATCGCGACAAAGTAATCTGGGATGTGGGCCATCAAGCCTATCCCCATAAATTGATTACAGGTCGCTACAGTCGCTTCCACACCTTGCGGCAAAAAGATGGCATTGCTGGATATCTCAAGCGTTGTGAAAACAAATTCGACCATTTTGGCGCAGGTCACGCTTCCACCAGCATCTCAGCTGCCTTGGGTATGGCCTTAGCGCGGGATATGAAAGGCGACAACTTTAAAGTAGTTGCCGTAATTGGCGACGGTGCGATGACCGGCGGTATGGCGTTGGAAGCAATCAACCACGCCGGACATTTGCCCAAAACCAATCTGCTGGTAGTTCTCAACGACAACGAAATGTCAATTTCGCCCAATGTCGGTGCAATTCCCCGCTACCTCAACAAAATGCGCCTCAGTCCGCCAGTGCAGTTTATCACGGATAACCTAGAGGAACAATTCAAGCATCTTCCCTTTCTCGGCGACTCTTTTTCTCCCGAATTGGCACGCATCAAAGAAGGGATGAAGCGCTTAGCAGTACCGAAAGTGGGCGCGGTATTTGAAGAGTTGGGCTTCACCTACATGGGGCCTGTGGACGGCCATAATTTGGAAGAATTAATTGCTATTTTCAAAGAAGCGCATCAACATTCTGGGCCGGTACTGGTTCACGTCGCCACGGTGAAAGGAAAGGGTTACGAAATTGCCGAACAAGACCAAGTTGGCTACCACGCTCAAAGTCCTTTCAACTTAGCTACTGGCAAACCAATTCCTTCCAACAAACCCAAACCTCCCGCCTACTCGAAAGTATTTGCCCACACTTTAGTAAAGCTGGCAGAAAATAATCCCAAAATTGTCGGTATTACTGCGGCGATGGCAACCGGAACTGGTTTGGATAAATTGCACGCTAAATTACCCAAACAATATATAGATGTAGGTATTGCGGAACAGCACGCTGTTACTTTGGCAGCTGGTTTAGCTTGCGAGGGAATGCGTCCTGTGGTAGCAATTTATTCTACTTTCTTGCAACGCGCCTTCGACCAAATAATTCACGATGTTTGCATCCAAAACTTGCCTGTTTTCTTCTGTATGGATAGGGCGGGAATTGTGGGTGCTGATGGCCCGACTCACCAAGGAATGTACGATATTTCTTATTTGCGCTGCATTCCCAATATGGTGTTAATGGCACCGAAAGATGAGGCAGAATTGCAGCAGATGCTCGTGACGGGGATAAACTATACTGATGGACCGATCGCACTTCGCTATCCTCGCGGTAACGGCTATGGTGTACCCTTGATGGAAGAAGGTTGGGAAGGTTTGCCGATCGGTAAAGCCGAAATTCTGCGCCAAGGTGACGACGTGCTGATCTTAGGCTACGGTTCGATGGTTTATCCGTCAATGCAAGCAGCCGAAATTCTCAGCGAATATGGTATTGAAGCCACCGTAATTAATGCGCGATTTGCCAAACCTTTGGATACCGAATTAATTGCACCTTTGGCAAAACAAATCGGTCGCGTTGTTACCCTCGAAGAAGGCTGCATTATGGGCGGCTTTGGTTCGGCAGTTGTGGAAAGTTTGATGGATAATGATGTGGTAGTGCCAGTCAAACGCATTGGCATACCCGATATTTTAGTCGATCATGCCGAACCGAAAGAGTCTTTTGCACAACTCGGTTTGACGCCGCCGCAAATTGCCGAACGAGTGCGAAATGCTTTCTTTAGCAAACAACCTTCTGTTGTTAGTTAGTTGGAAAAGTTTTAACCGCTTTGTGTTTGTTTGCATTTATCGGCGGTTATGAATAACCCCAGAAGCCAGGTTTCTTAAAGAAACCTGGTTTCTGGACTCACCTGAAAACGGCTGTCAAAATAAAAAACCCTGGTAGTTAGCCAAGGTAGAATTAGGAGAGCTTGAAGATGTTAGACACTATCAGCTTTTTTAAAAGCTTTTCAAAATTTTGTTTGGTTATGTAAATAATTGTAAACGCGAGTTTGACATTTAGTCAACTGGTTGAGGGATTTTGTGATATAAGGATTTCTTTTATTTGTCATAGGGAAGTGTTAACTATGCGTGGAGTCTGTCCGACAGGGAATTTATTCCTCGTCTTTGCATGATGAGATCGAGCGCTTTTAGCAGACGTTTTACTAATTCAGTAGTTTTTATTTTGACAATCTAATCTGGTATAGCTATCAAAATTTGCGCGGGTGTCATTGGGTTTAAACCTGCTATTCCCAGAAAATGGCTAATGTTGTAAGTGGCAAAAAAGTCAACTCCTGCATCTAAAATCAAAGCCGCAAGTCGAATATCGAAAATTCTGGCTAATATGAAGTTACCATTGACTGCTAATTGCAATACCCTGTCTACGCTAGAACGATTTGGATAAAGAATTTCAAACGCACCTCCTAAGTAAGTTCCGGCGATTAAATCTCTCGCTTGCGATGCAGTTAAAGCATTACCTTTCATAGCAGCGGTATTAGTCAGGATTCTGTATGTCTCAATGATGTTTTGTTCGGCGATTATCCCTTGAAATTTCCCCTCAAAAGCCATTTGCAACAATTCTGCCGATTCTGTATGATAACTAGCAGATTCATCGTGAGCATAGACCAAAACATTTGTATCAAAAAATATCTTAATCTGACTCATAGATTTTTTCTCTTTTCAGGTACTCGTCTTTAATTCCCAGATTGAAAGTAGGAAATGAATATTTTGGTTTTGGGATGACTGAAAAAGATACCTCTACTTCATCGCCATCTTTTATATTTTCTGGCAATGAGTCTGTAAGAATAATGCTTTTTCCTTTGATATAACCTTTCATAGCAATTAGTTTTCCTCCTTTATTGCATTTTTTATGCTATTATATAATATAATTAAAAAATCAATTATATTACCAAATGCCTATTCCGTCAGAAATCAGGGAGCTAATTGACCGAATAAACCAAGAAATAAATGAAACCGAGCAAGAAGCAACGGAGGGAATAAGCCTAGTTAGACCAATTTTGTCACAGTTTCCCGAAAATGTCGCACTGACTCAGTTTTTTGCCTATTTCAGCAGTATTCTATTTTTCGTGGAGATGTGCAGAACAAGACGCTTGCCAACCATTGTTGAAAAAATTTCAGATTCAGATGTAACTGATTTGGAAATAAAGGAAGCAGGCGAAGAATTGGGAACACTACTGGGACAGGTAATAGAAGCTAAAATAGGTGTCAGAAGAATTGTCGAGCGTTTACAGAATTAATTATGAAAGAATTACCAGACAATCGCAAAATGGATGAACTGCTTGAACTTGCCAAAGATGCTTACGAAAAAGCCAAAGTTATGTATGAAACGGCAACAGAAATAGCCGAAAAGTGGGAAAATCGGGCTCGAGAAAAACAAGCAGAAAAACAGCAAACTGGGGTGAATGCTGGAAATTAAAAGAAAGCGTATTTACCCAGTCCTCTTTAGAGGACTTTCGCTATTAGCCTGGGGTTTGAACCCCAGGCGGGCTTGTTTGCTAATGCCAAATCTAAGCGGGCTTGTCTGCTAAGCTCTAATAAGAAATGCAATAATAACCCACAACTACCGCCAAGGGGACTCCACTGAATAAATGCCTGAACGCTTTTCTGAACAAACTGGCGTTCCGGTTTCTCCGCCGGGGGTGACTGAGGCGCAGATTCTAGTTTCTTCTCTGTCTCGGGTTTCTTCTCTGTCTCAGGTTTCTTCTCTGTCTCAGCAGACTCGGAAGTTGAATCGGAAGGCTGCGGTGCAGGGTTGGATTCTTGGGGCATGGGGGTAAGTGCAGCGTGTTGTCATTATAGTAACGCAGTAGGTACGTAGTTGCGCTTTAGCGCTCCAGATTCAGTAGGGTGCGTCAGAATCATCAAATTTCAACTTCCTCGCCTAAAATTAGGCTATGTGACGCACTCTACAGACTGCACACTAAATCAAGTCAGCAATTAGCCAAACATCTGCGTTCATCTGCATTTAAAAATATTTAAAATAAACTTTTCTGATAGACTGTAAATGCCTGAAAATAAACTCAGTAATTTAAATTCACTCATGACATCTACTACGTCCCAGGTTTACCCAGTCATTTGGCAAGATGACCGCGTTTTACTTATCGAGCAAAATCGCTTACCCAACGAGTACACTTTTGTGGAAATTAAATGCTGCGACGATATGGCGCACGCAATTAAAACGATGATTGTGCGCGGCGCACCAGCTATCGGTGTTGCAGCAGCTTACGGAATGTATCTGGGTGCAAGGGATATTCAAACTGAAAGCCGCGATGAGTTTTTGAATGAGTTGGAAAAAATTGGCGAAATGTTGGGGCAAACTCGTCCGACTGCTGTTAATTTGTTTTGGGCAATTCAACGAATGTTAAATACTGCCCGTAAAACTTTAGGCCCTGTAGAATATCTGAAAAATGTTTTGTTAGAAACGGCGAAAACTATCAACGCGGAAGATATCCAAACTTGTCAGGCGATAGGCGATAAAGGTTTGGCAGTTTTACCCAAAAATCCAGAAAAATTAACGCTTCTCACTCACTGCAATGCTGGTGCTTTGGCAACTGCTGGATACGGTACGGCTTTGGGTGTGGTGCGTTCTGCTTGGACGGCGGGACGTTTGGCAAGAGTTTATGCTGATGAAACTCGTCCTCGTTTGCAAGGTGCGAAACTAACAGCTTGGGAATGCGTGCAAGAAGGTATTCCCGTTACTTTAATTACGGATAATATGGCGGCGCATTGTATGCAGCGCGGTTTGATTCATGCGGTAGTTGTCGGTGCCGATCGAATTGCTGCTAATGGGGATACTGCTAATAAGATAGGTACTTATAGTTTAGCACTTGTGGCGAAAGCGCACAAGGTTCCTTTCTGTGTGGCTGCACCTCTTTCTACAATCGATTTTTCCATTAGCGATGGTAGTCAAATACCGATTGAAGAACGCGACCCGGTAGAAATTTACCAAGTGGGAAATACCAGGCTAACGGCGGAGGGTGTAGAATTTTATAATCCCGCTTTTGATGTGACGCCTGCGGAGTTAATTGCTGCAATTATTACCGAGTATGGTGCGGTAGTCCCGGCTGAGTTACAACAGTTTCAAACCAAACAAGTGGTGTAAGCAAGTAGGGTGGGCAATGCCCACCAATTATCTTAATTATCTATATATATGGTAAATTTTGATGAAAGTCAGAGTCAAATTGCTGCATTTACTCCAGAAAAAACAAAACCGACGCCGTTGCAAAAGCTTTGTGTTGGGTTTAATTTTTATTGCTGGTCTTTTATTTAGCGGTGTTTTGCCGAGTCTTGTCAAACCTGCTGTTAGTCAGGATACTAACCATATGGTAATTTCTTCTTTGAAATTACCCAATCAGAATAAACAAGATATAACAGAACCGCCTAAAAACCTTGGTGAAGCGCTGCTGCAACAAGTAGTCCTATGTGTAGCGGCTAAATTTCCCAATCCACGCCAAACTTCTGTGGAATTATTGCAAGTAGCTTCTACGCAATGTGTCTTTCAAGTTGTTATTTTAGCACCTGATGGTAGCGTTCGTCCAGATGCGAGCGATCGCCTGACTGCTTTAGTCGAAGTTAGCGGCGTAAGTTTGCCCGAACCTGTCAGTCGCGGACAAGCTAACGTGCAACTCAAAACTCTCCCCGATAGCCAAGTTTTTACGCTTCCCGTGCAAATTGGCGGACAAACCAAAACTTTTTTGTTGGATACAGGCGCTTCTTCTTCGATTATTAATACTGAAACTGCACAACAGCTAGCTTTGCCAAGTACGCCTATTCCTAGCGACATTTTAAAATATATTGTTGTGGGTGACAAATGCGCTGAAGTCAAAGCAAATTTGCATCCTTTACCTATTATAAGTGTGGATGCAGCAACCGTGCAAGGGCTGAATGGTATGGGATTGCCACCAACTTCAATTCCAGGTAATTTATCTGGGGTTTTAGGTTTAGATTTTCTCAGCAACTTTGATGTTGTGTTGAATCCTAAAACGCTACAAGTTCAATTTCTGCGTCCTTCCATACCCGTGGGAGGAGCGATTCCTTTGGCGGGAAAATTAGGCAATATAACCGCTCAAGTTCGCATTAACGGTCGAGGGCCATTTACTTTTATGTTGGATACAGGCGCTGATGCGATCGTCCTCTCTACAAATCTGGCTGAGCGACTTTCTCTCAACAGTATAAATGCACAAGAAACAGAAGTATTCGGGTTTTGCGGCGCTCAAAAAGCGAAGCAAATCAAGTTAGATAGTGTGAGTTTGGGGCAATATGAAGTTAATCATATCGATAGTGCTATCCTGAACAGCAATATTTTTAATTTGCTGGGAGTAGATGGCATTATCGGTCAAAGTTTCCTCAACAAATATCAGCAACATTGGCGTTTTGGTAAGCGAAACGCCATCGGATTTATTGAATCGGGTAGTTTGGTATTGACTCCTTTAGCTAATTAGTCAGCGGTTATTAAGAAAAAGCGAGAGAGAAATCTCGTCAACGGCGTCAGGGATTACACAATTTGAGCGATCGCTTGCATAGCCTAGATTCCGACCGAAAATAACACTTTCACTTTTTTGCAAAAATTGGTAAAGTAAACCAAAATGTCGTCCCCATTCCAGGGTTACTATTAGCCTCAATTTGTCCGCCGTGAGCGGTAACGATTTGCTTCGAGAGGTATAATCCCAAACCAAGGCCATGTACGTAGCGAGCGCGATCGCCCCGTGCATACAATTCAAACGCTCGTCGGCATTGTTCTGAACTCATCCCCACGCCGTTATCCGCTATGCTACAGCGAATCATTTTGCCTTCAATAGTAGCGTCTAGAGTAATAGTAATTTCTGGGGGATTGTGGTTCACAGCATTAGTAATGATATTGCTAAATACACGCCATAGCTGAGTTGAATCGGCGCTGACCGAGGGTAAATTATCTGTAATCAAATTCCTAAAAATCACCTGGTTTTTTGTTAAGATAGGTTCTAAATCTGAGTAAACTGCTTGCACTAAAGTGCTGAGATGAAGCGGTTGGCAATGCAACACTATACCTTGTACTTCGCTATTGTGAGCTTCTAACAAAGAATTGATTAAATTGAGTTGACGATCGTTGCCCTGAAGCATCCGTTCCAAGATAGATCTACTGACAGTTATTTTTTGCTCCGGCTGATTCAACAAACTTTGCAACACCATTGCAGTTCCCGTAACGGGATTGCGTAAATCGTGAGAAACCGCGTGCAAAAAAGCTCTCAATTCTCGGCGAGATTCAAACTCGGCCCGTTGCAGTCGTTCGTACAAATAAACTGCTAAATCGCAAACAAAACAAAACCAAAAGAAGTATAAAAAAAATGTCACATTGTAAATAGGCCGCCCCAGAAATGTTGTAAACCCCAGTGCTAAATTTACGCCCACATAATAAATAAATACCCCCAATTGCGACAGCAAATGCAGCCGCCAGTTAACGGGAATCAAGGTTGCTTGCACGAGGAACAGCATAGTCCAGGCCATTAAATCTGGAAACGGCGAACCTTTTAGCGTTGTTGCCAAAAGTTGCGGTACTAGCGCGATCGACCAAGATAGTCCCAGAAAAAGTGCCGCCGGATAACGACGAGCTAACGGAGTTCTGTGCAAGACAAGACAGCTAAGTAACAGCAGTGTAACTGCGATATCCAAGACAATCCAAAAATCTTTTAACTCTTGCGGAATATTTTGCAATTCCTTGAGCGGAAACGCTACATTATAGAGGTCGCGCATCGTAAATGTGAACAGGCAAATCAGTGCCACCCATAAACTCAGGCGCACACGTTCCAACAGAAATCGCTCTCTCCATGCTTTGTAGTCTGGTGACTCAGCAGCAGGTTTTAATAGCACAAAAATTGCTAGTACTTTCCTTGCTAGAGCCTCCAATACCCTGTTAATTATCATCCACTGCCTGCCTTGGGATGCCATAATTCCTAAAAATAATCTGAAAACCAGAAATTTTGAGAGCCATTTTCTTTAACTCCAACCTCGCAATTGTTGGTGTACATTCGCCAGATACCACATATAGTCATCCAATTGGTATTCTTGAGCTGCTTTTGTAATGAATTTTTGCGCTTTCTCCTGTTCTGTCTGCGATTCGTAGTACAATCCGACGTAAAGATGGCTGTAAAATCTGGCTGAGTTGCCTTCTTTCTCGCCTGCGGCAAGGACATCATCTGGCGTGCGATTTCCCGCGTACAGTTCGTAAATCCAATTCATCACCAGTCGCGGATCGTTTTTGACGACAAGTAAGGAATTTCGGGCGGCGATCGCACCGT
The DNA here is from genome assembly GCF_041929145.1 of Aerosakkonema sp. BLCC-F183. NCBI lineage: Bacteria > Bacillati > Cyanobacteriota > Cyanophyceae > Aerosakkonematales > Aerosakkonemataceae > Aerosakkonema > Aerosakkonema sp. BLCC-F183. The sequence continues at coordinate 79,269 of NZ_JBHFNU010000088.1, read as the reverse complement.
CCCATCGAGCGATGCAGAGATATCGCCACACAGTCTCTTCTACATCTTGGGAATTTACGGTCAAGTCTAACTCAAACTGGTTGGCACCCTCCACAAATCTTTCTGCATAGTAAAAAGATAAGCCCCGTTGCCACAAGTATGGCGCGACACTGGGATCGAGCTTTTCTGCTGTATCAAAATCTTGGATGGAGCGATCGATCTCAGCCAGTTTAAAATTGGCCATCCCTCGCCGAAGGTAAGCCTTTGCATTGTAGGGGTGAGCGCGAATAACGTTGTTCCACCAAGACAGTTCATCAATTAGCGAAATGTGACTGGCCATTAAAATGAGTAACCTTCCTCTTGACTTTTCTGACTTTGCGTTTGCGATTGCTTTCACGTCGTCAACAGCTTGCTGCCAGTAACTGATTCCGGCACAGCAGCGCAGGATATTGTGGTGCTTGGTCATAGATAACCCTTGAGAAAACCAGGGTTAAGCTTCCTACTGACCTTGGCAAGCGGTATAGCAGATAGCCCGAAAATAATTCTACTACTGAAATAAGGAGGTATTTCCCAGCGACGTATAGAAGGTGAAGATTGTCCTTTAAATATAGATGAAAATGCTCTTTTTAGGCTATTTCTACTATATCGACACACTTTTGGGCAAAATTATGTTAATTATTGGATATCCATCATATATGCCGATCGTATATACTTCCGCAATACTTCTTTTTAAGAGTTATTTCTTACACACAGAAGCTAAAAAATACTGCAAATTTACCTAAGAAGCTGTTCTGACGTTAAAGTAATATCTTTTTTTTAGATTTTGTTTCAAAAATGCTATTCTGTAAACAGCACTCACAAGTATTGAATAAACCCTTACTTTGTGAGCTTGTGGAAAAACAGAGAACAATAGGGCCTAAATCGATGCTAAGCATAGGAGAACAATTCCTTGTAGCAAGCGGTGTAAAGCCGCCCTGCACTCAGTTTTGTTCTCGAATTGTTTCGCTCTAGATTCTGGCATAGCTACCATCGTCCTTTGGAAGTAATACGCAGTTACTACGCTTGATAGAGTCGCAGAGACTCTTCCATAACTATTCTTAAGTTATTAAGGCTGACGTCAAGCCTTGATAACTGGAAAAAATGGAGGGCTAAGCAAATATACTCGCAAACGATCGAGTTAAATCTGCATAAGCCCTGATTATTTAGCTAAAAAAGACAACAACAGCATCGCCATAAATCTCTTTTTTAGCAGAGCAAATATTTCCCTTGTCCATGAAATAACTTCTAGTAGGATAACAGCAGTTTGAAGAACAAGGTTTAGATATGGAGAACTCTATTTCTGAAACATCTTCTTTTGTACCGTCCGAACTGTACGAGATATTGGCGAGAATTGCTAATTCTCATCAGATTACAGCAGCAGACCAAGATGTGTTAAAAAAAGCCTTTTTAGAAAATCAACTAAACGAAGAAGAACATCGGGTAGTTAACCGTCTGCATCGTGCGCTTATGAAAGGGCGTATTAAGCTGATATAGTAAGTAGGTCAACAGAATTAAACGTAGAGTAGGCAGTACCCAGAGAAATGCTTGTAACGTTTGAACAGCAGTAATCGTGGGCGATGCCTACTTTATAAAGTATCTTGGTTTATATATAAATTATACAGTATGTCAGGGAGAGGCTTATGGGGAATATAAAATTTTATATTCCCCAGTTACCAGTCAGCAATCACCGATTAGCTTCGGTCGCTTTTTTTATCGCTGCCTTTTCTATCGCTGCCTTTTCTATTGCAGCGGTAGCCATTGCCTCATCCAAAGTTTTACGCGCTTCTTCCGCTTCTGGTAAAGCTTCTCGAAGTTGGATATTGTTTTGGGCGAAACCTTTTAAAGATTTAAGTCCTTCTTTGATTTGTTGTATTTGTTCGACGCTGACATTACCTTCAAATAAAAGGTCAATTTGGGCGCGGGCTTCTTGTGCTGCTGGACGTAATTCTTCTACTTTTTGGCGGAGCGTAGCAAATTGGGTCAGAACTTGTACTGCTTGTGCGATCGTATCAGTTTCTTCTGTTTTCTCTTGTGGATAGGAAGCGCCTTGCTTGACAGGTGCTTTAATCAGAATTAACTCATCTGGGCCAAATCCATCTTTCAAGTCGATATCAACTTCTCCTGCATCCATCATTTCTAGCAATTTTTCTATCGCTGCCTCACGACTTTTCTTGGTATCGTTCTTGCCAGGAATGTCCAGTATAATGGATGGATCTTCGGCTAAAGAATATTGTGGCATTTTCAATCTCCTATGCTCCTAAGTTTAGAGAAATTGATAATTTTCATTGGTTTTGCATACATTCATTATACTAAAAATATGCTTCATATTTAAACGATTTAATTTTATTTTAAAGTTAAGTTAATCGATTTTTTATATCGTCTCTGCCCGTAGTTAGAGACTTTTTTACTTGATGGGATAGAGACGGTAAACCCACGAAATTTGAGAACTTATAAAAAACAGGAATAAAATTTTTAACAAGTATGCTAGGAAATCAAATCAAAACGGCAGCTTTGCTGGGACTGCTCAGCGGTCTGCTGGTTCTGGGTGGATACTACCCGATCGGGAACGAACAGGAGCTATATATCGGTACAAGTAGAGACCCTGAAAATGCTACGGTGGCAGTTACTGAAGGCATTCTCCAACTACTCTCGAAAGAAGAACTAGAAGGAGTTTTAGCTCGCGAACTTACCCACATCCGCAACCGCGACACCCTGACTCAGGCGGTTGCAGGTACTGTAGGCGGAGCGATTACTTTCATCGGGCGCATTTTGACTTTTGGAGGTTTGTATTACCCCGTCACCCGCGACGATCGCAGGGGCGCAAACCCGCTGGGGGTTTTGTTCCTTGTATTTTTGGCTCCTTTAGCGGCCACTCTAATCCAACTGGCTATTTCCCGTACACGCAAGTTTGCTGCTGATTTAGGTTCGGCCCAAATCACAGGTAACCCTTTAGCGCTTGCCAGTGCGCTGGAGAAGCTTGAGGCTGTCGGACACCAAATTCCTATGAACGGCAATCCGGCCATGTCGCCGCTACTAATTGTAAATCCTCTTTCCGCACAAGGTTTGCAATCGCTTTTTCGCACCCATCCCCCAATTGAGGAGCGTATTTGGCGTTTGCTGGAAATGGCTAGGCAACAGCAAGGTTCTGCCGTGTTGGTATAGAGAGTCTTCCAGAGCATCTGACTATTCGGTTTCGCGATTCGGTGATTCGCCGATCGGATAGTAACGATGCTTGTTGGGATTGTTTGCATCCGTTTCGGAATAGATCGAGCCCATGCTTTCCAATTTTTGCAAATGCTCCCGCGTGTTTGTGCGCGACAGTTGGGCGATCGCCATTATTTCGCGTGTGGTCAGTCCGGGATTTTCTACTATAGCTCTAAGAATCTTTTCGCGGGTGTTCATGGGTGAGACTGAGCAAGCCGTCTTATTGATTGACGACCTCAAACTAATTGTTTCTTTACAATGCACTAGACTGTTCCTCCGGAATCATGGGTACTGGGGACTGGGGGACTGGGGGGGAGCGGGGGAGCGGGGGAGTGGGGGAGTGGGGGAGTGGGAGAATAAATCTTTTCCCTCTTCCCTCTTCCCTCTTCCTTTTGACTTTTGACTTTTAACTTTTGACTTTTAACTTCCCCACTCCCCTCAATCCCCGGATGAAGTAACAAAATGTTAAGCTTGTAACAGATAGATAGAAATTGTCATGGCTTGGAGGAGAATAATCCGCCAATGTCAACCCTATTAGCTGGAATTAAGCGGTTTGCCGTACAATTCCAGCCATAATTAGGTTGAATTTAAGGAGGTGAATCAAGTTCCTGACTTCTGTGGGCAAATATATCAAAAGGTATTCAATTAGCCCATAAAACATAGAGTAACGACCTATGGAAGTAGCAGGTTGACGCCACAGCCTTGAATCAAAAAACGTTGATTGGCGTTGCTGAAAGCGTAATTGCCCCAAACGGTTGCAAAACCGCATTTACGAGACTCATGCTTTCAACTGCAAGTCTCTTCCCAGCATCGGGGCGTACATCCAAACCTGAAAGCAATCAGCTTTTAGCTCTTACCAATTAGTCAACAGCTAAAAGCGAATAGTTCAGAGATATTGGGTGCGATGTACTTGGGTAAAACCAAGAAATCAATGGGTTTACACACGTTTTGAAAGGCAGACTTAAAATAAATGGCAATCAAAGACCAGCCTCAACCTCCTCGTTTTCGCCAGATTGGCAGTATTTTTTTATTGCTGTCCAGCTTGTTCCTGCTAGCGAACTTGTTTTTACCGAGTTTGTTTGGCCCCCAGATTCCTAGAGTTCCGTACAGCTTGTTTATTCACCAAGTCGAAGAACAACAGGTCGAGCGTGCCTTGGTTGGTCAAAACGAAATTCGTTACCAGATCAAAGGTGAAGAAGGTCAGCTAGGGCAAGTGCTTTCTACTACACCCATTTTCGATCTAAACTTGCCCACACTCCTACAGGAAAAAGGGGTTGAATTTGCTGCTCCCCCACCACCTAAGAATACCTGGTTTACCAGTTTACTAGGTTGGGTGATACCTCCGCTGATCTTTATTGCTATTTGGCAGTTTTTCATCGGTCGCGGCGGTGGCCCTCAAGGTGCGATCTCGATCGGCAAGAGCAAAGCTAAGGTTTATGTAGAAAACGAGGCAACTAAAATCACCTTTACCGATGTTGCTGGGGTGGAAGAAGCCAAGACGGAATTGGTGGAAATCGTCGATTTTCTGAAGAATCCCGGTCGTTTCACTCAAATTGGGGCGCGTATCCCCAAAGGTGTGCTGTTGGTAGGCCCCCCAGGTACTGGGAAAACTTTGCTAGCCAAAGCTGTGGCTGGGGAGGCCGGTGTACCGTTCTTCAGCATCTCCGGATCGGAGTTTGTGGAACTGTTCGTCGGCGTCGGTTCGGCACGGGTGCGGGATTTGTTCGAGCAAGCGAAGAAGCAAGCTCCTTGTATAATTTTTATCGACGAGCTGGATGCGATCGGTAAGTCTCGCAGTACTAACGGTTTCTACGGTGGCAATGACGAACGCGAACAAACTCTTAATCAGTTGTTGACGGAAATGGATGGTTTTGCCGCAGCCAACACAACAGTGATCGTGCTGGCGGCAACTAACCGTCCGGAAACTCTCGACCCGGCACTGCTGCGTCCCGGACGTTTTGACCGTCAAGTTTTGGTAGACCGTCCGGATCTGGCGGGTCGCGAAGCAATTCTGAAGATTCACGCCCAAAAAGTTAAGCTGGGGCCGGATGTTAACATCAAAGCGATCGCTACCCGCACTCCCGGTTTTGCCGGTGCAGATTTGGCAAACTTAATTAACGAAGCCGCTTTGCTGGCAGCGCGGAACCGCCGCGAAGCTGTGGCCCAAGCAGACTTGGCGGAAGCGATCGAGCGCGTCGTCGCCGGTTTGGAAAAGAAAAGCCGCGTCCTCAACGATAAAGAGAAAAAGATTGTCGCCTATCACGAAGTCGGTCACGCTTTGGTTGGCTTCTTGATGCCCGGTAGCGGTAAAGTCGAGAAAATTTCGATCGTCCCTCGCGGTATGGCTGCTTTGGGTTACACTTTGAAATTGCCCACAGAAGACCGCTTCTTGATGGATGAAGGCGAACTGCGCGGTGAAATTGCTACCCTCTTGGGCGGACGCGCCGCAGAAGAAATCGTCTTTGGCAGCATCACAACAGGTGCATCCAACGACTTGCAACGGGCAACCGACTTGGCAGAACGGATGGTGACTAGCTACGGTATGAGCAAGGTTTTGGGGCCGTTAGCTTACGAGAAAGGTCAGCAGTCTATGTTCTTGGGCGATGGTATGCCCAATCCGCGCCGCGCTGTCAGCGATGAGACGGCAGAAGCGATCGATCGCGAGGTGAAGGAAATTGTCGAAACCGCCCATCACCAAGCTTTGGATATCCTCAAAACCAACCGCGACTTGTTGGAAGCTATCTCTAGCAAACTCCTGGAAACAGAAGTGATTGAGGGTGAAGAATTGCACAATCTGCTAGCCCAGGTTAAATCTATTACCCCTGCAATGGCGGCTGTTTAAGAACAATTTTACATAGCTGTACTAACTAGCTAGTTCTAAATGACAGCTTGCAAATTAAACAAGTTAATTTGCAAGCTGTCATTTTATTTGAAGGCGATGCTCTTCGCCTATATCTTTAGATAGAATTATTAGCAACGGCTATCGTGTAGATTCAGATCCGAGCCAGATAAACAAACGCAGGCGATCGTCACCAGACTAAGTACCAAGCGAACACAGCCGCAATACTTCCTTGGACAGAAGCCTTATCTACCGCTAGAGAGTAATATTAAATCAGACTTATTATTAGCATTCAAAAAAAACTATTACAAAGTAGCCAAGTATTGCATAATCGAGTAAATCCGCTATGCCACACGTTTTATTAGTTGATGATGAAGAAGCCTTACGCGCTAGCCTCTCTTATTCTTTAATGAAAGAAGGCTATCAGGTGACGACAGCGCCAGATGGAATGACTGCGCTCAAACTGTTTCACAAGCAGGTGCCAGACGTGATAATTTTAGACTTGATGCTGCCAGGAATAGACGGCATGGAAATATGCTGGCGTTTGAGAGCTTATTCTGACGTACCGATAGTAATGCTGACCGCAAAAGATCAGGATATTGACAAAATTTGGGGTTTAGAAGCTGGTGCAGACGATTACGTTACCAAACCATTCAACACTCGCGAACTCATGGCACGGATAAAAGCTGTGCTGCGGCGTCGTGCTGGGGAAAAAAGCGCTTCGGCAGAAGATTAAAAAAAGCTACAAGTATTCAGAAATCCCGATTAAACTTCAAATGCGATCGGGGTAGTTTTTTTGCAAGATCTCAATCTTGGATATCAAGTACGGTAGCATCGTTATCCTATAGTTGAATGTGCAGAAACTCGTTGTTTGTTTCCCTTCTGCTCTAAAAGTACTTCTGTTCTGAAAGCAGCGTAAACGATAACAGTAACCGGATACGATATGATGACGTTTCCAATTCGCATTAAATGGAATTCGATTCACACAAAATTGTTGGCCACCTATCTGGCACTGACAGCGCTGGGAACTTCCCTGTTAGCGGGTTACATTCTGCTTTCTTTCTACGGTTATTTTATGAGAAGTAGGCAGGCAGATCTAGATGCTTGGACTACTGCGTTGAGCGAAAGTGTAGCTGATGCACTGGAAGAGAATAAATTAGAGCGGGTGGAATTGACAGTAAAACGCTACGGAGCGCCAGAAACAGTTACTCTGCGCGTCTTTTCGCCAGATGGTCACTTACTGTCAACTTCTGCTCCCGATATCGATCATCAGGTAAGCGATTGGTTTGCAGTTCCGGGAATGAGGGAAGCATTTGCAAATCAGACAGCGCAAGGTATTGCCAAAGGCGTGCTGTCAAAAGACGATCGCTTGTACGTGGCGCGTCCTATAGTCCGCAACGGTCGCGTGCTGGGTGTCTTGCGGATGTCGATCACGCTACGGCAGTTCCAGCGTCAGTTTCAAACAATTATTTGGACGATTTTAGGAACGCTAGTTCTAATTTTCATTCTCTGCGCTGCGATCAGCGAATACCTGACTCGGAGTATTGCAAGACCGATCCAGGCAATGAGCAATTTTGCCATTCGTATGGGTGGCGGTAATTTTGGCGATAAATTAAATATCCGTCAAAGCGATGAAGTTGGGCAATTAGCAGTAGAATTGAACCGAATGAGTGCGCGGTTAGCTTCTTTGGATAATGAGCGGCGAGCATTTCTTGCCAGTGTGTCGCACGAGCTGCGTACTCCTGTGAGCAATGTGTTTGTGACGCTGGAGGCGCTGGCAAATGGAGCTGCTGAGGAACCGGAACTGCGCGATCGCTTTATCAAAACTGCACAAGATGAGATTAAACGCTTGTCGCGACTAATTCACGACCTTCTCGATCTCGGACGACTGGAAGCTGGCGTAACGGCACTGGAACGGCAAACGTTGAAACTGAAATTCCTGATCGATCGCGCCGTACAAGCGATGGAAACCCGGATGCAATCCCATCAAGTCGGCATACATTTAGATGTGGCCGAGATGGTGGAATTACATGGCGATCCAGAACGTCTTATACAAGCTTTTTTGAATATACTCGACAACGCGATTAAATATTCAGGGCCAAATTCTCAAGTGTTTATTTCTGTCTATAAAGAAGGCAATCAGGCAGTTGTAAAAATTAGAGATCAAGGCCCTGGTATTAGCAATACCGATCTACCCTATATTTTTGAAAAGTTTTATACCGCAGATCCCTCGCGTAAAGGCAGCGGTACCGGTTTGGGATTGGCGATCGCACGCCGAATTGTGGAAGCTCATGGCGGCAGTATTGTCGCTCAGAGTTCCAGCCAAACTAAAGGAGCAATATTTACTATTTACCTTCCTCTGGAAATGCGCTCTGCTGCTTAAATGTTCGAGCCGCTAAAGAAATTTCGGATTTAGCTAACCAATTACTCAACGCTCCTAACCCGTATACTTTTACCCAGGATAATGCACGCAAGCAAAATATAGAAATTACGCTCAAGTTAGCTCCTCAATATTACTGTCCCGAAAGCTCTGCGGGAGAGAGTGGTGATAATACTGGTAGTGGTTTGCAAAACTCCGGTCGCCGTTCTACTAATGAACAACCCAATAACGATTCATTTAGGCAGCCTAATCTAGAACCAAGCCGTCTTGCTCCTACTCGCAATCTAAGTATCACTACACCATAGTTTTATTTAGAAATTAATTGACAACTTCTTGAATTTTTATTTGTCAAATATGACTGTTCAAGAAGTTTTTTTGTTGAGTAAAATTGGCATAGAGAAAAAGTGCGATCGCGCTTGTGTTTGGAGCAGCGATCGCGCTCCCAAACTTGCAGATAGCCGAAATGCGATCGCACCCCAACACCAACACTCTAAGCAACTTGAGAAAAAGTAACTAACGGTTTGGGTTGAGGTAAAGGTTTACCGTCTTGTTGATATTCTTCAACGAGTAATTCTAAAATTTCTTGCGCGTTGCTTAATGCTTCTTGATAGGTATCGCCATGAGTGTGAAATTGTTGAGAGGGAAACTCTGGTAAATGGACTAAATAACATCCGTCTTCATCACTCCATTGAATGACTATTGTATAAGGTAATTTCATTCTTCCGGATTCTTTTCTTGAATAGTTTGTAATTTAGCTAGTTTTTGATTCACTTTTTTTTCTAAATACTTGGTTATTTATTATTTTAGCATATTTATTGGCGATCGCACTCCAACAGTTCCACATAGCTAAAGATTGAGCTTGCCTTTGGATATGCGATCGCACTCCAAAACTCCCACACAGCCAAAGTGCGTTGGCGTAGCCTGCCGTAGGCATATCGCACTTGTCTAAAGACCCTTATGGGCCAAGAGAAAATTTTTATTCCTGGGCTATAATGATTACAGCCCCGCTAGTTGTGAGCTTCATAGTATTACTGGATAAAGGTTTGGCACGGGAGGGTTGCTACTGTCCCTAGAATATGCTCTAATACTAACTAGAACAAACAAGCAAAAAAGGTTAAATTAACTTCATGCTGATTGAGTTTCAAGTTGGTAACTTCCTGTCTTTTAAGGAGACAGTTACGTTCAGCATGGTAGCATCGGATATTGACAGTCAAGATGCCGAACTAGACAGTAATAGTGTATTCACAGTAAATGAAGAATTGAGCTTACTGAAAGCGGCTGCTATTTATGGAGCAAATGCAAGTGGTAAAAGTAATTTTGCTAAAGCATTTGGATTTATGAAATGGTTTGTTATTAATTCTTCCACAGGAATTCAAATTACCGATGATATCGATATTGAACCATTTAGACTTAGTACGGAAACAGAATATAGTCCTTCATTTTTTCAGGTTACATTTGGGCTAAATAATAAAATTTATAAATATGCTTTTGGAATAACCACAGAAAAAGTCCATATTGAAGTTTTATCTTGTCTAAATAATCAAAAAGAGTATGATTTATTTAGAAGATATGGAAATGATTTCAAAATAAATTTAAAATCATTTAAAGAGGGAAAAGGTTTAGAAGAAAAAACCAAACACAATTCTCTCTTCCTGTCTGTAGTAGCCCAATTTAATGGAAAAATTTCCGAGCAAATATTAAAATGGTTTAATAAATGCCAAGTTATTTCCGCTTCGGGAACGCACGATAATTTATACAGAAATATCAGCCTCAAATTTTTTGAATCTCCACTACGACGAGATATAGTCCAATTTATTAAAGATTTAGATTTATCCATTTACGATATTCGGATGACTAAGGAAAGCATATCTTCTGAAACTTTGCCTTCAGCCATACCGGAAGAACTAAGAAAGTTAATTTTGCGGTCATCAAATTTGCGATCATCAAATGAAGTATCCAGCGTTCAGACATTGCATGAAAAGTATAATGAAAAAGGTGAGGTAGTGGGAACCGAAAAATTTGAGTTAGAAGAAAATGAATCGGAAGGAACAAAAAAATTATTTTATTTATCAGGTATTCTTTTAAATGCTCTAAAAAACGGACATCTTATTGTTATAGATGAATTAGATGCAAAGTTACATCCTATTATTACCCGTCAAATCGTACAGATGTTTAATTCCAATAAATATAACTCAAAAGGAGCGCAACTAATTTTTATGACTCACGATACAAACTTGCTGAGTTCTCGCTTATTTGGCAGCAGATTATTAAGGCGAGATCAAATATGGTTTACAGAAAAAAATCAACAAGGAGCAACAGATTTATATTCTTTAGTTGAGTATGATATTCCAGAAGATGCTTCCTTTGAATCTGATTATATTCGCGGTAAATACGGAGCAATACCTTTTATCGGTAATTTTCGGCAACTTTTAGCTAATCAATAGAAATGAGTAAAAAAAATCTTAACCGTTTTGAGAGGAAAACCAATTACAAAATCCCAAGGAAAACATTTTTGATTGTTTGTGAAGGTATAGAAACTGAGCCGAATTATTTTGCAGCTTTCCAAAAAATAGGCAGAGATACCAAAACTGCCACTATTCAAATTATACCAGCGAGTGCAGTCGGTATAACGGTAGTAAAAAAAGCTAAAAAATTAAAAGATGATGGTTCTTATGGTGAAGATGAGGTTTGGTGTGTATTTGATAGAGATGCCAAGAAGGAAAATTATAATCAACAAAATTTTAATGAAGCAATTAGATTAGCTATAGAAAATAAAGTAAATTTAGCTATTTCTAATGATGCTTTTGAGCTATGGTATTTATTACATTATGAATATTATGTAAGTGAAACACATCGCAGCGATCTAAAAGAGATGCTTAGTAGTAAGGCGAGACTAGGGGAGAAATATGAGAAAAACTGTGAGGATATGTATGAAAGACTTAAAGATAAACAAGCTAATGCTATTAAATATGCTAGAAAACTTTTGTCTAGTTATGGTATAGATCCCGATAAGTTGGATAATTTAACTCTGGAAGATATAACAAGAATACATAATCAAAATCCATCAACAACAGTTTATAGATTGGTGGAAAAGCTTAATGAAGTAATTTTTGCGCCTCAACAGGAATAAAGGTTTTTGAATAAGTGTGGTGTTGAGTGTCGATAAGGTTTTTGGTGTACGGATCGCACTCCCTCTCCTCACACATATCCAAAGTGCGATCGCACTCCAAAACTCCCACATACCCAAAGTGCGATCGCTCTTTCCTCCACAAATCCCCAACCAATCTTCCTAAGCAATAGCAAAGTCTGTAAACCCTCGCACATCTGGCGGTTGAAAAGCCAAAACAATTTCACTGCTAGCAACACCCAAACGCATTAATTCAATTGCTATTCCTTCCTCTGTCCAATCTTCTTCTATATAAATCTTGTCGTTCTTGATTCTAATATGAACGTGAGTATATTTCAGTCGTTTACTTCCTTGCCAATCAACTGTTAACCATAAATAATGGTCGTGGTTTTCATCAAACACCAAGCAGGTTTCAGAATGCCGATCGGAAGATTGATTAGACAAATTATTATATTCGGTAAGAACTTGTTTGATTAAATTGCGATAATGGGTTAATTTATCCATTCTACAATCTCCTCTCTTTCATTACTAAAAACAATCAAAGCAATTTCATTGAGTTTGACAACTGCTTGAATAGATTTCCTCTGGAAAAAGGTATCAAATATACTGTCTCTTACTGCTAAATAAATTTCATATCCCTGATTGTTTAATTTTAGTAAATTACGATATAGTATGTATTGTCCCCGCGAGGCTAAGGCGATCGCACTCCCAAACTCGCACATACCCAAAATGCGATCGCACCCCAACACCAACACCTTAAGCAACTTGAGAAATAGTAATTAGCGGTTTAGGTTCAGGCAAAGGTTTACCGTCTTGTTGATATTCTTCAACGAGTAATTCTAAAACCTCTTGCGCGTTGCTTAATGCTTCTTGATAGGTATCGCCATGAGTGTGAAATTGTTGAGTGGTAAACTCTGGTAAATGGACTAAATAACATCCATCTTCATTACTCCATTGAATGACAATAGTATAAGGTAATTTCATTCTTCCGACTCCTTTTTTTGAATTGTTTGTAATTTAGCTAATTTTTGAGTAACTTCTTTTTCTAAATAGGGTTTAGCATCATCCCCATCTTTACCTGAAATGGTGATCGGATCGCTCATCTCTCGCTCTTACATCTCAACTTTTCATGCTGATTCTTCCATGATTTGGGCAAGGGTTGTAAAGATGCGATCGCAATTAGGAGACGCTTGACGTACCCTAGCAACATTCAACAGTTTTAAAATTTCGGGAGCGTGAATTGCCTTTTTATATTTCCCCTTAGATGTGTGGCGCGTAGCGGCTTTCAACCAGACATCTATAGTAGCTTTTGAAACCTGTTCTACGCTCTGATATTGTTCCATTCCTCGCTGAATCTTCTCTTCTCTAAATCCCTCCTCGTAGAACGCTCTTAAAGCATCTATGTCCGCGATAAACCAAGCTTCCATTGTTTGCACCATTAGGTGACAACAAGCCTCATCCAGATCCACAGAATCTAAAATCCAGGGTTGGTCTTCTTTTCTTTTCCTAAGATGTTCCCAAGGTGTATCAGTTTCACATACAGGAGATTCCGAATCTACCAGTAAAATATTAAAAGCATCCGGGTGAGATTTCAAAGCCATTTTAAAATCTTCATAAGCATCGCGACGCGACCCACACAGGATCGAGGTAATCTTGATTCCTTTACTGTCTGCAATATCAAAGAGTTCTTGAAAGAATTTGCGAAACCCGGGGCGCAGACCAGCTGTAGTTTCTTTTCCACTTCTGATTCTACTGCGAAAACCTAGCCGCGCACTAGGCAAAGGCGCAGTTTCATCGCTATCTCCAATTCCCTCGATGTAAATGCGAATCTCACTTACCATCGGTTACCACCAATTTCGCCCATCCGCCAGAGATCTCCTAGAGTGTACTTTTCAAGCCAGTTTTTAAGTCGATTAGGCTCAAGACGGCGCAGATGACTGCCTGTATTATTCCGTTCGCCAACTAAAACTGATTCAGGATATTCGCTCAAACCAGAAACCAAAGCATCAGAATGAGTGGTAACAATTAATTGTGTTCTTTGAGATGCTTCGATTAACATTTCAGCAATTGTGGGTAGAATATCTGGATGTAAACCTATCTCTGGTTCCTCAATACAAATGAGTGGTGGTGGAGTTGGATCTAGCAGTAAAGCCATTAAGAATAAATAACGCAGTGTTCCATCTGAAAGACGAGTTGCAGGAATTGGTTGAGTTAGACCTTCCTCACGAATAAATATTTGTACTGTACCCCCGTAAATCTTGGTTGTAAGTTCTTCTGCTGCATCGTAAAATTTCTTTAGCTTCTCTATAATTTGTCTTGTTCCCAGTTGGTGTTGTAAGTTATTTAAAACAAGTCCAAGGTTACTTCCATCTTCTAGGAGAGGATGTTCGGGTAAGTCAGATTTTTGAGGCATTCTGGGATCTGAATCTCGTCCTATATGCCAGTCTCTATATAAAGCAATACTGGAAAATTGATTGCCAACATAAGTGAGTTCTGGATATTGATCGGGGTCTTTTCTTTGAGATAAAACAGATTGATCTGGGATTAGATCTTCTCGGCGAAGACGGCGTTCGCTTCTATCAGTGATTGTACCAGTTTGCCCTTCCAGCCTAGTTTTCACATTTAAAGCTGGGCGTCCATACTGATAGCGGTAGTAAAAATAGACATCATTTTCGCCTGAATATGATGTTTCATTTTCTATAGCTTCGTCTACCAATTCCAGTCTTTGACCAGCTACGGTGAAACTAATACGATAGCGGAGCGGCATATTGGCAGGATTATCTAAGGTAACCTCAATTTCAGCAGTCGGAATACCTCTTTCACCTTTCCAAAGAAAATCGCTGATACCTCCCCCTTTGCGAATAGGAACAGTTAAATTTGTAGGTGTTGCTTTTAAGAGTCCAACTGCTTCGATTAAATTCGACTTACCAGATGCGTTTGGCCCAATCAGCACATTCAGGGGCTGTAGTTCAATTGTTTCACCCTCGCTTCCATAGGATAGGAAGTTTTTTAATCGTAGGGTGCGGATAAATCTTTTATCTTCCATGTCATCCTTTGATTACAATCTGTTAATATTATAATGGCTATTCTCAGTGCTAAATCATTGAGTAACAGCGTTTGTATTCCAAGAATGCCTGCTTAGTTTCTAAAGGCAGCCGGATTATGTCTTTTCATAATTTCAATAAATCTTGGAAATTCGTCTTTATCTTTTACTTCTATTGTAATTAATATTCTAAAAATAGATTCATCTGCTTTTTTAGCAACTAATATTTCTTTTTCACGTTTTATAACTCCCGCCATTAAATTAAAAGTTTCATCTGGCTGATTGCCTATCTTGAGATTACTTATCAAAACATCATCACCAACTTGTAGGCAAGGGTCAAAGTTGTATTTTGCAATTTCCCAAGTTTGAGGTTTCTCACTACCTGTGTCTACAGTTGCAGGTATAAGGGGAACAACGAGATCGATAACATATTCATACATAATCGCATTCATTTGTTTTTCCGATGTCATAATTTCTAGTTTAGCAGAAAGTTGATTTGATTTTTTTGATTATATATTCAGCTAAGCAGTTACCTTTGGCGGATGTTGCTGCAACACCTGCCGCAAATATTGCCCAGTATAAGACCGATCGCACTCCGCCACCTCTTCCGGCGTTCCCACAGCAATTACCTCGCCTCCCTTATCGCCACCTTCCGGCCCTAAGTCAATTACCCAATCGGCGCAGCGAATTACATCTAAGTTGTGTTCGATGACCAAAATCGAATTACCTTTATCCACTAATCTCTGCAAGACATCCAGCAATTTGTGAACGTCGTAAAACGATAAACCCGTTGTGGGTTCATCTATTAAATAAAGTGTTTTTCCGGTGGCGCGACGAGATAGTTCGGTTGCTAATTTGACTCGTTGCGCTTCACCGCCGGAAAGGGTGGGTGCGGGTTGTCCTAAATGGATGTAACCTAAACCGACATCGACTAAT
This sequence comes from Aerosakkonema sp. BLCC-F183, assembly GCF_041929145.1. Lineage (NCBI taxonomy): Bacteria > Bacillati > Cyanobacteriota > Cyanophyceae > Aerosakkonematales > Aerosakkonemataceae > Aerosakkonema > Aerosakkonema sp. BLCC-F183. The sequence continues at coordinate 63,722 of NZ_JBHFNU010000088.1, read as the reverse complement.
GTTTGTAAGCGGGTGACTGCTTTGGGAATATTTTGGAAGATGTCTAAAGCTTCTTCAATTGTCATGTTCAAAACATCGGCGATCGACTTCCCCTTGTACTTCACTTGCAGGGTTTCTCGATTGTAGCGATCGCCTTTACAAACTTCGCATTGCACGTACACATCCGGCAGAAAATTCATCTCGATGACATTCACCCCTTGTCCGCCACAAGCTTCGCATCTTCCCCCTTTCACATTGAACGAAAATTGTCCCGGTTTGTAACCTCTTGCTTTCGCTTCGATGGTTTGGGAAAAGATATCGCGGATGACATCAAAGACTCCTGTGTAAGTAGCTGGATTGGAACGGGGAGTGCGACCGATCGGCGATTGGTCGATCACAATTGCTTTATCGATTTCGTCTAATCCTTTGACAGTATCCAACTCTTTGGGGAAAGGTACTTTGCGAGTCAGGTGATGTTGCAAAGCTGGATAAAGCAATTCGTTAATTAAGGTAGATTTTCCCGAACCGGAAACTCCGGTAACGCAGACAAGTTTACCGAGGGGAACCCCCACATCTATATATTTAAGGTTATTGCGATGGCAATTTTTGAGGATGAGCGATCGCCCATTTCCTTTTCTCCTTTCTGCTGGCGTTTCAATTACCCTTCTTCCCGACAAATAAGCACCCGTCAGCGAATCTTCCGCCGCCAACAAAGTCTCTATATTCCCTTGCGCTACAATCCCCCCACCGTGAATCCCCGCTTTAGGGCCAATATCAACTAAATGGTCGGCGGCGCGAATCGTTTCCTCGTCGTGTTCTACTACTATTAATGTATTTCCCAAATCGCGAAGTTTGGTGAGAGTTTTCAGCAAACGACCGTTATCTCTTTGATGCAAACCGATACTTGGTTCGTCCAAAACGTAGAGGACGCCTGTTAATCCGGAACCGATCTGCGTGGCGAGACGAATGCGTTGCGCTTCTCCTCCGGAAAGTGTCATCGCCGGACGATCTAAACTGAGATAATCCAATCCGACATCGAGGAGAAATTGCAATCTCGCTTTGATTTCTCTCAGTACCAAGTCGCCGATTTGCGCTTGGCGATCGCTCAACTTCAAATCGTTAATCCTTTCCTTACATTCCGCGATCGAAACCCCCGTCAAATCCAAAATCCGATACTGACCTAACCTCACAGATAGCGCTTCCGGTTTCAACCTCTTCCCCTGACAAACTTCGCAAGGTCGATCGACAAGATACTGCTCTAACTTCTGCTTTTGCAATTCCGATGCACTTTCGTCGAAATACCTTTGCAGCATTGGAATTACGCCGCTAAACTTTCTGTAATCGTTGCGATCGTGCATCCAAATTGGTTGTTCGGAACCGTACAAAATCACCTGTTGCTGTTCCGCTGTTAACTGCTTCCAAAGCGTGTGCAGTTCAAACCCGTGTGCTTTCCCCACACTGTAAAGCAATTCAGTATAGTAAGAAGTTTCCTTTTCCACCCAAGGTGCGATCGCTCCTACAACCTGCGCTTTTGGGTCTGGCACTACCAAATCTGGGGAAAATGTTCGCAAAGTTCCCAATCCGTGACAGTTCGGACAAGCACCGTAAGGCGAATTAAAAGAAAACAAACGCGGCGATAATTCTTCCATCACCGCGCCATGTTCCGGACAAGCAAAGTTTTCCGAAAATATCAATTCTGGCGGTAATTCTGCATAGCTATTGACACCGTTTTCCCCATCCTTTATTATATACGTACTATCTTTTCGCGACGCGCTTACCTTATCCGATGTATTATTTAATACCTCTATAACGGCAATTCCCTGTGAATGCCGCAAGCAAGTGGAGAGAGAATCGACCAAACGCTCCTGAATATCGGGTTTTTTAATCAGCCTGTCAACGACGATATCTATATTATGTGTATGATTTTTATCCAACTCGATATTTTCATCGAGTTGTCGCACCTCCCCATTTACCCTCACGCGGACAAATCCTTCCGAAACGAGAGAAGAAAGTAGCTTGCGGTGAGTGCCTTTTTTCCCGCGCACGACAGGTGCTAGAATTTGGAAGCGCGTACCGTCGGGAAGTTCCAGGATGCGATCGCACATTTGGTCGATGGTTTGGGGAGCGATCGAGCGATCGCAAATCGGACAATGAGGTTCGCCAGCGCGTCCGAACAGCAATCTGAGATAATCGTAAATCTCCGTCACCGTCCCGACTGTGGAACGCGGATTGTGGGAAGTCGATTTTTGGTCGATGGAGATTGCTGGGCTAAGACCTTCGATCGCATCCACATCCGGCTTATCCAATTGTCCCAGAAATTGTCTCGCGTAGGCGCTGAGGGATTCCACGTAGCGACGCTGCCCTTCCGCGAAGATGGTATCGAAAGCGAGAGAAGACTTGCCGGAACCAGAAACGCCAGTGAAAACGATCAGGCGATCGCGCGGCAATTCCAAATCGATATTCTTCAGGTTATGCTGCCTCGCACCCCGAATGCGAATCGAATTTTGGTTATTCAGATTTACCCCTGTGGGATGATGACCGTTTTTGGTGTCGGCAGCGTGGGACATGAGGGACAGAGCGTTATGTTGCTTAACGATTTTAGCGCTGTGGGGATTTTTGGGTGGAGTGCGAGCGAACCTCTATCAATTCAGCAAAACATTATATTCATCGTGAGTTTAAAGCATAATAAAATCAATATCAGTATGGATGCCGTAAGAGTATGAGCCAAGGATTTGTAAGCCGAGAACAAGAGTTGGAGCGGTTGAGTACGTTTTTGAAAAGGGCATTGAATGGTGAAACCCAGGTTTGTTTTATCAATGGTGAGGCGGGAACAGGTAAATCAAGGCTAATTGAAGAATTTGTATTGCAATCAGAAAGACTAGACGAAAAGTTGCTCTTTACTAGGAGCAACTGCAATGCCCAAACTGGGATTAGCGATCCCTATATACCCTTCCGAATTATTCTAGGGATGCTGACTGGAGATAATACCAATGCGATTACCAGCCAGAATGCCCAACGTCTTAGCACGGTGCTTCGAGTTTCAGGTCGTATTCTGCTAGAAGTTGCTCCTGAACTAATCGGTACATTGATTCCGGGTATGGGTGTTGTAGCTGCCCTAGCCCGTGCGGGGGCTAAGGAACGGGGATTGCTGAGAGGTTTGGAGGAACGGGCAATTGCTGCCGAAACAAACCAGAGCGACATTGAGCAATCCCAAATCTTTCTGCAATACACTGGTCTTTTACGACGGCTGTCCGAAGAATATCCGTTAGTGATTATCCTGGATGATCTTCAATGGGTAGATCCTGCATCTAATGCGCTCCTCTTTCATCTTGTTAGGGAGCTAAGAACCTGTCCAATTTTATTTGTTGGGCTATATCGTCCTAGTGATGTGGCAGCAGGACGCAACCATGAGCGTCATCCTCTGGAGCCAACTCTAAACGAAATCAAACGTATCTATGGTGATGTATGGATTGATTTGGATCAAACTACTCATCTGAATGGCCGAGCCTTTGTAGATGCTTTGATTAATAGCCAACCAAATAAGCTAAGCCGTGTATTTCGGGATGTCCTGTTTGAGCGCACTGGTGGTCATGCTCTGTTCACCAAAGAGTTGTTGCGTTCTATGCAAGAACGAGGTGATCTAATTCAAGATACAGATGGATATTGGCTAGAATCTCCACAATTAAATTGGGATAGACTACCAGCAAGAGTTGAAGGCATTATTGAGGAACGAATTGGGCGTTTGTCAAATGAGTTGCGTGAGATACTGAATATTGCCTGTGTTGAAGGACAAGACTTCACTGTTCAAGTGATTGCAAAAATTCAAAAAATTAGAGAACGAGAACTGGTAAGCAAACTGTCGCGTGAACTGGAACGGTGTCATCATTTGGTACAAGAGACTGGCGAAGTTCAATTGGGCAAAACCGTGCTATCGCGCTATATGTTTAACCATGCCCTTTTTCAAGTCTATTTATATAGCATCTTGTCTAAAGCAGAGCGCCGAATGCTTCATACAGAAGTCGCAGAAACCCTAGAAGCTCTATGTAATGAAAAGACTGAAATGATTGCGGTTCAACTGGCATATCATTATACCGAAGCAAGCCAAACACAAAAAGCTTCAACCTATCTTCAGCTAGCAGGTGAACAGGCATTTAAGTTAGGTGAGTTTAATCAAGCTCGGACATTTTTCAATCAGGCTTTAGCAGCTATAGGTGAGGATGCAGGGTGGAATGCTCTTAATCGTTCCCAGTTATTATGGTGGATTGGGGAAACCTATTACCACACAGGATTTTATAGAGATGCCGAGACTCATTATCGTACAAGCATTGAAATAGCTCGGCAGTTAAAAGACAACAATAGTATTACTCAAGGATTGGTTAGTTTAGCACAAAGTTTACGAAGACAACATGATTCTGAAAGCGCTATGATTGTTGCTCAAGAAGCCCTAAGCATTGCTAGACAAACTGTTAACCGGAGTCTGGAATGTTCTGCTATGCGTGTTTTGGGCATCATCTACGGTCAGAACAATCGAAATGATGAACGCCTTTCTCTTTATCAAGAAGCATTACAAATTACTGATCAAATTGGTGATGTCGTTCAGAAAATGGCGTGTTTAAATAATTTGGGTGCTGTTTATGGCGAAGTTTTTGGTAATTATCCTAAAGCAATTGAGTATTATAAAAAGGCTCTGGAATTAGGACAACAGCATCACCGCCTTAGCGGACAGGCAATATATTTAGATAACCTTGCTGTTAGTTATCGCAATCTGGGTAACCATGAAAAAGCCAAAAGTTATATGGAGCAACATTTAGAACTTACAAGCAAAATTTCAAACACTCAATATACATCAGTAGCTTATGAAAATTGGGGAGTTCTCTTACTTCATACAAATCCAGACAACATTGACCTAGCTGTTGAACAATGGCAGCGAAGTATTGAAATAGCCGATCAATATAACCGTATTGAGACACAAGTAGATAGCCGAAACAGGTTATTAATTTCTTGTTTAATTAAAAACCAACTTGATGAAGCATTGCAAGTTGTTGAAGAAACAAAGCCATTACTTAAAAAGTTCACTGCAAACTTGAATGTTTACAGTGAAACACTCTTGGAGGCAATTACTTATCTGCGAATGGAAAAGTTGGAAGAGGCAAGCTACTTCTTTCAGCGTGCAAAGGATACTGCTCTTGAGAAACTTTATAGCCAGCGATGGGCTTATCGGTATCATCGTGCTTTTGCCCAGGCAGGGATAGCGCTCTTGGCTCCCCCCAGCTTGCGTCATGACTATTTAGCCAACGCAACACAATATTTTCAATATGCCATTGATACCTGTGGCTGGCTAGGTATTCTGAATGATGCTCTGATTATTCTCCGAGAGATACAGAAGGCAGATCCAGATGGTGTGTTACAGCTAATTGAACAAGAACTAACTGGGAAGAGACAAATAGCATGGAAAAACAGACTCTCCAACGATTAAATACTCTGTGTGAGCAGTTACAAATTTTGTACGCATCCATTGATGTGGATCACTACACTGCACCTCTGAATCGCGATACTGAGAAGCAACAGCTTTTCACATCTCATGCAGCAGGAGAAATCTATAATCCGCAATTTAGCTATCATTCACCGCCTTCTGGCTGGGAGGAACCTTTTTCTCAGTTTATTTCTGAGTTACAACCTCATCAGAACATTTGGGAGAATTGGATTTATAAAGATGTTGACTTTACACTGGAGCTAATGCGAGCAGCAGCAACCCGCGATCCAGTTTTGGCTACTGAGGCAACAGTCAAAGTCTATGGTGAACCCTCAGCTGACTTAGTTCAGATTGCTTATGAAATGTTGGCTAAATTGCCTCTGGACTTAGAGCCGCGCACGATCCCATCTGAAGATATGGCGGCTAGGATGCGTAAAGCGCTTACCGAAGCAGGTTTGACTGATTGGTGTGTAATAATTAGTAATGCCATGAGTGCCAGAATTAGCGTTCGTTCTATAGATAAGCAGGTAAAAGTCAATGCAGAGTATCTTTTTAGCCCTAGTGAATTGAAGCGGTTGCTCGTACATGAAATAGGCACTCATGTTTTTAGGGCTGTGAATGGCGATTTGCAACCTCTCAGGCTTTTACGCTTCGGTCTTTGTAACTATCTGCTTACAGAAGAAGGGTTAGCAAATTACCATGAAGCTTCCTATGGTGTGCAGTCGCCTGCTGATCAGCGTCGCTATGCGTTGCGGGTGATAGCGGCTGACATGAGCCTTAATCATAGCTTCTACGAAGTTTTCCATGAACTTGTTCAGTATACAACTTTAGATGAAGCTTTTGATATAGTCGCCCGTGCAAAACGTGGTTTCATTGATACAAATGTTCCTGGATGCCACGTCAAAGATAAGGTTTACTTGGAGGGATTTCGTCAAGTCTCAGCCTATCTTGAACGCTATCCCGATGATTATTCTCTGTTGATGTGTGGGAAAGTAGCACTTAGTATGTTGCCAGAGCTTAGAAACCTGCGTGAAAATAGTTTGTTAGTCCAGCCTCGTTATTTGCCTGAACATTTAGTGCAAACATTTGTATAGCTGATCCTAGCAATGCTTGCACAGGTAGCGATCGCTCTACATCAAACTTAAATCGAGAGCGATCGCTGATTTTTGAGTGCTAAACTTAGAGCGATCGCCTTGTGGATTGCAGGTTGTCAAATAGCTTTGCAGTAAAAAATACACAACTAATTCCTTTGTCATATCTAATCTATATCATTCCTATGAACTTTCCTCCTCAACTCAAACAAAATATCGAAAAATGGGCAACCATTCAGGGAATTTCACCAGAACAGTTTATTTGGGAAGCTGTAGCCGAAAAAATTGATGCCTTAAATCAAAAATCGGCTGAAAAATCTCTCGATAAAAGCTCGGAATCAACAAATATACCGCCATCTAACCAATCAAAAATATATCGAAAATCAGGAATTTTGGTATTAGATGCAGAATTACCAGAAAATTTCGATCTTAATACTTTCATAGATGACTTAAGAGAAGAACGTATTCAAAATCAAATGGGTTTATGAAAGTATTGTTTGATACCTCGGTTTTGGTTCCTGCATTAATTGTCAGCCATCCCAAGCATTCTGTTTGCTTCTCACGGCTCAAAGCAGCAGAATCTAAACAAATTCAAGGGTTTATCTCAACTCACAGTTTAGCAGAAACCTATTCTGTAATCACGCGGTTGCCAATTCAGCCACGCATTACTACCCAACAAGCTCAGAGTATTATTGTAGATGTTTTGCAGTACCTTGAAGTGATTCCACTGCTCTCCAATGACTATCAAATTGCCATTGCTCAAATGGCAACCTTAAACATTCCCGGTGGGGGTATTTTTGATGCTTTAATTGCTCAAGCTGCCCTCAAAGCAGAGTTTGATGTTATTCTAACTCTTAATCCGAATCATTTTACTCGTTTGGGAAGTGCGATCGCCGCTCTTATGCAAGTTCCTGAGTAAATACCGATTTTAGCCCTATCGGGATTTTTGAGTGGAGTGCGTTGGCGTAGCCTGCCGTAGGCATATCGCCACTCCATCAATTCAGCAAAGCATCATAAAGATCCCTCACGTTATTTGCTGCTATATCTGCTTCTGCTTTCGCAATCAGAGCATTTAATTTACCTGTTGCCAAATCCTCTTCCATTTGTCTATCCCACTTTTCATTTAAATAGTTCTGAATCCACCCAGCCAATTTGCGAACATCATTTTCTGGAAGCTGTTTAATCGCTGCTTCAATTTCTGGCAAAGCGTTCATAGAGGAAAAATTGTTTTGGTATTGCAAAATTTGAGTCAATCAACCGTAAATTTCGCTACGGTGTCCAATTTTGTGAATAGTGATAATTCTTGATTCCGTGCTGAAGGATTAGACTACCCGGTAATCACCAACTCTTAGCTTAAACAAACCCGCCAAATTACCTGTCAAAGATTCAGGGGTAATCAAGTCGAAGTTTGCAGCTAACCAATAGATTTTACGGGTGATGCGGTTTTTCACAACTTGGGTGACGCTTTCCAAGCTAACAAGGGCTTCTGCCTTTAACTCAACAGAGTAGTCCATTAGCGATTTAATCCTAGTTTTTTGACAGCTTCATCAAGTGGGATACCGCGTTCCCCAGCTTTTGTGCTATTCAATGATTCTATCAACTGCTGCTTAACTTCTGCTTTAATTTCCTTTTCTTCATCAGGATCTAAATACTCGTCCAGACATTGTTCGACAATATGCCTAATTAGGTCGGAGAGTTGTTCAACTGTCATATCTTTGACTTGCATTTCCATCTCCTTGGCAGTTTGACTGTTAATATTTTAGCTTGTTTGGCCACAAATTATTAATATCGATAATTTTTTGCCAAATATTTTGGTTTTGGCGTGGGGTTAATGGCGAAAAACCCGGTTGCTGACCTTATGCAAAATTTGGATATTTTTTTACCGCAGATGAAAGCAGATAAACGCAGATGAACGCAGATGTAGATGGAGATTTTTGGCTATGCAGATGATGGCTGTTTTTAATTGTTTTTTGAATACTCTTTCAGTCCACTAAAGTGGACTTTCGCTATTAGCCAGGGGTTAAAACCCCTGGCGGGTGAATACGCGGGTGCAATATCTCCATAATTAGTTTGAAATAAACTAAACCTATCGCATTTGTTGGGTTTCGTACCTCAACCCAACCTACAAGGCTGCCCTCAAAGCAGAGGTTGATGTTATCCTGACGCTTAATCCGAATCATTTTACTCGTTTGGGAAGTGCGATCGCCGCTCTTGTGCAAGTTCCTGAGTAAATTTCGATTTGAGCGTTGTGCATATGTGGGTGCGATCGCATAGCGATCGTGCCGCTGTTACCATATACTTAGTAAATCAGATTTAGTTGCATTGAGGCAACCTAATGTTGAACGTCACTGTTGATGAAATACAACGCGATCCTTTGAAATATCTCCGTCAAGTAGAGGCAGGTGAAACTATTGTAATTGTTAGCTCTGATAAACCGATCGCCGAACTTAGACCTATTGCCAGTAGTAAACAATTACGACCTTATGGTTTATGTGCAGGCGAGTTTACCGTTCCAGATGATTTTGATGCTCCTTTGCCAGAAGATATTCTCAACGCATTCGAGGCCAAATGAAGATTCTGTTAGATACACATATCTTTTTATGGTTCATCAGTGGCGATCATAAATTATCAACGGATATTCGGAATGCAATTCGCGATCGAGATAACGAAGTCTATCTGAGTGTAATTTCAATTTGGGAAGCAATTGTCAAATACCAGTTGGGTAAGTTACCTCTGCCTGAGCATCCCGAAACTTACTTACCGAAACAGCGAGATCTTCATCAAATTGTCAGTCTTGCGCTTGATGAAAGTACGGTAATTCAACTGGCAAAATTACCGCCATTACATCGCGATCCATTTGACAGGATGCTCATCTGTCAAGCTTTACAAAATGGCTTGACAATGGCGACGGTAGATCCAGCAGTTCGTGCATACTCAGTCAGCGTTATCTAGGAACGCTTACTGTCAGAAGACGATCGGTAAATTTTTGTTGCGCTAGCCCCAAGTAAGGTTTTAGCCCAAGGTATAATTACAATATTTTTAACTGCTATTGATGCCGATTTACTGAACGCTGCTAAGGAAAATAACTAAAATGAATCAACCCCAATCTGCTGAAAATAATAATGAAGTAAAAATTATCATTTTGTGTGAAAACTGCTCTCAAAAACTACGTATTCCCAAGCGGAAGAAAAAATTACGAGTTACCTGTCCGACTTGCAGACATGAATTTAACTACAAGCGTTATGTTTTTGGTTTTTCCTCCAACAACAAAAAGCCACTCCTCGTTGGCTGGGTCGGTAGCTTAATAGGCTTTATTGTAGTTGAAATTATCCAACTTAGCCGGATTTTAGCTACAACAAATACTTTTTTGAATGCAATGATAACGTTCGGAGCATTTGGGATGTGTTTGGGAGCAGTGATGGGAGCCGCAGAAGGGTTTTTTAGAAAAGATCGGACAAAATTATATTACGGTCTTAAAGTTGGCTCGACTTTAGGTTTAGTTAGTGGTGTTATCTCAGGGTTTATTGCACAATATGTATTCGTTTCCATCCTTTCATTTTCTACAGTTGACAGCGCTCCTCCCCTTGCACTTTTAATTTTTGCTCGTACCGCTGGGTGGTGTATCTTAGGAATTCTACTAGGGGGTTCTTATGGTATTAAAGAAAATACTTTAGGGGATCTAAAGTTTGGATTCATCGGTGGAGGTATTGGTGGAGCTATCGGTGGTTTGTTTTTCGATCCTTTGGGTTCGCTATTTGAATTTGGTGGAGGTACTGTGGGGCGATTACTAGGATTGTCCCTCGTGGGTATGAATATTGGTGTCACCATCAACCGCTTCAGGGAAGTTGCGATCGCACAAAACCGACCGGAGATGTATCGACAAATAACTAGGAAATTACCTACTAATTCAAGATTGTTATTGCCCGGTTCAAGTGATAAAGGTTAACCAAAACTAAAGAAAGCGATCGCCTATTTTTGGCGTGAATAATTTGCGCGATCGCTCTCTGTTATAATCCAGTAAAATCGCTCATTTATTAGAAATAAATGAAGTGCCTATTTTAAGGACTGGCAATTTGCGCCTCATCGCTTTTCCCAACACTTGAAACAATCGAAGCTCCAGGCGGGCATAGCATATCTTTGTTTACCGCTTCAGGTATAACAGGAGGTATAGTTGATGGTTGGTCAGTTTCGCAAATTTTATCCACTGCCGATTGACCTTCCGCAAAAACTATGCCTGTGTAACTCTTATCCTCTGGTTTTTTAGCTGTAGCTGTTACTATTGTTTTATGTCGATCTGACCAAGCAATTTTATATTCATAGTCTTGCTCTTTTGATTCAATATTAAATCCCAAATCCTCCCATGTAGAAGCAAATCGTCCGTTTTCGAGATAAAAACCTTTTTGGATTCTGTTGATCGAAGCAATCATCTCTTTAGCGTCCAAACGATCTGATTCTACTGCTGGGACTGGAAGTAAATCCTTTGGTTCATTTTCTTGTATTTTATCTTTCTGTTTTTCCAAAGATGGTTCGATTTTTTCTGATGTAATGCTTTGAGAACTAGCAACGACGGCGTTTGCCTGACTTATCGATCCAGAAGAAACGTTACTCCTAGATAAGATATTTTGCCAATAATTATGGATATTACTGCCTGCAAAACCCAAAATTAAAGCTCCTGCCACCCAAAGATTGTTAAAACTCGATTTGGTACTTTTGGTAGAAGTAGTTAAGGGAATGTGACTAGCTATTTGAGTGGGTGCATCCTCTGTCACATTAATTATCGATCTGTTGATGGGGTACTTGGTATATTTTTGATTGCGGATTTTATGCTCAAAACTATACCTTGCCTCTAAAGGTAGGGACAAATCTTCATACAACGCTATAATAGGCGTCTGAAAGTTAATACTGGCAAAGTATACCTCTTCTCCTTCGCCATAGGGATAAAGAATCCAAAGTCCCTCTGAGTTGCGACGGAAGCACTCCACACATACCCGTTCTTGGCTAATTAGTACATATTCTTGCAGACTTGCTAATTTACGGTAATCAGCGAATTTATCACCGCGATCGAAAGCTTCCGTTTCTGGAGACATTACTTCCACAATTAAACGGGGATATCGCTTGAAATTTTCGCTACCTCTATCTCTATCATCAGAGGTTACGATCGCATCGGGATAATAAACAATATTCTCCCTATCGATATTAACTTTTACCCTTCCTGTGTTAACCCGGTAGCCTAAAGCGCGACTTTTACTCTTTAGTAAAGATATCAAATTAACGCAAATGCTGTCGTGTAGCTCGCTTGATTCATCAATTTCATAGACCTCTTCTTGCCTGTAATCTTGCTTGAATACACTGATTTTTTCATAATCTAAATACTCTTTTGCATCGTCAAGGGTATCGCTGTTGGCCACGCTCATATTTAAACACTCCCGATCTAAAATTATTCAATGCAGACTACCCCTTGGAACAATTCCAAATTAAAGTGTTGGGGCAGACGCTGTTCGCGTCTGCAAAGAAATGATTCAAATCAACTATAATAGTTGAGTAACCAAAATCCCAATAATCATCTTTTGCTTGCCTTTCGGATCGCAGATGTCTGATGATTAATTTATTTTTGGCTCGCCAAATATGAACCTAAAACATCGGTCAGTTATCTGTGAAAAGCAGCCAGATGATTTGGTGAAATATATAATATCTAATTAAATTGGATTTGGATATAGGGGGAACACCCCTATTCCTAATTTGCTTTATTTATACTAAAGCGATAGGCGCAAATAAACTTTATTCAGTGAATAAATGTAAATGCTTGGTTCAAGCATTAATCTAGATTGGGTAACTTTTACAAAACTTTACTTGGTTTTAATTATACTGATGTGCTTACCATACTAATCCCCAGTAATTTACGTTGAGATTACAAAAGCCCTGAAACTCCAGTAGAGCCATAAGGACATTGAAAATCCTTACCAAAAGCTTGCGGTATTCTAGGAGGCGCAGTGGATGGTTCGTTGGTTTCGCAAATTTTATCTACAACTGTTTCGCCTTGCATAGAAACTACACCAGAATAACTTTTTAATCCAGGATTTTTGGCTGTAGCTGTAACTAAAGCTTTGGTGCGATCGCCCCAGATAATTTCATAGTCATAATCTTCCGTCCTCGATTCAATATTTAATTTCAAATCTTGCCATGTAGAAGCAAATCGGTTATTCTCTAAATAAAAAAGTTGTTGTGTGCTGTTAATTAAACCAACTATTCTTTTAGCCTCTGCTGACTTAGTTGGGTCTACGTTAGCGATCGCACTTGCTTGGGGAGTCGGCGAAGGAGTAGCGATCGCACTTGCTTGGGTAGTTGGAGAAGGAGTAGCGATCGCACTTGCTTGGGGAGTTGGCGAAGGAGAAGCGATCGCACTTGCTTGCGGAGTTGGAGAAGGAGAAGCGATCGCACTTGCTTGCGGAGTCGGAGAAGTTATTTGTAAATTTACTTGCGGAGTCGGAGAAGAACTTTTCGCAATCAACGATTGCAGTTGCCGATAACTATATATTTGAGTACCTAGCAAAGCTAGAATCCCAGCGACAACAAACCAAATCCAGTTAGGTTTCAGCTTATTATTATTTGCCACTATCGTAGAGCCAATCTCGTTAAGCTTTGGAGATTGAGTGTGTTCTATAACAGTAGAAGTTGAATTACTTGTTGCTACCTTCGTAGAGATTTGAGATGGCGTTTTCTGCCCAGAAATAGAATTTGATTTCTTTGTCCCCACCTGAGTAGAAATTTGAGAAGGCGTCTTCCTTCCAGAATTAGGTATTTGGGTAGGAGTTCTTGTTACTATAGTCGAAGCCATCATACCCGAAGCATAACTGCTCAAATTTTTCAGATCCCCAAGAGCTGAAGTAGCAGACTGATAACGCTGACGGAAATCATAACGCACCATTTTATCTAAAACATATGCCAAACCGGGACTGACCTGTGCCCACTCCCGCCAAATAATTTCATCCGTATTGGCATCTTTTTTAAGTTTTTTAGGATCTAAACCTGTCAGCGCTTGAATACCAATCATTCCCACCGCGTAGATATCGCTACAAAAACGCGGATTCCCTGCTAATTGTTCATTTGGCATATACCCAGGCGAGCCTACTGTAACCGTCATAGTTGTCTGACAGTGCCCGTCTACCGTGGTAGTGCCGATTTCTTTTACCGCCCCAAAGTCAATCAAAACAATCTTGTTATCGTGCTTGCGTCTAATTAAATTTGAAGGCTTAATATCGCGGTGAATCACCCGCTGCTGATGGACAAATTCTAATATTGTCAGGATCTCCTGTAAGATACTAACAACAAAATCTTCATCCAACTGGTGACCAGGGAGTATTTCATCACACAAACTATTACCTTCAACGTATTCCTGAACTAAATAAAATTCTTCATTTTCTTCAAAGTGAGCGAAAAGCTGGGGAATTTGGTCGTGTTTTCCCAGCTTGTACAAAACTTCCGCTTCTGTATCGAACAAACGCCTTGCTATCTGTAAAGTTGGGATATCCGTAGTTCTAGGTTTGAACTGCTTGACGACACAGTGAGGTTTACCCGGTAGATGGCTATCTTCAGCCACATAAGTCTTACCGAAACCCCCACATCCCAGCCCTCTAATAATTTGGTAGCGCCCACCGAGTATGTTTGCCGACATGAGATTAATATTTGTTGCGTAAGGATGACGATCGCACTCAAACCAGATAAGGCTTTAGCCCATAGCACCCACATAATTAATATCAATTTTGGCACAGCCAACTCGGTAAGCGCACTACCCTGTCCTCGCTACCAAGGACTGCCAATCATCGTAAAAGCAGCCCAATAAAAAGGATGCTTAAAATTTCTTGTTCCCGAAGGCGCTAATTTGGGTGGCAGAAGCATCCCATCTCTCAGCATGGGCCCGCGCAATTTACCACCCTCGAACACCACTTGTCCTCGCAACATACCTATCTGCGACTGCCGCAACGCCTCAGCCTTAATCGGCGCTACCCTCAATTGCTGGTAAAATTCAGTCATCAGCGCTAAAGTTCCCTCATCGCTAACACTCCACAAACTCGCCAGCGCCGACTTCACGCCGCTATTCACCGCCAATCCCGCAAACCCCATTTCCGCATCTTTATCCCCCACCGCCGTGCGGCAAGCACTCAACACCAACAATTCCACCGGTGGATTATTCCACTGCAACTGCCTCATCTTATCCAGAGTTAATTTACTATCCCAAAACTGAATATAAGAGTTTTCCGGTGCCCCCGACTTAAACTCTGCATGAGTTGCCAAGTGAACAATTCCAAATGGTTGCGAAGCGCGTTGTGACCTTAAATTATCTAAGGTAAATTCTTGATTTAAAAATTCTTTCCCCCGCCAAGAACCCGGCCAAAGAACGCCAGAAAGATCTTGCATAATAGCCCCCAACTCCACAGGCACAGCAGCTAAGGGAGCTTGTTCTTTAAATTGCGACGCTCCCATTGCCAAAATTGGTAAATTCTTCACGTCTTTATAAACGGGATCGGTCATATTAAAAGCAGGGATAAGACCGATGCTGTACTTTTCCACCAGAAACTGTTGTCCGTCGTGTAAAGCTGCCAGGGGTAAGCTACGCAGACCGCCACCCATGCAGAAAATTAAATTATCGATTTTATTAGCTTCCAGCTCAGCCGACAGCGGAGCAACGATCCATTGATAGAGTTGTTGAGCCGGAGCCAAGTAACTCGTTGTATTCACTTTTGTGAAGTCCGTAATTTCCTGAGTCAACTGTTTCGCTACGTTCTGCAAAGTTTCGGTATTAGCTGCCGTTACCGTCTTACGAATCGGTTTTCTTTGGGGCATCACTAACACCAATTCCAATGTATTAGGTGTTGGAACTGCGTAGATTAAGGCAGTTTTTTTTCCAGTTTGAGCGGCGAGTTTTCCTAACGTAGCTGCGATCTCTTCCGACCCCATTGACGTGTCAGAAAGATTCGTTTTAAAATAATTTTCATAATCCCTTTCCCAACTTTTCTCTATTGTCCCAACGGCCTCCTCATTCGACTTAACTTGCTGAAGGGCTTGTCCCAAGTTGGGAGGGGTAGCCGATCGCACAGGCGCATTTTCTGGGCTGTTTTCCGAAATCGGGGTAATACCTTCCTCCACAGGAGTCTTGCTCAGATATTCATTCATATCTATATATATGGGCTCCTGAGAAGCTTGCGATTCCCCTCTGGTAATTGGGCCATTGGCAGCCCTAACCCGGATATCAAATAACTCTTGCAAAACTTGGTTGGGATCGTCTCTTTCTTCCAGAGTGAATAATACCTGACTGCAACCGCTCCCAGGACTTTGAGCAACGCACACTACCGGTTGGCGGTTGACTGTGCCAGTGGTGATATAGTTGAGCGTTCCATTGTCGTAGTAAGTCTGAAATCTTTTGGAAACCTCGACACATCGGCTCGCAGGAGTGTAGCCTGTACCGCTAAAATAGGTAGATACCCACCTAATTATGGGAACGTCCCCACGCGAGGTGCGAGCAACAGTCGCTGGAGTATCCTTTCTAGTACCGCAGAAGAAGGTCGCGCTTTGAGCAGAGCCAATCTTGCTGCTGGTAGCCGTGCAACCCAGCACAAACGAAAATGCAGCAAATAATTGGACAATAAACTTAATCTTCATAGAGTATATCCAACCTCCTCAAACTCTCAATTGAGGGTAAGATCCATATCTAGACGTGGAAAGAAGCCATCTGCACTTTCGGGCTGAGCAGGTAAAACCAGATCTCGCAATTGCTGATGTGCGTCCGAGCCACAAAAGTAGCTGGCAACAGCATAAAAGTGTTGAGCGGCTTTTTTTTACTCTAATTGTATGACCTGGAAGCTCAATCCTTCATGAGAGGGATCGTAATTATCCTTGCCCCTGCTTCCAACTCAAAGTCTGAGAATCTAGGGGTGTAGGGGGATAGAATCCTCTGCCATTTTCTGTCTCGACCAGGTAGCATTAGGTGTTAAAGCAGAAACGATATTATACCGCCTCAGCTCTTTCAGTGAATTCCGCAGTTTCATCCTGAACGACCAGACGCCTCTCTGAAAGACATTGATGTAGACGCGAATTCTCAAAGTTTCTACACAGTTAATCCTAACCAAACTTTCAACTGGCGTCTTCATATCGGCGAAGCACATAGGATGGGCTGCGTTCTCTAGCAATATCAAATCTGACGAAACATTACCGGGGTCTTATGCCAAGAGTCCTGTTGAACACCGAAGCGAGTCACCCAATGTTGGGTAATTTATTAGACGAGCGTTACCAAATAGTTCAAGTTTTAAGTGCCGGAACATTTGGAAGAACGTACATTGCCGAAGATGCAACATTACCGGGTAACCCCAAATGCGTAATTAAGCATCTCAAACCTGCTAGTAACGATCCCAACTACTTGCAAACCGTCAGACATCTGTTTCTTAACGAAGCAGAGACTTTGAAAAGATTGGGCGAACACGATCGCATTCCCCAAGTGCTAGCTTACTTTGAAGACGACCAAGGATTTTACTTGGTGCAAGAGTTTATTGAAGGACAGCCTCTGAGTGCTTTACTGCCAACTAGCCTACGCTGCGGCAAACGCTGGCAGGAAAAACAAGCTATCCAGTTGCTAGCAGAAGTTTCCAGCATACTAGAATTCGTTCACAGTCAGGATATTATCCATTGCGATATCAAGCCAAACAATATAATTAAACGCGCCTCAGACGGCAAATATTGTTTGATTGAATTTGGCTCGCTTCAGCCGATACGGACGCCAGCAGTTAACGTTGAAGAACAGGCAGAAATCACTTTTCCTCTTGAATCGGCAGGGTATGTACCGCCAGAACAACTGGCATATCACCCACAGCCAAATAGCGATATTTATGCGTTAGGTACGATCGCTATTCAAGCACTGACGGGAATGTATCCGGCGCTGTTGCAAATAGATGGGAATTTGGATTCTTGGCACAAACAAGTAAAAGTTAGCGATCGACTGGTTTCTGTAGTCAACCAAATGGTACGCCTTAACTACAAAGAGCGCTACCAAATGGCGACAGAAGTTATCCAAGCTCTTCATGATTCGGGGATCGCCAGTCAGACAACAGAATTTGTCAGTAGCGGTGTGGGGGCGATCGGCTCAGAAAAGCTAAATATTACCTTTAAGTCGTTGCCGCCAATATCCCCAACTATATCCCCAACTATATCCCCAACTATAATTGAGGAGTCAAAAGTTGCGGACAACTCTATTGGTGCGATCGCCTCAGAAACACTTGAAATCCCCTTAAGCTTATTCCCGCCAGATTCAGAAACCAAAACAGCAGATTCAGAACAAATTCAATACTCTACTGAAAACCCTGTTGCCGAATCTTCGCCTTTAGAATCCCTCATATTTGTAATGCCTCAAACGCAACTTTATGAGGCAACACCCACCCCAGATGCTACAGATGCAACGGACTCACCCGCTCAGCCGCAAAAGAGCAAACCTGGTTTTAAATTACCAAAAATCCCTCCTATAGTGGCTTTATTTGGTGTAGGTATGGCGATGAATGCTCTGGCTGCAATGGCTGGATACATTTATATGTCCCAACCCGATCCTTCTCAATTTAAACAATTGGATTCAATCATTGACCAAGTGCAGTGGGAGGAAGGAGCTAAAAAAGTTTGCCAAATTCCTTATATCTGTTTTTGGGAAAAGAAACAAAAGCCTAATGTTCGAGGAAAGGCGCAAACACCTGTAGAAATTTACCAATTACGGAAAAAAGCCTTTGCCTTGGCTGAAAAGAAAGACTTTGCTGGTGCAGTGAAACTTCTGGAAGAAATTTCTCCCCAAACACCAGAATACTCTAAAGTGCAAGCTAAAATCGCTGAATATAAGCAAAAACAGCGGGTTAAGCAAGCTGTTGAAAAGTCTGGCAGTGCAAAAATGGCGAGTAAGTTAACGAGATAATTAATGAACAATAGACATCTCTAAAAAAGAATCTCAGAGACAGGCAAGATGCCTATCCCAGAAGAATTTTTGGAGATGTCTAATTAACAATGAACAATTGAAAATTAAAAACGAATTGTTAATTGTTCATTGTTGCGATCGGTAATTCTGTCTGAGCTAACAACCTTCCCCGTGAAATTACGTAACGTACAGTCGCTCGACGACGAATCGCATCATAGCGACTATCAGCATCTAACACAATCAAATTTGCAGGTTTACCCACCTCAATTCCATAGCTATCTTCCAGATGTAAAGTTTTCGCTCCATGCAGTGTGACCATATCAAAACAAGCATCTATTTCAGACATCCCCGTCATCTGACAAACGTGAACCGCCATGTGCGCCACTTCGAGCATATTTCCCGTCCCCAAACTATACCAGGGATCTTGGATACAATCGTGTCCCAAACTCACATTCAATCCAGCTTGCCACAATTCTTTCACTCGCGTCACACCTCGACGTTTGGGATAAGTATCGGTGCGCCCTTGTAGGGTAATATTAATTAAAGGATTGGCGATGAAATTGATTTGCGATCGCACCAACAAACCCATTAACTTTAGCGCATAAGCATTGTTATAAGAACCAAACGCAGTTGTATGACTCGCGGTTACTCTTTCTCCCAAACCAGAACGAATCGCACAAGCCGCCACAACTTCCAAAAAGCGCGACTGGTCATCATCAATTTCATCGCAGTGAATATCAATTAATCGATTATATTTTTCCGCTAATTCAAATATTCGATGCACCGATTTTACCCCATCTTCGCGGGTAAACTCATAGTGAGGAATTCCACCCACCGCATCCACACCCAACTTTAGCGCTTCTTCCAATAATTCCTCATTTTTAGGACTACCGTAAACTCCATCTTGCGGAAAAGCCACCACTTGCAAAGTTATCCAATCTTTGACCGCTTCTCGCACTGCTAGCAAACCTTGCAATGCAGTTAAAGACTCTTCGCTCACATCTGCGTGACTGCGTACAAATAAAATACCTTGAGATGCTTGTAATTTGAGCGCTTCTATTGCCCGTTTTTTCACATCATCCAGCGTCAAACTTTGCTTGCGTTCTCTCCAAATTTCAATTCCTTCAAACAAAGTTCCACTTTCATTCCATCGCGGTTCGCCTGCTGTCAGCGCTGAATCCAAATGAATATGCGATTCCACGAAAGGCGGACTGACTAATTTTCCTTGGATATCCAGTTCTAGCTGCGCTGGTTCGCTGAGATGAGGTGCGATCGCTCCAATTTTACCATCTCGAATCCCAATATCGACTTCCCGATCCTGCCAACGACACCGACGCAGTAATATATCCCACGATAATAGCGACATAAATATTCCTTTCTGGTTTATCCAACAAATCCATAAAGGAATTTTAAACCCTACCGCAACCTGGAACTACTCTCTAAGCATAAACCCGGTTTCTTGAAGAAACCGGGTTTATGGAATGTACTGAATATGAGAAACCGGGTTTCTCGTCCGTATCTCGTAGAAACCCGGTTTCTTTCCGTCAGTTTTCAATTTGCTATTCGGAAATATTATTTGCTACTCCGACTTCCCTCGCGGAACGGATCAACATAGCTTTTTGACGGTTCTCCATTGACCGCTGATGATTCAGCATCAGGGAACGAGCTCTTTGTTCAACTGCGCGGTTGTTGGATTCGTGGTTAATAGCGCTCATGTTTTCGCCTCCTAAAGTACAAACGTAGTGAATTGAGGCGCGTTCCTTCGGGATTGCTCCCTACTTCCGTCTCCTCACTGCATCTAACCGTCGATCGGCGTCTACCTGAAGAGATGAACGATTTATTTCTGTATTTATTGTTACCGTTTTTCCGATAAATGTCAAGTGCTACATAAAACTTTACAATCAAGCTCAATTCAATCCTAGATAAACTGCCACAGTCGTTGGTTTAAACGCTAAATTGGCAATATGAGTGAAAAAAGCGAAGGTATCAAAATCGTTAGCGACAATCGCCAAGCCCGTTACCTCTACGAAATCCTAGAGACATACGAGGCTGGGATTGAGTTAAAAGGGACAGAAGTCAAGTCCATTCGCGAAGGTCGGTCTAACCTGCGCGATGGATATGTGCTGATTCGGAATGGCGAGGCGTGGCTGCTGAACGTCCACGTTTCACCTCACTCAACCGCCAGCCAGTATTTTAACCACGACCCCGTTCGCACGCGGAAACTGCTGCTGCACAAAGAAGAAATCCGCAAGCTGATTGGTAAAGTGGAACAAAAGGGTTTGACCCTAATTCCTTTGAAAATGTATCTCAAAAAGGGTTTGGTAAAAGTTAGCGTTGGTCTGGGTAGAGGTAAGAAGCTGCACGACAAACGGGAAGATGTGAAGAAACGCGACGATAAGCGCGAGATGCAACGCGCCATGAAGAATTATTAAGTCGATTCAAACCTAACAAACCGGGTTTTTTGGCAAAGATTTTGGCTTTGGTGTCAAATTAATCGCTAAAAACCCGGTTTTTGGCTTTTCCATAAATGTGGGAGTCGTAAAAACTTACTTAATCGTAGGGTGGGTTAGGCACGGCGATAAATTCAGCACTTTCAACCAATAATTAACAAACCGTGCCGTAACCCACCATCTGCCTTATCTATAACAGAATAACATTTTTCAGCATAAAGCCGAAAAAACCGTGCAGTCTTTTCCAAATGGTATAATTTTACTCGCTAGTGCGAATGCTGGTAATAACTATGACTCAAGAATTAATAGATTTAAGAAAAAGCATTCTGGAAGGAAGATACTCCGAGGCTTTGGCAATTGTAGATGAATTAGAGGGAATGAGTAAACAGGCAATTCTGCGTAATATTCAATCTTATCTCAAAATCTTGTTAATTCACTTGATTAAAAACCAAGTGGAACAGCGATTGACTAATTCTTGGGCTGCTTTTATTCGGAATTCAATTGTAGAAATTAAAAAACTGAATTTAAAGGACAATAAAACATCTTACTACATTAATAATGATGAATGGAATAATTTACTTGAAGAAGAACTTGAATCAGCTATTCGCGATGCAAGCTTGGAAGTGCTGAATGCCATTTACAACGAATTTCAACTTTCTGAGATAGTGGATAGAACCCAGGTAGTTGAAATTGCTCGAAATTTATTAAATTTAATATATGCTCACTCGGTTAAAAATTTACCCGCCGTGGTCGCGGAGAGTTTGGCTCATTTACCTGGTGGAGAAGATTGGAAATTAAATAGGTAAAATCATCAACCAAAAGAGTGGAGTAATAGTTATGACTCAAGAACTAATCGATTTAAGAAAAAGCATTTTGGAAGGAAGATACTCGGAAGCTTTGGCAATTGTAGATGAATTGGAAGGAATGAGCAAACAAGCAATTCTGCGTAATATTCAATCTTATCTCAAAATCTTGTTAATTCACTTGATTAAAAACCAAGTGGAACAGCGATTAACAAACTCTTGGGCTAATTCTATTCGCAATTCAGTGAGAGAAATTAAAAAACTGAATTTGCAAGATAATAAAACATTTTACTACGTTAAGATAGATGAGTGGGAGGAGATGGTAGACGATGAATTTGAAGAAGCTATCCGCGAAGCGAGCGAGGAAGTATTGAATGGTACTTACAGTCCATTTCAACTTGCTGAAATGGTAGATAGAAGTTTGGTAATTAGTCATTCTCAAAGTTTGTTGGCATTAACTTATGATTATTCCCTGAAGCAGTTACCCGCAGCTATTGATGATTATTTGGCTCAACTATCAGGTGGGGAAGATTGGAAAGCTGGGAGGCGATAGAATAAAGGCTTTAAGGAGTATAATTAAACCTAACAAACTAGAGCGCCAGTCCAGTAGAATGAATTGACAAAAAGAACGAAATATGTTTTATGTAGGGGCTCAGCATTTGGGCGACAATTTCTTACACAAAATACAAGATTTTCTGTCCAAATGCAACGCCGGAGCCGGGGTCTAAAGCCAAGTCAACATTATGTTGCTTTTGTCAACCTCTTTTACTGGACTGGCGCTCTAGGTTTTGGCGTGGGGTTAATGGGGAAAACCCCGGTTTCTGACCTTATGCAAAGTTTGGATATTTTTTACCGCAGATGAATGCAGATGAACGCGGATGAACGCAGATGTATAGCGCTTCGCGCTGGTATAGTTACACATTACGATAAAGTACGCTGAAGCTCCACAGAGATTTGACTCAGTGTTTGTAAATACGCCAGCGCGAACTGCTATAGATGTAGATTTTTTGTTATGCAGATGATGGCTGTTTTTGATTGGTTTTTTGGATACTCTTTCAGTCCACTTGAGTGGAGTTTTGCTATGACGCTGCTCATTGATTCGCAGGCGGGTGAATGCGCGGGTGCAATATCTCTATAATTGGTTTTAAATAAGCGAAACTAACGCATTTGTTGGGTTTCGTACCTCAACCCAACCTACAAGGATACAAGGGTTACGGATTCGTTATTGACAAAATTGCGAAGAACTTGGAGTAAATTATAAGGTACGTTGTTGCGCTTTAGCGCTAAAGCGCAACAACGTACCCTATTTCTTATCTTCTCTTCGCGTTCTTCGCGTCGAAAGCGGTTCGTTAAAAAATCTTGGGCTAGAGTTACCAACTCTAGCCCAAATGCTTCGTCCCTACAAGTCTTGTGGAGGTAAATTTTCGCTCCGAGATGGTTGATAAATAGTGTAATAACTAGCGATCAAAGCTATCATCATCCACCAGAGAGTATTGGCTTCCGGACGATACAGAACTGTATCTACAGTACCATGAGCTAGCATACCTAAAAGACTGGCGATCGCAGCTATCAACCAAAATGCCTCCCGGCTACCAAATTCCCGCAGACGGCGCAATTGTACCCAACCTTGGTTAAAGGTTACCAACAATAGCCAGAGGAAACAACCCAATCCAATCAAACCGGCTTCCACCGCGACTTCTAGGAGAATAGAATAAGCACTCAAAGCGCTGTAGCGGGGACGCATATAGAGAGGATAAATTTTGTTAAAAGCATTGTTGCCGGGGCCAATGCCGATAATGGGCCGATCGCGGATCATCTCCATCACAGCCGCCCACACATTGATGCGAAAATTATTGCTGCTATCTTCGCGACCCGCAAACATACTGAAAACGCGATCGCGCAACGGTTCCACAAATATTATTGCCAATCCTAATATGGCAGCCAAACTTATTAGCAATATCGGTAAAGACCAAGTGCGCCAAAAAGGAGGTAAGTGAATACTTAACCAATAAATCAACAACAACAAAAACACAAACAGCAGCACGACAAAACCGATCCAGCCGCCCCGACTGAAAGTTAATATCAAACAAGCTGAATTGAGGATAAACATTGTCGTTGCTAACGCTTTGCAGACCCAGCCACGCCAAGCAAAAACAGCTGCCAAACTCAAAGCAGTTGCCGGTAGCAGATACCCTGCCAATAAATTCGGATTTCCCAGATAGCTGTAGACTCGTGTGGTTTTAGCCAGAGGAGATTCCGGATCTACCCAAGTTGCCAGTGCTGTAGCGCCAAAAAACGACTGCCTCAGACCGTAGACACTGACGATCAGAGCTACGTGCAAGTATAGCGCAATTAACCAAGACCGCAGACGAGGCGATCGCAAAATCCTCGCCATCAAAGCAAACAGCAACAGATACAGGGTCAGCTTCACCAAACCGGTCAGCGCCGCAGCCTTTACCGGTGACAAAGCTGTCGCCACCACAGCAATGCCCCAATAAAGCAATACCAGCAAATGAATAGGCGTAAATTTGGGAAGAGAAAATACTGCCTCTCCCTCTTCCCTCTCCCTTTCTCTGACAACCTCATCCGATACAGTCAGCAGCACCCAAAAGGCACCGCAAGCAACCAACAGTACGCCGATCAAATCGTTGGATACAAAGGGAGCCAGAGCAAACACCAAGCTTACCAACAACGCGCCCAAAGGTTCTGCCCACCGCATCAACCAGCTGCCTTGTCGCCAAGCTTGCAGCAGACCTACCAAACGGGACAAATAACTAGCATTGCGCCACCGATACAGCGGCAGATTAGATAGTGTTAATTGTTGCCAAACAGCGTTCATGAATTTTTATTCTAGTGAACCATTTTAGATTTTGGATTTGAGATGTTAGATTATATTTTCATCTAAAATCTAAAATCTAAAATTTTTAGATATTTACATCAGTTTCTGTTATTGTTGGCAAGCTCACCACATATCTAAAGCCAGACTCTTGCGAGCCTTGGATTGAGATTTGTCCGCCGTGCATTTGAGCCAAATGACAGCTGAGCAACAGCCCCAAGTTTTCAGAAGATCGATCGATTATATTATTCTCAAGATCTTCCGATTGCTCAGCAGTAACCAAAACTTTTTCCTCAGATTTGTTCAAGCTACTCTTCTCGGCTGATTCAGCAGGTAGGAATGATACTTGTTCGAGGTTTTCATCTTCGCGATCGTAAAACCGGGGCTCCGAGTAAGTTGGTACAGATGGAGACGTATTGAAAAAGTACCCTTCCAGATGGGGAAGGCCATCTCCCAGCCAGGGGTGAGAAACCCAAACGGCAATGTTTAACCCTTCTACTTTACGAGAGATATGAATGCGGACAATACTGCCAGCATCAGCCGTTTGCAGCACACTTGATACCAAGTGATAAAGCAATTGGCGGACTTTTTCCTTATCCAGTTGCCAGATGCGATTTCCGGGCTCTACGGAAAGACGAATCTGTTGCCCTCGACGATTGGCTGCTTCTTCTAATGTAGCGATCGCCTGTTGGCACAACATTTCTATATCAACAGCAGAAATATTCAGTTTTGGATTATCGGGGTTTAGCGATCCCAGTGCCAATATTTCGTTTACCAGCGACAGCAAGTACTGACCGCTGTGCTGAATAATCTCCAAATATTCTTTTTGTTTGGTAGTTAGGGGGCCATAAATCTCGCGGCTCAAAACGCTGGCCATTCCCATCACTGAGGTCAGAGGCGTCCGCAGTTCCTGAGTCAGTTGGCCCAGCAATTTGACTTGAATTTGATTGGTGGCGAGTTGCTGGCTGCCTAAATTTCCAGAGGATATTTGCGTGTTGAGATTCACCAACACCCCTGGGGCATTATCTTTGAGGGCACGATTGCGCTCAAATTCGCTCATAATCCAGCGGGCCATGAGTTCCAAAAACTCTGTTTCCCTGTCAGTAAAGGAACGCGGCACTCGTTCCATCACGGCAAGCGTACCCAGGCAATGTCCGGTAGAGGTTAATAATGGCACGCCCAAATAGGCGCGGATGCCATAGTGCTGAACTAACAAACTCTTGGCAAAAATCGGCTCAACGGTAGTATCGCCGATCGCCAAAACTTTATGAGAGTCTACTACGTGCGTACACAGAGATTCCTGCCGCGATAGCTGACGGGATGTTGCCAGCTTATTCATCAAACCTAACCTGGACAAACCCACAGATGACTTGAACCATTGACGGTCTTTGTCCATGATGCCCAAAATGCAGATGGGGGCATCTAAAAAGTGGGCAGCCGTCTGAGTTGCCTCATCGAAAATCGGGATTGTCTCTGCTTCCAGCAGTCCCGACTCTGTTAAAGCTAAAAGGCGCTGTTGTTCTCGCGCTTGAGGTGTCAAACCGTTGAGACGATAAAAGAGAGTGTTTTCAGGGTTTACCATGCTAACTGCTACCCCTATACTTGCTGAATTTATCATTTATCTAGCTGCTGCCGCAGACAAAGAGCTTATCCTTAAAATTCCCTAACTGTATTCTCAACGAACAGGTTATGGAGAAATATCATCAGTTTTTGAGAATTTTTACCATTAACCAGAAAGAGATGTACTCGACCAGGCAGGGTGAGACAGCAGGGAGGCGATGACCCGCACTCCTCGTAACTGATTCGAGAGGGGTAGATGACCTTTGGGGGCACTCAGATCCCAGATAAACTCGTGGGGATATCGCGTCCAGTTATTGCCATTCTTCCAGCCGATTTTGGGCCAGAATTTTTCCCAATTTTTGCCCAAACTCAGCCAAATTTCCCGTTGCACTCCATAGCCAAACTTGCCTTCGGAATTAGCCAGCCAGAGGTTGTTAATGGTTTGCAGATCTGATGTGGGGAACTTCTCTACCTCAGTAAAATACAACCATTTTCTTTGCACTGCTGCCGCACCTGCAAGTTCGCACAGCAATTGCAGCGTCATGCGATCGGCTGCTTGAAAATCTTGCTGCGCCAGCAGTTGTTGCAGGGGAGTGTAATCTATGTTGCGCTCTGAAATCAACGGTACGATACTGGTGTTCATTGCTAATTGGTTATTGGTCATTGGTTATTGGTCTGCGATCGTCGGTGACTTTTGTTTTTGGTTTCTTCATTCCCGATTACCCATTACCGATTAACTATTAGCACAAAGGAATTTTCACAAGTATCGCCGTTAGTCCAGTTGAGTATCACTCTGGTTTTGCAAACTTTTCACCTAGCTGTCTGCAAAATGCGATCGATTATACCACTGGTAGAAGTAGGTATTTCTATTCTGACTAACTCGATCCTGCCTCCATAGGCTTGAACAATCGGTGCTTCGGGCAGCGTTTCGATTCGGTAGTCTCCCCCTTTTACGTAAATTTCTGGTTTGAGCCTATCTATAACTTGAGCGGCTGTGGTTTGGGAAAAAATCACTACCCCATCGACTGGCTTGAGGGCAGCTAATAATTCGGCCCTCTGTATGTCTGGGATAATGGGTCGCTGTGGCCATCCTGTCGGATGCGGTTTGATGGTTCGCACAGACACATCGCTATTTAACCCCACAATCAGCGATCGCCCCAAGGATTTTGCTACCCGTAAATACCGCAGGTGTCCGACATGGAGTAGGTCAAAGCAGCCATTGGTAAATACCAATGGTCGCCATTGCGCTGGGGCAATAGCGATCGCCTCCTCCAGTTCGGTTAAGCTGTATAGATCGGTAATCATATCGCGAACTACCCACACTGACCTAACGGTAGGGTGTAGGCTGACTGACCAACAGAAAGCACCGGAGTGGATTTCTGGCGTCGTCCCCTACGGCGTCTTACATCTGGACAACAGGCTTGCTCCCCCGTTCCAGAGGTCACATCGCTAGTAACAGCAAAGTCAGTCCACCCCCGGTCAATACCGACTGCCTTACCTTCTGCACTTGTGGAAGGTTTGTCTTTTTCATCGTCAAAAATAATTACCGTAAAGTAATGATTCCAGCAATTCTTGGATATAGTTACAGTCCTGATTTTTCCCTGAATAGCTCTATGAATAATTGCCGATTTTTTTCCGATTTTTGGAATTATTAAATACTTGTTTGCAACCTTTACATTTGGATTTTTTTGGATTGACTGCTTACCATACTTTGATTTCAATCTAGGGAATTTAGCTGGTTTTTCAAATAAGTTATTAAATGCCACTCCCAAGTTTAAGCAGACCTGCTGCCAGCACTGT
Organism: Aerosakkonema sp. BLCC-F183; assembly: GCF_041929145.1. NCBI lineage: Bacteria > Bacillati > Cyanobacteriota > Cyanophyceae > Aerosakkonematales > Aerosakkonemataceae > Aerosakkonema > Aerosakkonema sp. BLCC-F183. Next base: position 35,789 of record NZ_JBHFNU010000088.1, on the reverse strand, counting down.
GAATAGGTTAAATTTAACCACTCATGCTCTTTTTTTAACTGCGGAATTAGCTTTTTAACTTCATACCCAGATAACCCTTTACCAATCTTTTTATATGTTTGATTCATCAAATTCAGGCAATAATTCCATAGCCAGCGACAAGAGCCAAAAACTTGTGCTAGTGACTGTTGCTGTTGAGTGCTTGGTTGTAGCCTGACTTTGACAACTCTTAACATATTAGAGTAAACAGAGGTTTCCCAGTAAGTATAACACGGAAATTGTTCGTTTCCGACCTGTTTCCCGACTAAGAGGAAGTCGCATCGGTCGGGAGACTGCCGTCAACTCACCCGAATTCATCTCACACTCCCCTATTAGGTGAGATGTGAAGCTTCTTGCGGTTCAAGCTAAACTTTTAACGATTATCATTATGACTGAAAAAAAGAAGTTTCCAGCTTCCCATTTCCAGAGGAATCATCAAAAAATTTTTGCCAATATTGGAGAGATGTTTCATGAAACGTCTCTCCAATATTGAAGGCACAGCCAATCGAAAATCCTCTCATCCAAAATCATCTCATCGGGTGACCGCTTTGCCTACAGCCATACCTCTTGAGCTTCCGCAGCTTTAACTGTCCGAAGCACACTGGCTATCTGTTGGAGGTTGGTATCCCACTTCAAAGGCAAAGCGAACCAGTTGGGAGCGATTTTCTATTTCAAGTTTGTTAAAAATATTTCTCAGATGACTCTGGACTGTACGGGGACTGATAAACAGGCGTTCGCTGATTTGTTTGTTGGTAAAACCCCTAACCGCTTCCCAGAATACTCTTTCCTCTGCTGGTGTCAGAGGTAGGGGAGGGGGTGTAGGTGTTTGGTGCGCGGTCAAATTGGTAGATCGTTGCATCAACCGCACAATTTCTGCATGGATGCGACGCGATCGTTCTAGCTGCGCTTCTATTTTGGCCACTAATTCCCGTGGGTGAAACGGTTTGAGCAAATAATCATCCGCCCCGATCGAATGGCCTTCCACCCGACAATCTATCTGACCCAGAGCTGACAAAAAAATAAACGGCAGCAATTGACCCTCACGGGTGGCTCGCAGGCGACGGCAAAATTCAAACCCATCCATTCCCGGCATCATAATATCAGAAATGACCAAATCGGGGGGATTTTTGGCAAAAGCTGCCAACCCTTGCTCAGCGGAATCGGCATTTTCCACTACGTATCCTTGTTTTTCCAGATAGTCGGACAATACGGTGCATAAGGTTTTATCGTCATCCACGACCAAAATGCGCTTCATCAAGACCTCCGAGAAACCACATCCCCTTGTCGGTTAAAAGCTATAGGAGCGGTTGTTTCACCTTTTGGCAACCAGACCCTCTGACCGAGCGCTGGCCAAAAAAAGGTGACAAAATCGCGAGTTAAGCAGTTTTGTGCGCGGATTCTCCGTATTCCTACCATATTTTCAGCAAAATACTCGAACCAAATTTACTTTGCCCAACGAGCCTTTGCTGATGAGAGATGCTCCCCAGCAACATGGCTAGAGCCTAAAGCAGTTGCGATCGCCAAAATAATACACCGATGGCCTATCCGTTTCCCTTTAACTATATGCAGCTAGATTTATTTGCAAAAAAGTTTATACCGAGCTGCTATAGCGCAAAATATCTGATAGCTTGATAAGGCTTACTGGCAAGATTAAAATTTTACCTTATTATTGCCGCCGCCTAGCTATCAGGAGCTGCTACCAGTATGTACGAACAGATAACTCCTCCCGAAACAGGGTCTAAGATCTCCTTCCAAAACGGCGAACCCATTGTTCCCGATAACCCAATTATTCCCTATATTCGCGGAGACGGGACAGGCGTGGATATTTGGCCTGCCACTCAAAAGACGATCGACGCCGCTGTCCAATTTGCCTATGGTGGCAAGCGTCAAATCAGTTGGTTTAAAGTATATGCTGGCGATGAAGCCTGTGAAAAGTACGGTACTTATCAGTATTTGCCTCAAGACACCCTCCAGGCTATTAAAGAATACGGTATTGCCATCAAAGGCCCACTGACAACCCCGATTGGGGGTGGGATTCGTTCTTTAAACGTGGCATTGCGACAAATCTTTGACCTTTATGCTTGTATCCGTCCCTGTCGATACTATGCAGGTACTCCCTCACCCCACAAAAATCCAGAAAAACTGGACGTCATCGTTTATCGGGAAAATACAGAAGATATTTACCTGGGTATTGAATGGCGGCAAGGTAGCGAGATTGGTGATAAACTGATTCACTTGCTCAATGACGAACTGATCCCAGCTACTCCGGAACACGGCAAAAAACAGATTCCCCTCGACTCCGGTATCGGGATCAAACCCATCAGCAAAACAGGTTCTCAGCGCCTTGTCCGCCGTGCGATCAAGCACGCCTTACGATTGCCCAAGCATAAGCAGATGGTGACTTTGGTGCATAAGGGCAATATTATGAAATACACCGAAGGTGCGTTTCGCGATTGGGGTTACGAGTTAGCAACTGCGGAATTTCGAGCTGAGTGCGTAACCGAACGGGAATCCTGGATTCTCAGTAACAAGGAGAAGAAAGCCGATATTTCTCTGGAAGAAAATGCCCGTCAAATCGAGCCTGGGTACGACGCTTTAACGCCGGAAAAGCAAGCTGGCATCTGCCGGGAAGTAGAAAATGTGCTTAACTCTATTTGGGAAACTCACGGGAACGGACAGTGGAAAAATAAGATAATGGTGAACGATCGCATCGCCGATAGCATTTTCCAACAAATTCAGACCCGCCCGGATGAGTACTCCATCCTAGCTACCATGAACCTCAATGGCGATTATTTATCCGATGCCGCAGCTGCTATTGTCGGTGGTCTGGGTATGGGCCCTGGAGCTAATATCGGTGACGAGTGTGCGATTTTTGAGGCGACTCACGGCACAGCACCGAAACACGCCGGTTTGGATCGAATTAACCCAGGTTCGCTAATTCTATCCGCCGTTATGATGCTGGAGTACATGGGTTGGCAAGAAGCAGCTGACTTAATCAAAAAGGGTATTGGGGATGCGATCGCCAAGCGCGAGGTAACATACGACTTAGCTCGATTGATGGAACCCCCTGTAGAGCCGCCCCTGAAGTGTTCTGAATTTGCCGAAGCAGTGATTAAACACTTTAAATAAGGAAGTCGGTAAAAAGGAAGTCAAAAGTCAAAAGTTAAAATTAAAAAAGAAGAGCGAAGAAATTCCTACTTTTGACTTTTGACTTTTGACTTTTGACTTTTGGCTTTCCCACTTAAGGATTTGAGAACGAATTTATCTCTCCCCCACCGATGTGTCTCCCTGGAATTGAACGGGGGACGGAAAAATTCTGCGACTGCTGCAATTGAGACGGTTGAGTAACGGAATTGCCCGAATTAGAGTTAAATCCTGGGTTAGAGAAGCCGTTTGCCGGGGCAGTATTCTGGAATGGAGATTGCCCAAAATTGCTGGGTGTTGCGGGTGCCAGACTGGGATTTACCTGTACCGCTGAGGGTACGCCCGGTAATGCTTGGGGTGGGTTCAAGTATGTATAAGAATTGGAAGAAGTTGCACCGGGAACGGGCGATACTTGCCCATAGCCTTGTCCTGGGACAGATGAGTAACCAGTTGCACCGGGATAAGAAGAAGTTGGTTGTGTAAGTGTTTGCTTGACTGTGGCGTTTTGACCTAAATTATCTGGCGATGCTTGAGATGGCGAGGTTGCGCCGGTTTTACTGCTTGCCTCTGCGGTGTCCAATCCTGACTGCAAAGGATTTTGGATAGTTGATTTGCTGCCTGTTCCCTGGCGGTCTAATGCTGATTGTAAGGGGCTCACGGATACCCCAGCCGGAGTTGGAATAGATGATTTACTGCCATTACCCAAACGGTCTAATGCTGATTGTAACGGACTCACTGACGGTAAAGTGGCATTTTGATTCGAGGTGGTTGGCAAATTCAGGTTTTTGGCAGAATTCGCTGCGCTGCCTACGCCTAAGTTAGAAGATGGGGGAGTAAAAGAATTTCCGGAAACAACTGTGCTGCTGTTTGAGCTAGATTCTGACTTGAGGGCAAAGGGATTGGCAGTTGTAGGCTGTGCTGTTAACTTCTCTGTCGCCGATGAGTCAGATGATTTTTCGGCATTAATAGCCGCTTCTTTCTGTTTCATAAACTCATCAAATAAGCCCAGCTCTGTTTGGTCTTCTTCTGGAGTAAGTTGGAGAGGCTCAGAATCACTAATCTCCTTCTTTAGCACAGAAAGATTATCAATGTCAACCCCAATTGCTTTGTCTTCATCAGAAAGAGTTTGATCCTCGGCAGTGGCATTGCTGGGAGTTGGAGTTTCTGCTTCCTGGTTAAGGGCTAGCCACTCAGGGTGGTTGAAGTAGGCCCAAGTAAAGAAACCGACCAGAGATAGAAATGCGATCGTCACCCAAACTATAGGCTGGGTTAAAGGGCGTAGCCTAGCTTTCAAATAGCGGAGCGAAGCCGGGGGCCGATGAGAAGATGACATAGCAGGAGTGCCGCTTAACTTGGCACGAGTAGGTGAATGCTTTTACCGCTAGGATAGCTTCGATCGCAGGTAATACTCTCTCATTTTTGCAAAAATTTTGCTCTCCAAATTGACGATCGGTATTTCCTGTCCCAAACTTTTGTTAGCGAGAGATCCGCAACAGCAGCCAAGTGCCCATTCCCAACCCGAACAAGTTGGGTAACCAAGCTGCCATCCAAGGTGATAGAAAGCCGCTCATCCCCAGAGCGTCGCCCATCGTCCGCAACAAGTAGTAAGCAAAAATAATCAATACGCTGATGCCAAATCCTGTCGCTCTGTTCGTCCTTTGCGGTCTGGTTCCCATAACTGCGCCTACCAAGCCGAACACTAGGCAAGCAAAAGGTAAGGCTATTTTTTGTTGGAGGCGGATATTCAATTTGCGGATTTCCTTGTAGTCACCGCTAGGTTCGATTAACTTTATTTGTTCTTGAACTTGTGCGATGTTCATTTCGTCAGCTTTTCGTCTTTTTCTAGCAAAATCTAGGGGAGCGCGGGGTAGTTGCAATTGGTGATGTTCAAACCGCAAAATATTGCGATAGGAACTATCAGGAGATATGAGATAGATAGTGCCGTTGAAAAAATCCCAGGTGTTTTCTACTGTATTCCACTTAGCAGATTCCGACACGACAATTTGATTAACTCCGGTACGAGAGCGGTCTACGATGGTAATATTTTTCATTACTTCGCCATCAAACTGTTCGGCATAAAATAAGCGTTTCAATACTTCTAATTTTTCGCCATTAGGTTGTTCTACTTCGCCAAATTCTGGATAAATAATGTTGTTTTCCTGAAAATCTTTCCTGTCCTGTTTCAGAGCTATATCTAGAGTTAACTCCGCTTGGTAATTAGCTGCGGGTACAACCAATTCGTTAAAAGTAAAGGCGATGCCCGTGACAGCAAAACTCATAAATATGGCCGGCAAAATCAGCCGATAGGCGCTCACACCACAGCTGCGTAGTGCAATTAGTTCGCTGTCGCTGGAAAGACGACTGTAAGCTAGTAAGGTGGCAAGCAACATTGATGCCGGTAAGGAAAAAGCGATGAAGAAGGGCATTTTTAACACAAAAACTTTTAACGCAGTGGACAGCGGTAACCCTGCTTCTGTAACTTTCCGAACCAGATCGAGAGAGCCGATCGCCACTGCTACAGATGAAAAAAGCGCCGAGCCAAACAAAAATGGTGGTATCAGTTCGCCGATCAGGTAGCGATCCATGATTGACGTACCGAAAGTTAGCGATCTGAATGGATTGAAATATTGAGTGACGATTTTCATAATTTAGGAAGGGTATAGGGCTAGGGCGTCGGGATTAGGGGTTAGGGGTTAGGGAAGAAGGAAGAGGGGGAGCGGGGGAGTGGGGGAGTGGGGGAGCGGGGGTGCAGGGGTGCAGGGGTGCAGAAGAATTAGTATTTTCCCTAATCCCTCTTCCCTCTCCCTCTTCCCTCTTCCCTATCCCCGACGCCCTAGCCCTAGCCCCTTTTTTTTGACTTTTGACTTTTGACTTTTGACTTCCTGCTATATTTGAAAGTTATCGCCGAGGTAGTACTGCCGCACAAGCGGATTGTTGTAGAGTTCGTCGGCACTGCCAGAGGCGAGGATTTGCCCATCTCGCATGATGTAGGCTCGGTCTGTGATTGCCAAAGTTTCGCGGACGTTGTGATCTGTAATTAAGATTCCCATTTGCCGATCGCGCAATTGGGCCACCATTTCCTGAATTTCTGCTACAGCTATCGGGTCAACACCGGCGAAGGGTTCGTCCAAAAACAAAAATTTTGGCCCTTCTCGCCCAGATGCCAAGGCTCTTGCCAGTTCGGTTCGCCTTCTCTCTCCCCCAGAAACTTGTATTCCTTTGGTGTAGGCAACTCTTTCCAAGCGAAATTCTTGCAATAATTCTTCCAGACGCTGCTGGCGCTCTCTTCGAGGCACTTGGGTTTGCTCTAGAACTAAGAGAATATTTTCCCGCACGCTGAGGTTGCGAAAAATGCTGGCTTCTTGAGCGAGATAACCAATACCCAAATTTGCGCGTCGGTGCATTGGCATTTCGGTGATGTCCAGGTCGTCGAGCCAAACTTTACCCTGATTTGGTTTGTCTAGACCTGTGGCGATATAAAATGTTGTCGTTTTACCCGCACCGTTGGGCCCCAGCAATCCCACTACTTCCCCTCTAGCAACGGAGAGGTTGACGCGATTGACGATCGCTCGCTTGCCATAATACTTGTGAATATTTTCCAAGACAATTTTCACGCTACACTCTCCCCCTCAGTGGTGCTGGGTCGGAAAATTGGTCTTGATTTTAGCACTCGATCGCAAAAGTTATCGCTAGCCAAAGTGGGATGGTTATCTTTGGGGGGGTCTGGGCGCAGATGTCCCTGGCAATTGGGTGGAAGGGTTGGGGTCGCTAATAATATAAATCGATTCTACTTGCCGATTGGGTTGAGGTTGAGCGATAAATCGACCTTCATCGATAAGATAGACGACTTGCTCACCGCGAATGCTGTTGCCTTGCTGCAATATATAAACGTTGCCGGTGAGTACGATGCGGCGTTCTTTGGTGAAGTATTGGGCTTGGGCGGCTGTAGCCTGAATTTGGCGGGCGGGGTAGAAAAGTTGCACGTTACCCCGTGCTGTTACCACTCCAGTTTGTTGATTGGCTTCTTGAATGTCGGCGCGAACGGTGAGGGCGCGACCGTCACCGGGGTTTTGGGCTTTGGCGCTTTGAGGTTGGGGGAAAAGGGCGATCGCACTTATTATTAAAGCAGCTGGAACCGTTAAGACTATCCCAAGGCGACGCAACCAGAATTCAGGTAATCGAGCGGCAGGCATCATGTATCGTGCAAGCTGAGGAAGTTGATTTGTCTGGGGGACAATAGTTATGACTGAAAAGTTATTGCTATAGTTCTCTAGGTAGTTTAACCTGTCCTGTCAACCGCGAATCGATAAATTACGTGGGATGATGCTGCCAAATGCGATTAGCCATTAATAAGGTATGTGGAAATCACCACATACCTCATAAAATATAAAAAATTCCAGTTTTTCGGTAAGTAACGATCGTGCCTTCTACCAAACCAATTTTCTAGACAGTTACGAAGTAGTTGGCGCTGAGACTGAGGCTGGTGGAACCTTGAACGATCGCAATCAGTTCGGGAAGACTTTCATTCAGGAAGATGGCTGTACCCGCAGCTAAACCGGTCGGTGACTCTCCCAGACTGTAACTCGACTTGGAGCCGGACAGTTGGATCGTGTCTTCCAAGGCATTGAAGTCAGTAATTAGGGCGTAGTCCCCGATACCGGAACTGCTAATATTACCATCGCTGTAGAAGGTTGCTTCAATAGCGCCCAGGACAAAGCGATCGCTCCCAACACCACCAGTCAAGGGATCGATTTCGCCAAAACCTCTTCCTACTGCTGCATCCGCTCCTGTCAGTATATCGTCGCCTACATCTCCAAATACGCGATCGCCTCCAGTACCGCCGAAAACAGAATCATTACCGCGTCCGCCATTAAGGATATCGCTGTCACTATCCCCTAAGAGCAAATCGTTGCCATCCCCACCACTAATTTTGTCATTTGCCGCACCGCCACTAATGGTATCGTCGGCTGCGCCACCTGCTAGGTTATCGTTGTTGCCAGTACCCGATAAGTTGAGGGCAACAACGGTTTTATTGTTTTTAGTGGTAGCGTTGTTCTCTCCAATAAATGCCGCGTTGACTACTGTGTTCAGATTCAGGAGAGAGCTATTAGGCTGGGTAAAACTGTTGCCTTGGAGCAATTCCGCGAAGAGGATATGAGCATAGCTATGGTTTTCACTAGGGCCGAACTGTCCGGGCTGGTTTAAGTTCTTTTTGTTAGCGTACACATCTAGAGTAGCCAGCGGATCGTTGAAACCCGCAAGCACACTGGTATGTAAAGCTACAACGCGAGTAGCGTCTGTTGGATCTAAGCGATCGTCTGCACCTTTTTTTTCAAAGCCAGGGCCAGCAGGATCTAATCCGACAATTTGGGAAATAGAACTTCCGGTCGATTGACGATAAGCAGAGCCAGCAAATCCAGCAACGTGCGCTCCCAGGCTATGTCCGATTAAGGTGGTGTAATTAGGATCTACACCGCTATTTTTCAAGTAAGCAGCTAGGTGATTGCCAACATCATCCGTATTGTTAGCAGAAGGGAAATAGAAGGAGTTACTTGCGAGTGCTTCCCAGTCTACCAAAATGATATTAGCGTTAGATTCTCGCTGGCGAATGGTTTGAGCTTGCCCTGCCATCCAGTCGGTAGGTGTGTAGTTATTGCCTGCGTTGCCACCAGTGTTGCGCCAGCCATGTATGATGACATAGGTTGCTTCGTCAGTATTGATACGCCCCGAAGGGTCGATCGAACCATCACCCCAAATATTAAAATTGACTGAAGAAGTGTCAGTAGAAGAATTGGGAAAAAACTTACTCTTCATAAACTTGGAGCCTAAAATGGAAATGGCCATAAGTTTCTCCTGATTAAGGTGAAAAGTTTTGTTGAATTAAGTTAATTGAATTTACTGATTTTTGAGAGCCCAGATTTTCCCCAGATTTGGTGTATACCAAATCTGGGTCTGTTACCTTCTTTTTTTCAAAGCAACCCTGAAGGTTTTAGGCGCGTTCAAAGATTAGAAATAAGTTTTTGGTTGATGGCGATCGCTTACTGTAGAGCAACTCTGACTATTTTTGGTAATTGTAAAGTGCGGTTACTATCTATGTAAGTGTCAGATGTCTGAAATTGTTGCACAAATTCAGCTACTTTTTCTGGGCCTGCTTGTTGCAGCGCCGTCAAGAGTTGCTGACTCTCGATCGAGAATTGTTCAACGTCGATCTCGGCATAAGTTGGTTGGTAATACCGCAATCGATTGATACCTTCTCCTAACAAAATTACCGCACCGCGCCAGTTATGATTACCAAGGTGATATAAGGCAACAGCAATTTGCAAAATCCCCTGATAGAAAGTTTTTTGTGGCTCTGTTGACTCCATCCACAGAGCCTCTAGGGTATCGTGACAGGCGTAGTAATCTTTGTTGTTAAACTGCTCTACGCCTTGCCAGAATTCTTGAGGCACTGCTTCCATCATCCCATATTATCTCGTACAGCTTTGATTTCCTCTAAGGAAATTTCCTGCTTATCACCGGCAAAATCGTTATCTGCGGTGAGAAACAGCATACAGTGGCATTCTTTGCGTTCGCGCATGGGGACGCAAGGGCAGTTCCAGAAAGCGGCATTTACTTCTGCTTCTTTGTCTTCGTAATGGCGACAGGGACACAGAGGCGATCCCAAGTCATCTTTGTGTTTGGCGAGTCCTTCAATAACGACGGCAGTTACTGAGGGGTCAACGCAGAAGTATGTTCCAGTGCGTTTGGCGTACTGTTCGGAAAACTGCCGCATTGCCTCTAGGTTTTTGTCGGTGGATTTAGTTTCGTTTTCTGTTGATTGCATTGCGATCGCGTTCTCTTCTCTCTAGGTCAGCTGACATTGTTAGATTCTACCGTAGGGGTTAGCAGAGGGACTAGGGGTTAGGGGTTAGGGGTTAGGGCGTCGGGCGTCGGGCGTCGGGCGTCGGGAAGAGGAAAGGGGAGAGGGAAGAGGGGAAAATATTAATTCTTCCACTCCCCCACTCCCCCACTCCCCCACTCCCCCACTCCCCCACTCCCCCACTCCCCCACTCCCCCACTCCCCGCTCCCCTGCTCCTTTTGACTTTCTATCTGAGGGGGGATTGCAGTTGACTGTGCAGTGGTTGTTCGGGGTTGATTAAGATGCCGGAATGTTCTCTGGTGAGTAAGTTTTTTTGTTCTGTTGGCGATGCTGAAGGCCATAGCACCCAACGACTAGCGGCGGGAAGCGTATTTATACTTAAAGGATTTTGAGTGAGCCAAATTAAAGGCCGGTTTGGTGGGCCACTTTTGCTGGGTTCTTCGCCGGGGTTAACGGATGCCAAAGCTTCCAGAACAACGCGGTAGCCTTGCAATAAACCGGTGTCGGCTGTCCAGAGTCGGGTATTGAGCTGACGCCGTGCGGCGTAGAAGTAAAGAGAAGCGGCGGCTATTACAGCTTGTTCAAAATCTTGTTGTTGCCAGATATGGGCGCTGTCGAGACAGATAACGACTTCTTGACCGCCTGTAAAGACTTCTAATTCGCGTACCCGCAATTGGCCGTAACGGGCGCTAGTTCGCCAGTGGACGAGACGGATGGGGTCTCCCCAGCGGTAGGGTCTGAGCGATCGCGTGATGTTTTCGTTGGCTGCGTTGGATCGCCGATCGCGACTGTGAAATTCTGGGCTATCTTCTTGCCCCATTTCATCTACCAGAGGACAGGCGACGAGTGGCAATACGGTGGGGTAGACTATGGCTGTGGCAGGGGCGTGACGGTGGCGGCGACACCAAAACAATCCTAATGGCGTTGCGGTTCTCAGTTGCATTGTGTACCAGCGATAAACGCCGCGCTGTTGAGTGGGTTGGTAATAAATCCAGCGGTAAGTTTCTTGGGGGGCAATTGTTTCGATCGTTCTCTGTATCGGCTGACCGAGTACGAAGGGAATCATATCTTGAAATTGCAGCAGTGTTTTCGGGTCTTTACTCTGATTTTGTATTTCTAATTCAATGGTGAGTCGATCGCCGGAACTGACTGGATCGATCGGTCGCCTTTGCACTCGAATTCCTCGGAGCGATCGCACAGGCAAAAGTGCTGCTATTCCCAATAAAGCAAAACTGATGCCGCTAATTACATACAGCCACCCAGCCATTGTATTGATTGCCGAAGCTAAAAAGCAGATGGAAAAAGCGGCTAGAACCCAACCGCTGTAAGCGGGGATAACCCAGTGGGTTTCTAACCAATTGGCAAATCGATGCACCATGCTCATAAATGCTCTCTAATTTATGCGTAAACATTGAAAAAATTTGTAAAGTTTCTCTAAATATTAAGTAATTTCCCACAAGTTTGTTTGGGTAAACATAGAATTTAAGTATATTTACGGAATAGGGGCATGGGAAGTCAAAAGTCAAAAGTCAAAAGTCAAAAGTCAAAAGTCAAAAGTCAAAAGTCCTCCCTCTCCCCTGTACCCTGTCCTCTAACCCCTAACCCCTAGTCCCTAACCCCTAACCCCTAACCCCTAACCCCCTTTGACGTTATTCGTTTCAGCGTACTAAGGAAGAGAACAAAAATGTCAACAACATCTGGAAACCTTCTGGAGAATTCTCAGGAGAAACCGCCCATACCACCGAGTCAATTGCAGGGTGTAAAAACGTCTAGAGCTCGGTTTCAAGAACCGCACGAGCCGACAGCGGCAGATAATATCCAGGATGCCACAAGGCAGAGAACTCGGTTGGAAGGCTCCGATCGGCCAATTGCGGGCCAAGCACCGGATGCCACAAAACAGAGAACTCAAGTTCAAGGAAGCAATCCGCCAGTACCACCACCGGGTCAAGGGCAGTCAGCACAGCCCCGAAATGCTGCTAACGTTTTGCCTTCGATCGAACGGATGGTGAAGCACGCTCATTCTCAGCAAGTGTCTGACATTCACATCCGAGTTGGGGAAGTGCCGAGATATCGAATTCGGGGTCAGATGGTACCGCTGGGGAATCATGACAAGGTAACGCCGGAACTTTTTGAACACTATCTATCTGAAACTGTCACTCCAGCGCAGCGACAGCGGTTTGCGGAAACGAAGGAATTGGATACTGCCCTTTACTACCCCGGCGTTGTGCGCTGTCGGGTGAATTGTTTTGAAACGCTGCTGGGCGGGGCGATGGTGCTGCGGTTGATTCCGTTGGATGTTCCTTCTATTGATAGCTTGGGGTTGCCACCTATTTTGAAAGAAATTGTGCAGCGCCCGCAAGGACTGATTTTGGTTACGGGGCCAACGGGTTCGGGGAAATCAACGAGTCTGGCGGCAATGATTCGTTATATGAACGAAACATTGGCAAAGCACATTATTACGATCGAAGATCCCATAGAATTCGTTCACTCTTCCCACAAGTGTCTTGTCAGTCAGAGAGAAGTCGGTTTGCATACGCATGAGTTTCACGATGCGCTGCGGGCGGCTTTGCGGGAAGACCCGGATGCGATTCTGATCGGGGAAATGCGCGATCGCGTTACAGTTGACATAGCTTTAAAAGCTGCACAAACCGGTCACTTGGTCTTCGGTACTCTGCACACTCGTAACGCTCTCAATGCTGTGAATCGGTTGCTGGGTATTTACAATCCAGACGAACAGCCATCAATGCGTATTCAAATCGCCGATTCTTTGGTAGCAGTGGTTGCTCAAATATTGCTACAAACAACTGATGGGCGTCGGACGGCAGCTCACGAAATTTTAATCAATACTCCTGCTATGCAGGACTTTTTGATGAAGGGCAATGAGGAGGAAGCTTATCATTTAATTGAAAATGGCATTGATGAGGGTATGCAGGTGCTTAACCAAGCTCTCTGCGAATTGGTGCTGATGGGTAAAATCAGCGGTGATGAAGCTGTGAAAGCTTCTTCAGATGTGGGCGATTTGCGTCGTCGGGTTCGCAATGAAGGGGTCGATCCAGCTCGTGCCAGTCGCGAGTTTAGCAGTCACGATAGTGGTTACAGACCGTTATAGCGGCAAGGGAATCAACAGGGTGCTTCTCAATTTCATGGAAAGAACAGAAGGGGCGGTCGCGACCGTCCCTAATACGAAATCCCCCAGCTTATTAGCTGGCTATAAAATCTTTCAAAAGGCACAAGCAGTAGTGATGCAAACTTACTAAAGTTATCCCAGCAAAAATAGACCGAAAATTCCATGAAACGAGAGCCGATACGCGATTCTTTACTAAATATTATATTGCCGCTGGGATTAATTTTTGGGTTGGTTCTCCTCTTGAGTTTGAATGTGGAAGAAAGTGACGCAGAAGTTTTGAGTACGCCGCTGGAGTCATCGCTTAAGCTGATTGTTGGCTATTTAGCAGCAGGGGCAGAAATTGCGGCTGCGGTGGTGATTGGAGGTGCGGTTATTCGCGGAATTGCGGCTTATTTTCGTCAATTGTTTTCGCGAGGGCGACAGCATATTGATTCTACGGAGTCGATCCGGTTGCAATTGGGGCGTGTGCTGACGTTGGGATTGGAATTTACGGTTGCTAGCGATATCCTTCGCACGGCAGTTGCGCCCACTCGCCAAGATATTTTAAATTTGGGTGCGATCGTTCTGTTACGAACTTTATTGAATTATTTTTTAGAACGCGAAATTAGGCAGGTAGAGGAAAGCCGGGTAGGCGATCGCGAATCGAGTTAAAAGATTAAAGAAGATTGATTTGTTTCTCTACCCAACGATCGTCAAATACCAATTGGTAAATACGGTTATTGACTTGGAGATAATCGTCTCGCTTGACTACTAAGCCGGACATGATTAATTCTGTTTCTGCGGAATTATCAAGCGCGACAATTTGTCCAGTATGTAAAATTTGTTGGTAAAGTTCGAGCAGTTCGATCGCACGCTGTTTATCTTTGAGAATCCGATCGCGTATTGTTCGCAAATGTTCTGGTTGGTCTTGGGATTCCCAATTTTCGATAATATGCGATCGCACTAATTCTTCCACATAAGCTGCTTCATCGTTAGTGGGGATGGGAGAGTCGGAAGTGCAAATGAACTTGCAGACTTTTTGGGTGAGAAAAGGCTGTCCTCCCGTCCAGGCGATTACTTCTGTGAGTAGGGTTTGGGGATTGGTGACTCGTTTGGTCAATCCTTGCAGTAAAGGTTGCGCTTCATGCGCTTGGAAACCTTTGAGTTGAATTGCTTGACCGACATTAAAAGGAGTGCGGTTTTTATCTTGAATTAGTTGGGAAGGAGTCGCTACGCCTAACAGAACAAAATTCAAACGCTGATAGTCGGAACTGTCAGCGCGTTTGTTATAGCAAGTGCGGATGATGCCAAAAAATGCACTGCTGTCAAACTGAAGGTCGAGTATGCTATCGATTTCATCGATGAAAATAATAATTTTTTCGGAAATATTAGGTAACAAGACTTCGTTGATAAATTCTGATAAACGTTGTGGGGGAGATAATATTTGGAGATCGCGCCACCAAGCGCGGATATTCACTTTATCTAATAGTTGCAAACCACTGACTAGGAGGTAAGCAAAACCTGCATACCACTGTTCTAAAGTTGCCTGGGGATTGCTAATTACGGAAATGTCGATCGCAGTACAAGCAAAGCCTTCTGCTTGCATCTTTTTCATGATTTGGACGCGCAAGCTGGATTTACCCATCTGTCGGGTATTGAGGATGTAACAAAGTTGTCCGAGTCTTAAAGCTTTGTATAAATGTCGGTCTGCCGATCGCACTACATAAGTAGGTGCATCGATGGGCAAACTTCCGCCTACTTGGTAATCGTAATTCGGCGGTTCGTCTGCACTCCTGAGCAGCGCATTTTCGATTACTAATTCGGCTTGAGTTGCTTTGAGAATTTCCAGGGTGTGCGACAATTCTTTGGTGCGTTCTTCTACTTTTTGCTCCAAAGTTCGGTTATAATCTTCTAATTGTTCGTAGAGTTGAGCGTTTTCAATGGAGATGGCGGCTTGAGCGGCAATGATTTTTAAAGTTTCGACTCGTTGGGGGGTAAATGCGCCGATCGCGAGGTTATTTTCTAGGTAGAGGATGCCTGTTAGTTTGCCGCGATCGAGTAGGGGAGTGCAGAGGATCGATTTGGCTTGAGTAGCGATAATGTAAGCATCGCGGGTAAATTGTCCTTCTTCGGTGGCGTTATTTAATACTACGTTTTCCTGGCTGCGAGCGACGTAGTTAACGATGGCGGTTGATAGGAGGGGAATTCCAGTTGCAGGGTCTACAGAATCTACGGGAATGGATTGTAAAATGGTAATGCGATCGCCCTCTACGGGAGCATCCCGTTTTGGCAAAAAGACGTTTTTTTCAGGAGTGCGAGCGTCTCGCTCGCTATTCAATTCAGTAGCGAGCGAGACGCTCGCACTACCCAATCGGGATGCTCCCGACTCTACGGCTGCTTGGGCTTCTATAACCCAATTCCCGCCTTTATCCAGGATGAGAAAACCTTTTTCTGCGCCTGCGTTTTCGATCGCAGCTTGCATCACCTGGTTTAACAATTGTTCTAGAACGATTTCGCCGGAGATAGCTTGGGATGCTTTCATTACGGCGGCAAAATCCAAGGTTTCGCCCGCTCTTCCAGATGTTGTGGTAATCGAATTTTTGGTATTTTGAGTTGAACCAACCGACTGGAGAGCTAAAAACTGCGGGTATCGCGCTTCCAAATCTTTTACTTTCGCTACAGCGCCCCAACGCTGATAGGCATAGTGGGCATCTTGCAAATAGTGACGAGCAAGATGATTTTGATTTCTGGCTAAATAAAATCTTCCTGCTAGTTCGTAAGCGAGGGCTTCTTCGTTGAGATATTCGTTTTCCTGGGCTAGGGCGATCGCTTTGTCGTAATATTCTCTGGCATCTTTATCGTTGCCTAATACGCGATCGCGTTCTGCTTCGACTAGATAGAATTTGTGTAGGTAATTCATGGGAGCGTGCTTCGCCCATAGTTCCATCTTTTCTTGGTTGGCAGTGACTTTTTCAAGAATGCGATTTTGTTCTGTCTCTGAGGCATTAAGAAAAACTGCTAACCGAGCTAGCGAATCATATAAATAGGCTGGAGGAGCAAAGCAAGTTGTTGACGCATTAACTATATATTCTTCCAACTGAACTGCATTTTCAACTGCTTGCTGAAACTCATAAAAATGATAACACAGAGTAAGTTTATTAGTATACAAGTGAAGCATTGCGGTTCTATCTGTGACCTTAAGATGAAGCGGCACCATTTTCCTCTCATCGTATACTTCACCAATTAAACAAGACGGCTCTCCAGACCGTCCTATCAAGTTTAGGACTACCTGCCAAAATATTTGATGCCAATGAAGGAATCCTTCTTGCTTGAGTTGAGTAATAGCTTGATTGTAGGTTGCCTGTTCTCGTTCGAGTTCTAACAATTCCCTGCCACTCAAATAAGACATCATGCAGTAACCCATTGCACCACCGGCAGCAAATTCAAAATCTCCGCTTTCCAGTCCGCTTTGATAGGCTTCTAACTCGTATAGCAACACTTTCCTGAGATGCTCTTTCAAATGTCTTACAAAGTTACAGAAAACGTGGATTCTAGCTTGAAGTTTTTTGGCATTGAACCGTTCTAACAGATATAAAGCTAGCTGACCTAGTTGATATGCTGTATCAATCTGTCCGTTGCCACAGATAATCAATCCATAGTTAGCGTATGCAAAAGCTGACTCGGGTGCGTTGCCTTTCGTAACCGAAAGATTAACTTGTTTGCAGGCAATCAGGGGAATCAGTTCATTCACTGTTATGTAAGCAGAATTCCATACAATGGTCATAATCTGCATGGCTGCTAGTGCGATCGGATCGGTCATTGTTGGCAGGTCAATTAAGTCCGAGGGCGCTTTTCCTGTTAAAATTAACTGTGTCTCCTCCAGAGTAAGCATCGTATTCGCCAGACTTGGCTGTGTTGGAAAGACCACTCCTAACAACTTCAGCACTTTGAGCGCAGTGTTAACAGCTTCCAGGTGTTTGTTCTCTGCCCCATACCCTTGGATAGAAATTTCGTAGACTTTTACTTTGTCTAGCAGCGTCTTGGCTTGTTTCAGGACTATCTCCGTTAAGCGCTCCATTTCCTCAAAATCGGTACTCAGGTAAGCTGCCTCTGCTGCTTCTACATAGAGTTCTAGTGTTAGATCGTACTGCCTTTGCCAACTGCCTTCCTCTAGCAGATCCAGACCAAATTTAAAATAGTTAAATGCTGGTTGATAGGCTGCTGAAGCTTTAGCTTTCTTCCCTGCCTGTAGATTCAAATTCGCTAAAGCATCCCGTTCAGTTTGTTGGTCAATTAGCATCTGACCGATGTTCAATTGGTTAACAATATCAAATAGATTATCTTCAAGTTCCCTTGGCGACGTATTCTTTATTAACAATTGACCGACTCGCAGATGTACCGATTGTTTATCTGCTTGAGGAATGAGGGAATAAGCCGCTTGCTGAATTCGGTCATGGGCAAACTTGTATTCTACCGCTAACTGCTCGGACAGAGCTGCCACATCCATTTCTATCAATTTGTAGGCATCATTCAGTGGTAAGATTAAGCCTTCTGCGATCGCTGCCCAAAGATCCGTTGCTGTTTCTCGTGCTGCTTTCTCATAAACAATTGCCAACTGCTTCAAGTCAAATTTGTTTCCCATACAAGCTGCTAATTTCAAAACAGCTTGTGTCTGTGGTGGTAATTTTTGCACCTTAGCCACCATCAATTCTACTACGTTATCGGTTATTTGTTGGGCTTGTATTTGTCCTAAATCCCATTGCCAAGCAGCTCGTTCATAATTAAAAATGACTAATGCTTCGGCATACAAAAACTTTAAAAATTCACCGATAAAAAAAGGATTACCACCTGTTTTGGTTAGCACCAATTCAGCTAAAGATAGGGCGGTTGCTGATTGGCAGTGAAAAATATCGTTAATTAACTCGGTAATGTGTGGCAAGCCTAAAGGCGAAAGCGAAATCCGATTGACTGTTACTTTGGCTTTCTCGATTTCATTTAGAGTTAACATTAAGGGATGAACTGCATTAACTTCGTTATCCCGATAAGCTCCAATCAAAAATAGATATTTACTATCTGCTGCCGTCATTAACAGATCGATTAATTTTAATGAAGCCGCATCTGCCCATTGCAAATCGTCTAGGAAAAGTACCAGTGGATGTTCTTGACGGGTAAATACTTTAATGAAGTTTTGAAAGACTAGGTTAAAGCGGTTTTTTGCTTCTTTCGGTGGTAGTTCAGGGACAGCAGGTTGCGAACCAATAATTAGTTCCACTTCAGGAATAACTTCAATTATTACCTGTGCATTGGAACCTAAAGCCGCTAGAAGTTTTTCTTTCCAAGTGGCAATATCTGCCTCACTTTCCATTATCAGTTGTAGCACCAATGAGCGAAATGCTTGGATGAGTGAGGCGTAGGGAATATTGCGTTGAAACTGGTCAAATTTACCGGAGATAAAGTAACCGCGCTCGCGAGTAATAGGCTTATAGATTTCCTGCACTAAGACTGACTTGCCAATGCCGGAATACCCGGACACCAGCATCATTTCGCTAGTTCCCTGGCTAACGCGATTGTCCTCCGGACACGCTACGCGAACGAAAGCAGCTAACAATGTCTCAATTTCCCGTTCTCGTCCATACAGCTTTTGCGGAATTTGAAACTTGTCAGAAACATCCTGCTGACCGAGTGGGAAAAGGTCAATTTGTCCTTTAGCCTGCCACTGTCGCAAACATTCTTCTAAATCTGCTTTTAGCCCATGTGCTGATTGGTAACGCTCTTCAGCATTTTTGGACATTAACTTCAGAACTATCTCTGAGATTACTGGCGGAATATCTGGTTTGTATTCGTGCAGTGGCTCTGGTTGTCTGGCAAGATGACAATGCACTAATTCCAGTGCATCTTGGATAGGAAACGGTAATTGACCTGTCAGTAACTCGTAGAATGTCACCCCCAGTGAGTAAAAATCAGTTCGATAATCGATCGCCCGGTTCATTCTCCCAGTTTGTTCGGGCGAGATATAGGCCAGTGTCCCCTCCAACAAATTCGGATTGCGAAATGTTGAGTTTTCGCGTGAAAGTGTTGTAGAGATGCCAAAGTCAATTAGTTTGACTTGTCTAGTGGTCTGATTGAAAACAATATTCGATGGGTTAATATCTTTGTGGATAACGTGCTGCTGATGTACTTGACCTAAAATTTCAACAACCTGAATGGCAAGTGGGAGAAACTCAGCGAGAGCAAACGGTTGGTTCGGGATTGCACTATTGAGAGATTCACCGCCAAAGTCTTCCAACACCATTATCCACTGATACAAATGGTTTTCTAAGCCATAGGCTTTTACCACTCCTTTTTGAGTGAAGGATTGTGTCGTCTCATACTCTCGCTTAAACCAAGCTATTCTTTCCGGTGAGGGATAGGTTGGTTTGAGAATTTTGAGTACGATCGGTTGCGAATCTTCTATCCGATATCCACGATAGACAAAGGAATTGGCACTCTCATAGAGTTTTTCGGTGATTCGGTAGCCTGGAAAGGATGTCAACATTCATCTTAAGTTAATTTTCTTTAGAAGGTTCGGGCTCTGGTTCGGGGTCTGGATCGGGAAAAGGATCTTCTGGGTTAGGATCGTTGCAAATTTCTGCCAATGGAGTAAGGTTATCGGCAAAGAAAGCTGTAATTTTTGTACGACTCTTGCTCTCAATCAACGCCTTGTCCATTTCAGATAATCCGAACGCATCTGTCACGGTTTTAGGCTGCTGAGCAAATGCTATCTGCTGTTTGGGATTAATGGCGATATCGGTCAAAAAATTGAGTAGTTTGCTCATAGTCGATATGTCTCCTAACAATTTGAGAATAATTTCAACACGACACTAAAAGTGAATTATTTTATCGATCGACGCTAGCCCACTCCTCAGCTATCTTTGCTAACACTCTATCAATTTCCTCTTTGTTGAGGCGCTCATACCCTTCCTCATAAGCATGGAGTGCAAGCTCAGCGTACTGTCCAGAAGGCGACTCATCAAAACTATAGGTTTCTCTAGGATTCTCATACGGAGGAAGAAACAGATCGCCAAGGTCTAAAACTTCAGGCCGTTTAAAAACTTTTGCATAAGTTTTTAAGCTTATCTCTACATCTTGATAGGTAAGCTCCCATTCTCGTCGTGATTCTTCGATAAGTCCAGCGTCTTGCAAAGCGCGAGCTTTCTGCCTATGAACTACAGCCCGAAAAGCCCTCGCCCAGGCATACTTATCATTGCACTGAATTGCTCTATCGAAATCCTGTATTGCTTTATCGTAGTATGGCTGTTGTTGTGTGCCTTGTCCTCCACCGTCCTCTCCATTGAGTAGCCCAAGAAAGCGGTAGAGGAAACCCCTTCGGACGTAAGCCCAAGTATAGTTTGTGTCGATCTCGATCGCTTGGTTCAAATGCTGTTCTGCGTCCGTTAAAAGAATTTTTACGTTCTTATATATGCTTCTGGTTTTTTGGTCTATAGCCCACCAAATCTTGTTTTCACCCCGATGCGCCAAAGCCCAGGCATAATTAGGATTGCATTGAATTGCCTTCTCATACTTTTTGTCTGCTTCGTTGTAAAAGTGAGATTTACTAGGATTTAGGCGTTTCTCAATACCGCCTAAGTAAGAGAGAGTTGCACCCCAGTGAGCCCACGCCCACGCATAGGTGCTATCCGCTACAGTTGCTTGTTCAAAATACTGTGCTGCATTGTTAAGTATTTGACTGATGTTATCCTCAATATACTCATCTTCATTATACCTAGCCATCAACCGCAAATTCTCTCCTTCTCTGGCTTTAGATATGGCTTCTTTTCTGCCCATTGTGTGTCTCCTTATGTGTTGAGTGATTGTTCAAAAAACTGATCGAGCAACTAACTTGAGTTCTCTACATTGAAATTATGTTTCTAGTTGTGTTCGGCAATTAGCATTAATAACTTAGGAGAACTTCGCAGTTCCAGCCATGCTATATCGTGCGGTGCAAACTCGATCGCTTCATCATCAAGTAAGATGGCTTCTTGAAGATAATTCAACGCTTGCTCGGTCTTGCCTTCCAGGGCAGCTAAACCTCCTAATCGGTAAAGAACTATACCTCGCGCTTCAGAATTTACTAGACCTAGTAATGCGCTTCGCGCTGTATTGATATCTGGTTGAGCCTCAACTAATCCTTGCCAGCGAGTTTTGAATACAGCAATGTTGTAAAGAGCAAAACTATCGTCAGAATTCTCTAATAACGCTTCTCGGCAACAATCGATCGCCTCAGCATATCGCCCGCAATAACTGAGTAACATCCCGCGCTCGCTAAGCCGATCGTTAAACAGGGTTCGATCGAGGGCGATCGCTCTGTCGAAATCTACTAACGCCTCTTCATACCGTCTCAGCATATCATTAATGCGAGCGCGGTAAGCAATTGCCCAAGCATAGTCTGGCTTTAATTCAATAGAGCGGCTAAAATCCGCTAAAGCTTTTTCGTAATAACGATGTCCCATGAAGCGATAAGTTACGCCTCGATGAGCGATCGCCCAAGCATAGTCAGATTTTAATTCAATAGCCCGATCGAAGTCAACTAGGGCTTCGGGATAGCGTTTCATCATGCGGTATACTTCCCCTCGGCGGGCAATAGCCCAAACGTAGATGGGATTTTGTCCAACCGCTCGGCTAAAATCAGCTAGTGCTTCTTCATACTTTTTAAGTAAGCGGTAGATGTCTCCCCGATGGGCGATCGCTTTAATGTCGTTGGGATTATATGCGATAGTTTCATTCAAGTTGGCCAGAATTTCTCCATAGCTACTCAAGTTAACCCTCCTGATTAATTAATGATTGAAAACGTGGATGTTCCCGTAACTCAAGCCAAGCTACGTCGCGACGGGCTAATTCCAGTGGCTCATTGTCTAAAGAAATAGCTTCTTGGAGACAGTTCAATGCCAGATCCCAGTCGCCCTCAAGAGCAGCTAAACCACCTAATCTGTAAACAACACCAGCACGTTTGGATCGATCTTTGACCGCTTGTAAAACGTTTCGCGTTGTTTCGATCTCTGTTTGCGCCGCCGCCCTACCCTCGAAGCGTGCTTTGACAACAGCAAGGGTATACAGAGTAATATAGTCGTTTGAGTTATCCTTTAATCCTTGTTCGCAACAAGAAATTACTTCCGCATATCGCCCCATATAACTGAGTAGCAATCCGCGCTCACCAGGCCAATGGGCAATGATAGTCTTGTCAAGAGCGATCGCTCGATCGAAATCTACTAATGCTTCTTCATAGCTCCCCATTCTTATATAAAGGTTAATCCGGTAAACAAGCGCCCAAGGGTAATCAGGCTGCAAGCCGATGGCTTGATTAATATCAATTAAAGCATTCCTGTATTGCTTTAATTGGTAATAACTCGCGCCTCGGTGTGCAAGCGTCCAGGCGTGTTTGGGGTTAAGTGCGAGAGAACGGCTCAAATCAGCTATGGCTTCCTCGTAGCATTTCATCAGCCGATAAGTTTCGCCCCGGTGTGCGTGAGCCCAAGCATAATCAGGCTCCAACTCGATCGATCGATTAAAATCGTTTAGAGCTGCTTCAAACTGTCCCGTCAGCCGATAGTTTTCACCACGATGAGCCAGAGCCTTAGCATCGTCAGGGTTTTGTTTTATTCTTCGGTTCATGTCAGCTAAAGTTTCGCCTTTGCGTAGCGTGCCGGATGGCATATCGCCCCAGCGTGCAGAAGCCATATTCCTCTCCATACATGGCTTTTTTGTCTCTAGTTTCAGAAGAAGATGAAATCACATTACCAGGTTTTTTTCTCCTATTACACATATTTAATAAAATTAAACTTTTCATCTACGAGTAAAGAAACAATGTATCAAAAGCTACATTGTTTGGCAAAGTACCTTAAGTTTCTTTAACTCACATCTTGCACCAGTGCAAGAAACCGGGTTTCTTGCCCATAGCTAAACCTGAAAAATCCGCTCAATTGCTACGAAAGCGATCGCGAAAATATTGCCCGTACAACTCGCAACTTACCGTTGCCAAATTGCCTTGTAAATTTACCAACCCCATACTTTGTAACTTAGATGCCTGCACTAAATCTAACTCCACAGGTGTGCTGCTGTTGACAATTCGCACGAAAGCTGCTAGTAAATCAGGCTCCTGTTGTAGGTTCCACAGTTCTCGCTGTAGGCGATCGCCATAAATTCCCGCTGAGATACTAGAGGTTTGCAAAACTTGCTCTAGGGTGACATCGCCGCGCCCGATATGATAAAGAGCTAATCGTACTAAATAGGGATTTCCGTTTACAAAAGTCGTCAGTTGTTTAGCATTTTCAGCTGACCAATCCAGTCCTTGCCGTTTCGCCAAATCCTGCACTTGCTCGCTGTTAAATGGCGGTAATTCGATCGGCAGTCCTACATTAAAGGGCGATTTATTGGCAGTCAGCGGGATATATATCTCAGTGGAGTGTACCACAACTAAACGCAGTTTTCGCCAAATTTCCCGATTTTTGGCTTCCTCGTGCCAAGTTCGCAAAAGTCCGAAAAAGTCGCTCGCCAGGTTAGGATAGGGAAACAAGCGATCGATATCGTCCAACGCTAACACTACAGGTTTAGTTGTGCTGGTCAACAAATACTGCTCGAAGTACATCTTGCAGCTAACCTGACTGCCAAAAAGCTCATCCCAATAATCCTCTATCTGATTGCGAAGTTGCAATCCCAAACCGACGTTAGCGCAGAACCACCGCAAGAATTTATCCAAATCTTGAAAAATTTCTCTATCCGCCAACTGAAAATCGATCGTAATCGTCCGATAACCTTGCTCGGCGGCTTTGTGGAGAATCCGCGCCATCAGGGAAGATTTCCCCATCCGCCGGGGAGCTTGGATGCGAATCAGCGCTCCCGGTTGCAAAATTGCCTTGTAACACTCAGATTCAATTGAGTCGCGCTCCACATAAAAAGGCGAGTTGAGGGGAACTTGACCCCCCGGTAATTCCGGCTCGATGTCTTTTTCTTCTTTTTCTGGTGGTGGTGGGATTTCCGGTTCTTCCACTTCCTCACCTTGCGGAAACACCCAGGAATAATCATTTTGCTCCAAAACGAGATTGAAAGCGCTGAAGCACCTTTTCAGCGTGCTGCGATCGACCCCTATTTCGCGAGCGTAGATCTTCATCACGGTATTGATGGCTAACCGCGTGCGATCGCTCATTTGTTCCAGAGTATACCGATTGCCGTTATTGTCCTTCGATTCTGACTCGGCTTTAGCTGCTTCTAACTTCTGCAATCCTTGTAGGGTAAGGATTACACCGCGTTTGCGCTTTTCTTTGTGTTGATGTTGCAAGAGTATCATGCGATCGCACTCGATTTCCCAAGATAAGAAAAATTTTAGCAAGTTAAGGAGCTCAACTTTCACGATCCCAAAAAGTTTATCATCCCCAAAACCCAAGCCAGCAGCGAGTTTGATTAAATAATCCAGACAAATGTTAACTTGCGATCTTAACTTGCGATCTTAAATAGCAAAAGTTGAGTGGTGCAATCCGGTGAGGTGGTGCAAACTAAATACAGTGTTTTCACTGAACCAATAAAAGCAAGCTAGACAAAAGTTTACGCGCTTGCTGGAAGGAACGAGTGTGCGATCGCACAAAGGTCTATTAGACCTCTCCAAAAAAGAATATCAAAGGCAGGCAGAATGCCTACCCCACAAGAATTTTTGGAGATGTCTATTGTTGAGCTTTATCGCTAAAACTCAACAACATACCTAGAAATCTGTTTCTGTCTTGTAACACTTGCGTCAGATCTAAGCTTTATAGCCGCTTTTAAAAGAATCAGGCAGATCGTATCTTCTCTAAATTGAATGAAAAAGGGTAATCGCCATGACTTTATCGAGAACAATCAATTCATCAAAAGTAGCTAACAACCTCCTCGTACCCAGATACATAAAGGACGATATCTCAAAAACAAGCGGCGCTCTGCTATTAATGCAAACATACGCCACACGAATACTCGAGCAATCGGAATTATACTTTAATTTGCACGGTCATCAAGCAATTGCTAGCGATTTAAATTTTTATCGACAATTATGCGATCGGCACGCAAATTATATTTTAAATTCCCTGACACCTTCTATTATTTCAGCCATATCAGATATCGATGGTTTTGCCCAATTATTTCAAGAGTTTTATGTTGATTTTTTTGATATGGCTGCCAAAACAACTAAACAAAATGATCCTTTCGATCGCCTAATCCCTTTATTAGATAAATTAGAGATGGAAGCAAAAAAAAGAAAAGATGCTGCTCAGCAGATGGTAACAGCATTACATGATTTTAATGCTCGAATTATACTCGATAAGGAGAAATTTAATTTTGAATTGGAACGATTAAAGCAAAATATCAGCAATCCAATCGAAGTACTTGACAAACTTCCCGATCCAAGCAAAGCTCTTCAACAAGAAATACAGAAAAAGATTACTGGTGTTCTCGCTGCATCATTGTTGATTATTAGCGGTGCAGGAATAATAGGATTTGAGTCTCTTACCGCTCTGACCTCAAATACGACGGCAATATCAATTATCGTGGGTGCGATATCGGTAATTATTGCCGGATCGGGAGCATTAATCCATATCGGTAGCGCTCTCGTCGATTATAGTAATAAACTGCGGAAAAATTACCAACAAAATCCAGGAATATACACAGATATTGTCTTGGCAAATAGTCTAGCAGAGCATTTTGAGTCATTGTGCGAAACCACAAATTACATACTTGAATCTCACAAGTCCCTCAGTCTAGAATGGTCATCGATCGTTACTGGTATTAGGAGATTTAAACAAGAAATAATTCGCGCATACGATATGTCAAAAATTGCCCACCTAGAAGACTATTTAAACTTTGCTAGTAGAGAGTGGCATATCATCAGCCAAAGAGCGCAAAAAATGCTATTCCGCGTTGTCTTTCTCAAGCCAGAAGAGGTAAATCAGGTGCTAAATTTGTCAAATTAGAATACCAGTTCGATCGACACGTTCATAAATACCCAATCTCCTGCTAAAAATTTTCCATTTTCTCGTGTTTATAAACGAGCAGGATAAACTTTTTTAACCAACATAATTTTATCTATTTTTAGGTAAAATTAGACAATTTATGGCAAATCTAAAAGCAAGCCAAATTAAGAAGTTTTGAATCTTCTCTAAAATGGCGATCGCATAGCTCACCGTCTCTGTTTCGCATCTGCTCAAGTACGCTGTCAAATTCAAACTAACGAACAAACATTTGAAGCTTTTGCATACACAAAATCGGTACTAAACTATGCTTCATATTCCTGGTTATCAAGTCATTTCAAAAATTTATCAAGGTATACACACGATCGTTTATCAAGCGTTCCGAGAGTCAGACCAACAGCCTGTAATTCTCAAGATGATCGCTAGCGAACATCCTAGAATAGAACAAGTTACCCGCTTAAGACAAGAGTATAAAATCACTAAGGATTTAAATATAAAAGGTATTGTTAAAGCTCTAGAAATCAAAGAGTTTGGTAATAAATTTATATTGGTTCTAGAGTATTTTCAAGGTGTCTCTATTCGGGAAATAATTTATTTGCGATCGCTTCATATCAAAGAAATTTTAGAAATCGGGATTAAATTAGCATCAACGCTAGCCGAAATACATAAAAATCAGATAATTCACAAAGACATTAAACCGCACAATATACTGATAAATTTGCCAACAAAGCAGGTAAAGCTCAACGATTTTGGCATTGCGAGCAGCCTATCAAAAGAAACCCAAAATAACAGTCATCCCAATCAACTCTCCGGCACTCTTGCTTATATGCCACCGGAACAAACTGGTCGGATGAATCGTAGCATTGATTATCGCAGCGATTTTTATTCTTTAGGTGCTACTTTTTATGAAATGCTCACAGGAGAACTACCATTTAAAACCACTGACGCTCTCGAATTAATTCACTGCCATATCGCAGTTCAACCAGTACCGCCAGTAGAGATAAATAGCCACATTCCTCAAGTGCTTTCTGACATTGTAATGAAATTGATGGCAAAAACCGCTGAAGACCGCTACCAAAGCGCAGAAGGTCTGAAAGTGGACTTAGAAAATTGTTTGGATCGGCTAGAAAAGACAGGTAAAATTGAATATTTTACCATCGGTAGAGAAGATTTATCCAGCCAATTACTTATCCCGCAAAAACTGTACGGTCGGCAGGCAGAAGTTGAGCAACTTTTAGCATCTTTCCATCGCATCTGCAACGGCAACGCAGAAACGATTCTCGTAACAGGTTATTCCGGAATCGGCAAATCTGCCTTAGTCCATGAAATCCACAAACCGATTGTGAGACGGCGCGGCTATTTTATCTC
Source organism: Aerosakkonema sp. BLCC-F183 (assembly GCF_041929145.1). NCBI lineage: Bacteria > Bacillati > Cyanobacteriota > Cyanophyceae > Aerosakkonematales > Aerosakkonemataceae > Aerosakkonema > Aerosakkonema sp. BLCC-F183. The sequence goes on along the minus strand of NZ_JBHFNU010000088.1, from coordinate 8,331 downwards.
TGGTAAATTCGATCAATTCAAGCGCAATATTCCTTATGCTGCTTTAATTGAAGCTTTTACCGAACTCATGCGGTTGCTATTAACAGAAAGTCAGTCAGAAATAGAAAATTGGAAACAAAAAATTCTCGCTGCATTAGGAGAGCAAGGCAGGATTGTCACCGAAGTTATTCCCGAACTAGAATTAATTATTGGCGAACAGCCAGAAGTACCGCAACTCGGGTTAACCGAATCCCAAAATCGATTTAATCGGGTGTTCAAGCAATTCATTCATGTTTTTACCCAAAAATCCCATCCTTTAGTTATTTTTTTGGACGATTTACAGTGGGTAGATTCCGCATCGCTCAATTTAATTTACCTGCTGATGACCGATCCCGATAGTCAATACTTGCTGGTCATCGGTGCTTACCGAGATAACGAAGTAAGCGCCACTCATCCCTTAATCGATACATTAGATAAAATTCGAGAAACTAACGATTGTTTGACGACAATTACCCTAAAACCTCTGAAAATAGATGATTACAAGCAATTAATCGCCGATACTTTTGTCAACCCAGATTCTAGACAAAGAGTCAAAATTTTAGCCGAGCTTTTGTACAGTAAAACTCAAGGCAATCCCTTCTTTTTAATTCAATTACTCAAAAATCTTTATCAAGAAAAGCTGATTGTCTATAACTTCAATAAGCGGCAGTGGCAGTGGGATATTGAAGAAATTCAAGCAATTGGGATTACTGATAAAACGGTGATTGAGTTAATCACAAGCCAGATTGAAAAACTGCCAGAAAGTAGCCAAAAAGTATCAAAATTGGCTGCTTGTCTCGGCAATCGCTTTAGTTTAGATGTGCTGGCGATCGTCAATGAAGAATCTCCTTTAATTACCTCGGCACTACTTTGGTCAGCACTGCAAGCAGGCTTAATTTTGCCGTTAAACGATGCTTACAAAATACCTTTGTTTTTCGTGCCAGAAATATCGGCTAACGAACAACTTGATGATATCGTTTTCAATGCTGGTAATTCTTTGCACATACCCTATAAATTTTTGCACGATCGCGTCCAGCAAGCAGCTTATTCTCTAATTCCAGAAACAGAAAAAAAATCTACTCATTTCCAGATCGGTCAACTCTTACTAAAACATACTACGCCAGAACAACAAAAAGAAAATATTTTCGCACTGGTAAATCAACTTAATTTCGGAGTAGATTTAATTACCGAAGTATCCGAAAAATGCGAACTAGCTCATCTTAATTATGTCGCTGCTGAAAAAGCTAAAGCCGCAACTGCTTACGAAGCCGCACTTAGGTATTTGAATGTTGCTTTGGAACTTTTAGCTGACGATTGTTGGGAAGATTGCTACGACTTGACCTTGGCAATTTATGAGTCAGCAGTAGAAGCGCAATACCTTAACTCCCACTTTGAAGAAGCGGAAAACTTAGCCAAAATAGTTTTATTGCAAGCCAAAAGTTTGCTTGACAAAGTTAAAATTTACTACAAATTAATTGAGTTGTATTATTATCAAAATAAAATGCTCCAAGCTGGAGACACAGGCTTGGAAGTTTTAGCAATGCTAGGAGTTACTCTGGACAATCAATTAGAAACTGAAAAAAACTTACCAGACATTCTTTACGAGCAATTAAACGGAAAAATTAAGCATATTCAAGATTTACAAAATCTCCCGTTAATGACAGATCTAGATAAAATGGCGGCACTCCGAATTTTATCTGCGATCGCTATTCCAGTTTATGTGACATCTCCCCATCTTTATTTATTAGTTATTTTTAAAATGGTCGAGCTATGTATTGAATATGGTAACTCTCCTTTAGCTCCACTGGTATATGCAGAATATGCCAAACTCATGAGTGCAGTATTGTTTAATTTTAACGATGGATACCAATTTGGCAAACTCAGCGTAAAACTGTTGGATCGGTTTAATGCTAAAGAGCTAAAATGTAAAGTTTATTTCTTATTTAATACAATGGTTAGGCACTGGAAAGAACCATTTCTCGAAATACTAGATCCTCTAATTGAAGGAATTCAAAGCGGTCTTGAAACTGGAGATATAGATTATACCTGCGACTCTACCCTCCACTATTGTACCTTTTCTTTGTTTGGTGGTATAAATTTAGAGTTAGTCGAAGAAAGATGCTCTAAATACATTGAATTGGTTGACAGTTTCAAACAAAATAGTAGTTCGATCGCACTAAAAATATGGAAACAATTTGTATTAAACCTAAGAGGAGGTGCGATCGATAACTGTATTTTGATTGGGGATGCTTTAAATGAACAAGAAACTTTGCTATATTTACAAGAAACTCATCATGATAGCTTGCTAGCCATTCTCTACATAGCTAAAACAATTATTTTGTATTTATTTAAACAATATGACGGAGCCGTTACTAATGCCGCATTAGCAAAACAGCACATCTCCTCTGTTGGCGGCACACACTACGTTTCCGAACTCAATTTCTACCAATCTCTGGCTATCTTAGCACAGTACCCGCAAACAAATACCCAACTGGAAATTATGGAAGAAAACCAAAAAATGTTAGAAAATTGGGCATCTTTTGCTCCCTGTAACTTTCAGCATAAATACGATCTAGTAGAAGCAGAGAAAGCCAAAGCTTTGGGGCAAAATGAAAAAGCAATGGATTTGTATGAAAGAGCAATCCACGGCGCTATCAAACAAGGATATGTGCAAGAAGAAGCTTTAGCTTGCGAACTAGCCGCAGAGTTTCATTTGGGACTTGGCAGACAAAAAATTGCTAAAACATACATGACTGATGCTTACTATGCCTATATGCGCTGGGGTGCGGTGGCAAAACTTAAAGATTTGGACTCAAGATATCCAGATCTAATTTACCGCACAGAAGCTCCCAATTTAAACTTGATGCAATCCAGCAACCAATTTTCGACAATATCCACTGCAACTACTGTGAATAATTCCACAGATTCAATGCTGGATTTGGCTACAGTGGTAAAAGCAACGCAAGCAATATCGGGAGAAATCCAGTTAGATAAACTACTGGCTTCTTTAATCAAAATTTCGATAGAGAATGCCGGCGCTAGAAAAGGATTCTTACTTTTACCTAAAGGTAAAAAAATAGCGATCGAAGCTGTTGCATCCGTAGATACAGAAGAAGTTGTTGTACGACAATCTATTCCATTGGAATCCAATCAAAATTTGCCATTAACAGTAATTAACTATGTGTTGAGAACAAAATCAAATGTAGTTTTAAGTGATGCTAGCACGCAAGGAAGATTTACCAGCGATTCTTATATTGTAAGGCACAAAGCTAAATCTATTTTATGCCAGCCTATTTTTAATCAAGGCAAATTTATCGCTATTCTTTACTTAGAAAACGATCTGATTGTCGGTGCTTTTACTTTGGACAGGTTGAAGATATTAAACATAATTTCTACTCAAGCTGCTATTTCATTAGAAAATGCGCTACTTTACGAAAATTTAGCCACAGCCAATCGGCAATTAGAAGATTATTCCCATAAACTGGAACAGCGGGTAGAAGAGCGCACGCGGCAATTAAAAGCGAAAGAAGCTCGTCTGGCTGAGGCTGAAAGATTGGCACGTTTAGGTAATTGGGAATTCGATTTAATCGCAGATAAAATTACTTGGTCGGATGAAGTATTTCGCATTTTCGGGCGTCATCCAGAACAACTAGAGCCAACTTTTTTAGAACACCAACAGTTGATTCATCCAGATGACTGGAAACTTTTAAATACTGCAATAGAGTCAGCTATTCATAAAGGAAAATCCTATGAAATAGAATTTCGGATCGTCCGTCCTGATTGTATCAAATATGTGGTGGGTAAAGGACAGGCTATTAAAAACTATGAAGGTAAAACGATTAAGCTGTTTGGCACTATACAGGATATCAGCGATCGCAAATTAGCAGAAGAAGCTTTGCGTCAATCGGAAGCGCAGTTAAGAGAGCAAGCCCAGCAATTACATCTGACTTTGCACTCGCTACGACAAACTCAAGCTCAACTAATTCAAAGTGAAAAAATGTCTGGTTTGGGGCAGATGGTAGCGGGGATTGCCCATGAGATTAACAACCCGATTAATTTCATTTACGGCAACGTTGAATATACTTGTAATTACATTCAAAATCTGCTGGATTTGATTCAGATATATCAGAGAGAATACCCAAATCCAACAGCGAAAGTAAAAAAAATTACCGAAGAAATAGAGTTAGACTTTATCAGAGAAGATTTGCCAAAAATACTCACTTCCATGAGTCTGGGGGCATTACGCATCAGCGAAATAGTGCGATCGCTCAGGAATTTTTCTCGCCACGATGAAAGCGCCGCCAAACAAGTGGACATTCATTCCGGTATCGATAGTACGCTACCGATCTTACAGCATCGTCTGCATTCTCCGATTTGTACCAAGAAAGAAGAACAAGGAAAAATTCCAGAAATTCAAGTTAATAAAGAGTACGGGCAGTTGCCTTTAATCAATTGTTACCCAGGCGAATTAAACCAAGTGTTTATGAATCTGCTCAATAATTCTATTGATGCTTTGGTGGAAGGATATAAGAAAGGATATAATCAACAGCCAACAATTTGGATTCGGACTTATCAGATTAATTCAGAACGCATAGCTATAGCGATCGCAGATAACGGTATCGGCATGAATCCAGTTATCCTTTCTAAAATATTCGAGCCTTTTTTCACCACTAAACCGGTAGGTTCCGGTACGGGTTTGGGTTTATTTATCTCCTACCAGATTGTAGTCGAAAAACATGGTGGCCAGTTAAATTGTAATTCCGAACTCGGTAAGGGGACAGAATTTGTAATTGAAATTCCCATCAATCGATTTTAAATTTTAGGTAAGCATTTTGTGCTGTTTTTTGATACTGAAATAAACCAAACGATGTACATTGAACATATTTCAACGTACATCGATATTTCAAATTAGTAACTATTTTCTACTTACCAAAAGCATCTTTGATGCCATCAATAGCGCTTTCAAAAGCATTCTTGGTGTTATCTATTGCTTCTTGAGTGCGAGCGGAGTCTTCATTTGCGCGTTTCTCAATTCGATCTGCATCTCTTAGCTTTGCGCTCGATGAAATTTCCATCGCTGTCTGTTGCTTGCTCAACGCGACTGGCATTTTTATTTGCCGTTTCCTTAACTTGCTCTGCCGCATCTCGGACAAAATTCTTGGTTCGTCCAGCATCTTCACTGGCTTTTCCTTGAGCCTGACTGCCCACATCTGCTGATGCGATCGCGTTTGTAAGAGGTGCAGCCATTGCGGGGCTGTTCGCGAAGAATGCTCCTACCCAAAAGAAGGCGATCGCCGATACGCAAAACAGAGATGTAACCATCCACTGTCCAACAGTTGATAGTCGTTTTGTCACAAAATTCAGTTTCATTGAATACAAACTCCATGAGATTTAATATCCTATTCGTACCCGATCTGGCCGATCGTTTAAACCGCTCTCTAGAGAGAGTTTCTCTTTCGTAAATTCTGAAGTGCTATCCCTCTTTTGGTAGATAGATTCAGATCGAGAAGTCGCATTTTGTCAAATTTTTTCTAAATCCATCAACCATTTGCTTAAAGTAGCTGAATTTTGTTTAAATAAGATTGCGTTCTATAAAAGACAAATCCAACGCACCAAAATTAGTTACCAAAGCTACATTTAAATTTTCCAGAGATTTGACCAGCCACAAGATTTCATTTACAGTTTTAGATTCATAGTAATTAAACAAAAGCGAAAATCGCTTTTCTAGATGCGGTTTAACTTTGCTGGAAAGCAAGACGATTTTGAGCAACAAGCCGATTGTGCGGAGCGTACCCATATTAGAAATCATATCAATAAAAAGATAGTAATTGGAGTGCTGGGGACTTTCCACCAAAAAGTTGAATAATTGGCTGCAAGTCCGCATCAATAAAAATTCATCTAATTTTTGGTTATCGTTTTCCGGAAATGTATTTTTTAATTGATTGTACAAGCGATCGTTAAATTGATGCTTGCCGTATTTCGTCTCAATAGAAGCAATCAGGTATTCGTATAGCTCTGCTTTAAATGCTCGGTAAGATTTCGCCCTTGCTACACGAGTTAGGAAGACTCTTGCCAAATCTCGGTATGTGTAAGATTCTTCGACTTTGCCGACAAATTCCTTAATAGCCGAATACAATTCTCCATCGCTTAGCAAGGTGGGGTTGGCGAGAGAAAATTCTGTTCCTTGTATTGATGAGACAGAATAATTCATTTGCATTCGCCCAATCAAATAAGGCATATATTGAGCAAGATTTAGCTCATATTCGCGCTGCTTTTGGCGTTGAATTTCTCGGATTGTTTGTCTGTGTTCGTAAGAGTTATTTTCAGGTAGCAGATAATGAGTATACAAATAAGGATATCGGCCAATTAATTGCCCTAAATAATTATTGACTTCTTCCACATTTACAAGCAGATTAGGCTCTACAACTTGCGCTAAACGTTGGAGAGTGTGATACTCTTCACTGGCAGTGAAATGTAATAGCAACTCTTGCAAGCGCTTGACTAAGTGAGAACGAGATGCTAAGTAGATAAAACGGGAGGAGGAATTTTTAAACAAAGCCACTAAGTCAGCGATCGCACTTTGTTTGTGCGAGTGCAATTGCCAGCGATTGATGAGGATATGGCAGCAACGGTTGAGCAAATTGATAAATTCTTGTTCGTTACCTAAAAAAGCGATAACTCTGTATAGAGCCGCTTCAATTTCTGGATCGGGATAACCCATGCCGTCGATAAACAACTTGCGAAAACGGTCAATTAACTTCGTCGGTGACTCTTTTTGTACTAAGTAGAGGAAGTGATCGTATAAAAACTGAGCATCGCTGTTTGTAGAGCGATTCTCATCATATCTAGAATAATTATTTTGTTTGATTGTGACTAAGACCTTTTTCTGACTGCCATTCAAAAAATCATAGTCCTGAGCAGTTAATGTTTTATCTGCTGCCCATGCTAAAGCTGCCTGTAATTTTTCTCCTCTCAAGAATCGCGATTCATCCAGACGACCTGAAACTAACCAAGCTTCAAAATCTGCTTTGTAAGGTCGTCTTTCTGCTAATTTTTGTTGAACCCAATTAGAGTTAAAGATTAACTTGTAAATGTTATTATAAACCCTTAACTTGCCTTGCTGTTTGACTATCAAACCGCTCAGGCGCAAATCCATTTCTTCGGGAGTGTCATTAGCAGGAATTTCCCCGGCAAGCAAAATTCGCTGGTATAAAGCTAAAAGTTTACTGCTGTTGGGGTCGCGCCCCAAGAGGCGATCGCGTATCGTCCGCAAATGCTCTGGTTCGTCTTGGGCTTCCCAGTTTTCGATTATACAATTTTTCACGAGGTTTTCGATCGCCTCTGCTTCCGCACCTTCACGAATAAAATTTGAAGAGGAGATCGACATTTTACAAAGCTTTTGAGTGAGGAAAGGTTTGCCACCCGTCCAATCTAAAATTTCTTTAAGCACTGCCTTGGGATTGTCGGCTTTGGGGGCTAATCCTGCGGCTAAAGCAAAGCATTCGTGCAGTTGAAAGCCAGTCAAACGAATCGCTTGACCGATATTAAAAGGTGTGCGACTTCTATCTTGAATTAATTCTGAGGGAGTCGCTACTCCTAAGAGCGCCCATATCAGGCGTTTGTATTCGGGATGATAGTGACGCTTTTCAAAACAGGAACGAATTAAAGCAAAAAAATCATCTACTTTGAAATTGAGACTGAGAACGCTGTCTATTTCATCGACAAAGATAGCAATTTTTTGGGGAATTTCTTTTAGCAGGATTTCGCAGATAAATTCGCTCAAGCGTTGTACGGGAGAGAGAAATTCGCGATCGCACCACCAAGCGCCAAGATCGACTTTATCTAAAAGGTTGAAACTATTTGCCAAGGTGTAGGTAATCCCTGCGTACCATTGATCGGGAGTGATATTCTGACTGCCGATCGCTGTCAGGTCAACTACAGCACAAACAACGCCATTGGCGGCAAGGCGTCGCACCATCTGCACCCGCAAGCTGGATTTGCCCATCTGTCGCGAGTTGAGGACGTAGCAGAACTCTGCCGCCATCATGTGTTTGTAGAAATCGAAGTCCGCCTGCCTGGTGACGTAGGTAGGTGCATCCAGGGGCAAGCTACCGCCAACTTGGTAATCATAAGCTAAGTTCGGGTCTGCTCTCATTCATACACCTTGCGATCGGGATGAGAATGCTGCGATTAATATCCTAATTAAAGCATTGCAAATACTTGGCTATGTATCAAATACGGTAGGGCATACCGAAATTAACGCTTGTGGAGAGATGACCCTCTACCTGAACTTGGAAACAATGTTCAAGCAAG